>CAJXWH010000008.1 GCA_913062915.1 uncultured Acidiferrobacteraceae bacterium | reverse complement strand
GCCAGTGGGGTAACCCGTGGGAGTTCGAATCTCCCCTTTCGCACCAATTGTTTCAGTTGATAAATGCCTGATGGACCGATAACACGTACCTCTAATATTTATGAATGTATCTGTTGAATCACCAGGACCTATCCTTCGCCGGATGACAATCACTGTTCCGGCCGGAGAGCTGGATCAGCGAATCGAGACCCGAATATTGCGCCTGGCAAAAACAGCGAAGTTGCCGGGTTTTCGTCCGGGAAAGATTCCGCGTAAAGTTGTTGAATCCCGTTTCTCGAGTCAGGTGTTGCAGGAAGCGGTCGAAGAATTGATCGATTTATCCTACCGCGATGCTTTGCAGGAAAAATCCATAGTGCCGGTGGGCATGCCCTCGATCGAAGCGAAAAAAATGACTCGAGGCGAGGATCTAGAATATGTGGCAACGGTCGAAGTGTTTCCTACAATTGGAAAGCTGAACATCCGAGGCCAGAAAATTGAAAAGCCGATATTTTCGGTTGAAGAGGGTGATATCGATCGCACAATAGAAACATTGCGCAGCCAGCATACTGAGTGGGAAGCCAAAGAGACCCCGGCACAATCAGGCGATCGATTACTGATTAACTATCTTGGGACGATAGAGGGAGAGCCATTCGAAGGGGGTGAATCAAAAGATCATTCGGTGATTTTGGGTCAGGGTGGTCTGCTGCCTGAATTCGAGACGGAGTTGAACGGTCAATTGCCAGGTGCACAATTGTCGATTGCGACTGAATTTCCGGCCGACTACCCGGTAAAAGCCGTTGCCGGCAAAGAAGCCCTCTTTTCAGTTCAGGTCAAGGAGGTGGCAAAACCGCGGTTGCCCGATGTGAACGAAGAGTTTATTCAGAAGTTTGGTTTGTCGGAAGGCAGCGAAGATGCGTTTCGTTCACAGATTCGAGAGAATCTGGCGCAAGAGGCAGACGCTCGGGTAAAGGCGCAGTTGCGAGGCTCAGTCTTTGATGCGCTATTGGATGACAACGAATTTGAACTTCCCAAAGTGTTGGTTGAGGAGGAGATCAACCGCGCCGTAACAGCTTTTCGTGGTCAAATGGAACAGCAGGGGCTACCGTCCGATCGAGCCATTGATCGGGAGCATTACCGTGAGGCGGCCGAGCGTCGAGTTCGACTGGCGCTGGTGATGCGCGAAGCTGTTCGTGAGCGGGGCATCAAAGCCGACGACTTCGCAGTTCGCCCACGAATTGAGAAACTTGCACAGAGTTACGATGACCCGAAACAGGTGATCGATTGGTACTATGCGGACGCTGCCCGCCTGGGTCAGTTTGAGGGGATCGTGGTCGAAGAGTTGCTGGTGGAGCAGTTACTCGAAGAAGCGAAGGTGGTTGAAAAAGAAATGACGTTACAGGAATTCATGAACCCAGTTTCTCCCAATGCCGTGGACACGGAAAGGGAGCAGGATATGGAGGTGCCGTGAAAGAGGATAGAACAACTAGACAGGAAGACCCTCGGGGGCTCGGTTTGATTCCCATGGTGATCGAAACAACCGGCCGTGGGGAGCGTGCTTTCGACATCTACTCACGACTTCTCAAGGAGCGGGTCGTGTTTCTGGTTGGACCTGTAGAAGACCACACAGCCAATCTGGTGGTGGCGCAGATGTTGTATCTTGAATCTGAGAATCCGGACAAAGATATCCACTTGTACGTCAATACGCCCGGCGGAACAGTGAATTCAGGTCTGGCAATATATGACACGATGCAGTTCATCCGCCCCGATGTCAGTACGGTATGTATCGGGCAGGCAGCCAGCATGGGTGCGGTAATTCTTGCGGGTGGCGCAGCCGACAAGCGGTTTGCCTTGCCTCATTCCAGAATCATGATCCATCAGCCATGGGGGGGATTCCAGGGGCAGGCGACCGATGTCGATATCCATGCCCGTGAGATCCTCGAGATGCGTGAGCGCTTGAATCAAATTCTTTCGCGCCATACGGGTCGAGAACTGGAGGTGGTGAAAGAGGATACCGAGCGGGATAATTTCATGGGCGGTGATCAGGCAGTCAAGTACGGTATTATCGACAAGGTAATCGAAAGTCGTGAAGGGTAACCGATCGGGTTTTGGGAACTGCAATCGACTGCGATATGGAGCCTGATGGGATGAAAGCCAGTCGATTAATCAGCATTTCTTCAGGCCGCGGCTTGCATTTTCATTGGAAACCCTGCATCTTAAGGGTCGTATTGAGTATTCTATTCAAGTCAATGCGGTGGTTTGGCACGATATTCCAAGTCCACCTTGAGACAGTCTAATGTCTGACGACGACAGCAAATCGAAGGGCGATAAGCTTCTCTACTGCTCTTTCTGCGGCAAGAGCCAGCACGAGGTGCGCAAGCTAATCGCGGGCCCATCGGTATTTGTCTGTGACGAATGCGTAGAGCTCTGCAACGAAATTATTCGAGAGGAATCGGAGGAACTAGAAGACCAGGACTCCCAGTCGTCTCGTTACCCAACCCCCCAGGAAATCTGCCAGCGTCTTGACGATTATGTCATTGGCCAGGAGGACGCAAAAAAAGTCCTTTCGGTTGCTGTTTACAACCACTATAAGCGGATTGAGAATGAAGAGGCTGTCGGGGATGTAGAAATCTCCAAGAGCAACATCCTAATGATTGGCCCAACGGGTTCGGGTAAGACATTGTTGGCGGAGACATTGGCTCGAGAACTCAATGTTCCTTTTACAATTGCGGATGCTACGACACTGACCGAAGCAGGGTATGTGGGCGAGGACGTTGAAAACATCGTTCAGAAGTTGTTGCAAAAATGTGATTACGATGTCGAAAGGGCGCAGGTCGGTATCGTCTATATCGACGAGATCGATAAGATCTCCCGGAAGTCAGACAATCCGTCGATTACACGCGATGTCTCCGGCGAAGGCGTTCAGCAGGCACTATTGAAGCTGATCGAGGGGACGATCGCGTCGGTGCCCCCACAGGGTGGTCGCAAGCACCCCCAGCAGGAATTCCTGCAGGTTGATACCCGCAACGTTCTTTTTATTTGTGGCGGCGCATTCTCCGGATTAGAGAAGGTCATTCGTGAACGGTCAGAAAAGTCCGGCATCGGTTTTGGCGCGGATATCAGGAGCAAGTCCAGTGAGGCTAAAGTGGGCGAGTGTTTGCGCGAGTTGGAACCTGAAGATTTGATCAAGTACGGGCTGATACCAGAGTTTGTTGGCCGCTTGCCGGTGATCGCTACGCTCGAGGAGTTGGACGAAGATGCTCTGGTTACCATCCTTACAGAACCCAAGAACGCGCTGGTCAAACAGTACCGCAAACTTTTCGACCTGGAGGGTGTTGAACTGGAATTCCGGGAGGAAACGTTACGGACCGTAGCCAAGCGGGCAATGGATCGCAAAACGGGTGCCCGCGGCCTCCGCTCGATCCTCGAAAAGGCGCTTTTGGAGACCATGTTCGAGCTCCCCTCATTGCACAATGTGAGTAAGGTGTCCGTGGATTCCAGCGTGATTGAGGAAGATGCCCGGCCGCTCTACGTTTATGAAGATTCTCCGAGAGCTACCCAACAGTCCTGATTCTGGTTTATAAAGTCCAACCATGGGTTGAAAACCGGTATTTGAAACCACATATTCTCTTGAGAGTCAGAATGATGTTGTTCAAGGTAAATCTGCCGGCGTGGCTTCAAAATGAAGAGAACTGACCCTATCTACCCACCTAGTGCGAAGAAATGACAGACGAAACTGATTCAAATCCTCAGCTGGAAGTTCAGACCCGTTATTCATTGTTGCCACTGCGGGACGTAGTGGTCTTTCCGCATATGGTGATTCCGTTGTTTGTGGGTCGGGCAAAATCGATCAAGGCGCTGGAAAATGCGATGGCAGCGGGAAAACAGGTGTTTCTGGCTGCGCAGCACGATGCCTCTGATGATGATCCGTCGCCCGACAAGATCTACGGTGTCGGTACCGTTGCCAACATTCTACAGTTACTGAAGTTGCCCGATGGCACGGTCAAGGTTCTGGTCGAAGGCGTATCTCGTGCGTCGATCGTTAAATATGTAGAAACCGAAGAAACATTTAGTGTCGATACCCAGCCGATCGAGGGCGGCGATCTAGACGAGCTGGAGGCGGAAGTACTGATTCGCACGGTGACGGAACAGTTTGAAAGGTACGTCAAACTCAGTTCCAAAATACCCCCGGAGGTTTTGACTTCCTTAAGCGGTATCGATGACCCCCGTCGTTTGGCCGATTCGGTCGCCGGTCATTTGAATCTCCGAAACCAAGAGAAACAGAAGATTCTTGAAATTGGTAATGATCGAGAACGTTTGGAGCATCTACTCGGCATCATCGAGTCGGAAGTCGATCTGCTCCAGGTAGAGAAGCGGATTCGTGGACGGGTCAAGAAGCAGATGGAGAAAAGTCAGCGCGAGTACTACTTGAATGAGCAGATGAAGGCAATTCAAAACGAACTCGGTGAGATAGAAGAGGCACCGAACGAGATGGAGGAATTGCAGCAGAAGGTTGAACAAGCGGGCATGCCTAAGGAGGCCCGTGAAAAGGCGGATTCGGAGCTGAAAAAGCTCCGCATGATGTCTCCGATGTCGGCCGAAGCTACGGTGGTTCGCAATTACATCGACTGGTTGTTGCAGGTACCGTGGAAAAAGAGAAGCCGGATCTCAAGGGATCTCGCCAAGGCGGAAAAGATCCTTGAAAACGATCATTACGGGCTGAAAAAGGTCAAAGAACGTATTCTTGAATATCTGGCTGTTCAGCAGCGCATGAATAAGGCCAAAGGACCCATTCTTTGCCTGGTCGGACCTCCAGGCGTCGGCAAGACGTCGTTAGGGGAATCCGTGGCCCGGGCGACCAACCGCAAGTTTCTAAGGATGTCGCTGGGTGGTGTGCGCGATGAGGCCGAGATTCGCGGGCACAGACGGACCTACATTGGTTCTCTGCCCGGGAAAATTATCCAGAATTTAGCCAAGACGAAGACGCGCAATCCGCTGTTTATGCTGGACGAGGTCGACAAAATGTCAATGGATTTTCGGGGCGACCCGTCTTCGGCACTGCTTGAAGTTCTGGATCCAGAGCAGAACCACACTTTTGGCGATCACTATTTAGAGGTGGACTACGATCTGTCAGAGGTCATGTTCATAGCGACTGCTAATACGCTCAACATACCGCCGCCTCTTCTGGACCGCATGGAGATTATCCGGATTTCGGGATATACGGAGGACGAGAAAATCAACATTGCGACTCGTTATCTGGTGCCAAAGCAGGTTCGAAACAACGGTCTTAATGATTCTGAGATCTCTATTACCAAGGGTGTGCTCACTGATATCGTACGCTACTACACTCGCGAGGCAGGCGTGCGTGGTTTGGAGCGGGAGATCGCAAAAATCTGCAGGAAGGTGACCAAGGAATTAGTGCTCGAAAAGGATAAAGAGCGAGTTTCAATATCGAGTCGTGGGCTTGATAAATACCTCGGGGTTCGCCGTCACCGGTATGGCAGGGTAGAAGAAAATAACCGGGTCGGGCAGGTGACCGGCCTGGCTTGGACAGAGGTTGGGGGCGAACTCCTGACCATCGAAGTGGCTGTAATGCCGGGGAAGGGTAAGCACATTTATACCGGTAAATTGGGTGAGGTGATGCAGGAATCGATCCAGGCCGCTATGAGCGTTGTTCGTACTCGAGTCGGACGGTACGGTATTGATACAGATTTTTTCCAAAAGCAGGACCTGCATATCCATATGCCAGAAGGCGCGACACCGAAAGATGGCCCCAGTGCGGGTGTGGGGATTTGTACCGCGATGTTTTCGGCGATTACTGAGATTCCCGTGGATTCAGGAGTCGCAATGACTGGCGAAATAACGCTGCGAGGTGAGGTGTTGCCTATTGGTGGATTGAAAGAAAAATTACTGGCAGCGCAACGCGGCGGTCTGAAGACTGTGCTGATTCCGAAGGAAAATGAAAAGGAACTTGTAGAGGTTCCGAAGAACATCAAGCGCGGGCTCGAGATCGTCCCCGTTCAGTGGATCGATGAGATCCTCGCTCTTTCTCTGGAAAGCATGCCACTTGCGGAGTCGATTCCGGGGCAGGACACGGTCGCGACGGAAGCATCGAAACAAACCCCGGTAACCGATGATCAAGATGATCATGCCCGCACGCACTGACGGGCAGCGGTGATTTCTTGATCTGTTGCCGGGGTTATTTATCGATCCAAGTTGCCATCAACAAGGGTCTAAATTGAACAGTAGAAGCGCGGTTTATAACTTACAGATCAATCGCTTGCGTGGGAAAATTTCGAGATTTGTTGAACCTATTGAACCGCCGTCCGTGGCTTCGATGAACGCCCCGTGGAGGTTGCGCCAGATTTTTGGCCGGGTTATAACGTTTTGGCGGCGGAACTGAGTTGGCTCAGACCTAGGTTCTTCCGCAGTTGTGAGGGGTAACGGGAATTGATGACCACTAAACTACCGACATACACAGGAGCGTAAAGTGAACAAAGCTGAATTAATTGATGCCGTTGCAGCGGAGAGCGGGCTGACCAAGTCCGATGCCAGCGGGGCAGTCGAAAGTGTGTTCAATACCATCGGCAATCAGTTGCGCCAGGGCAACTCGGTTTCGGTCGTTGGTTTTGGCCAGTTTTCAGTCAGTGATCGCGCGGCTCGGACAGGGCGTAATCCGCGGACCGGTGAAGAGATTGCGATCGCGGCTTCCCGGGCGCCCAAGTTCAAGGCTGGAAAACAACTAAAGGATGCCGTAAACTCGCCGCGGTTTTAGGGGGGTGCTTAGCTCAGTTGGGAGAGCGTCGCCCTTACAAGGCGAAGGTCGCAGGTTCGAGCCCCGCAGCACCCACCAACGCGGTTTGATTGGTGACGGCATCACCCGCCAGAACCCTTGCCCCAAGCCGGAGCGGTAGTTCAGCTGGTTAGAATACCGGCCTGTCACGCCGGGGGTCGCGGGTTCGAGTCCCGTCCGCTCCGCCACTACAGTTAATTCGGGAACAGCCAGGCATCCGCGGTGAGATCGCACCGGCCTGGCTTTTTTCCTGGGTTTCACACAACACGTTGATCGTATACACCTCATGCTGAGCAGGATCAGAGACCGAGCAAGCGGTTGGATTGCCTGGGCGATTGTGATCCTGATCTCGATCCCCTTTGCCTTGTGGGGAATTAATTCTTACTTCGAGGGTGCTTCCAAGGTCATCATTGCAACTGCTGAAGGAATCGAAATCGATCAACAGTTGTATCGGCAGGCGCTGGCACAGCAGCAGCGGACCCTGGTCCAGCTTGTGGGGCGTGATCTCGATCCCGAGTTTTTTGCCAGTGAAGGATTTAAAAGACAGGTTGTCGATCAGTTGATCGATGAGACTCTGCAAGGTGCGTACATCCGCTCGCGTGGTTACCGGATCAGCGATCGGGAATTGAACTGGCAGATCCAGGCAATTCCTGCATTTCGCACAGATGGGATTTTTGATAGCGCACGATATCATGACCTGGTGGGTCGAGCGGGCTTGTCGGTCGCGGGTTTCGAGGAACAGCAGCGCCGTCAAGCCGCTTTCAACCAGGTGGAAAGCGGCATTGTCGCCACGGCATTTGTGCCCGATTCCAGCACGGACAATTTGCTGAGACTCTTGCGTCAGGAACGAGATGCCCGCTACGTGGTGCTCGATCTGACGAACTACTGGGATCAGGTCACGGTCACGGACGATGACATAGAGGCCCAGTATCAGGAGAACAGCGACAGATACTACCTTCCTGCCGACACTCAGGTAGATTATTTGGCATTGTCCGTAGAGGCGTTGGCTGCGGAACTGGTGCTGGAGGAAGAAGAGATTCGAAGGGCATACGATGCGAGTGCCGATCGATTCGTACAGCCTGAGAGCCGTTCGGTCCGCCATGTCCTGGTCAGCGTAGATGAAGGCGCCGGCGAGACGGCTGTTGAGACGGCGCGGGTCAAGGCGACTGAGTTGGTCGCCAGGGCCCGCGGTGGGGCAGATTTTTCGGCTTTGGCCGAAACCCATTCCGATGACGCTGGCTCTGCCCGTCGGGGAGGTGATCTTGGGGTCATTCAGCCGGGCACCATGCCGGCCTCGTTTGAAGAGGCGGCAGAGTCCTTGCTCGAGGGTCAGATCAGCGACCCGATTCGAACCCGTTACGGTTTTCACGTCATTCAGGTGACGCGGTTGAACGAGGAAACACTCGAATCGTACGCTGAGGTTCGCGACCGGATCGCCACAGAGATCAAACGGCGGGAAGCCGAGTTCCGATTTGTGGAGATGGCCGAAGATCTACGCAATATCAGTTACGAACAGCCGGACAGCTTGGCGCCCGCTGCCCGGGCTTTGGGGCTGGAGATCAGGCGAAGTGATTGGTTCTCGCTAGAGCATGGCGAAGATTTGTTCGCTCATCCTACTCTACGGGAGGCAGCATTTTCCGATGAGGTATTGGTAGACGGATTGAACAGTAAAGTTGTGGAGGTCGATCTGGATACTTTGGCGGTTGTACGAAAGGCGAATTACCGCGAGCGAAGGTTACAACCCCTGTCGGTGGTCAGGGCGAGAATTGTCGAGGAATTGCGCACGCAACGAGCCTTCGCTGCGCTCGAATTGGAGGGGGTGTCTTTTGTCGATCAACTGCAGAAAGGCAGCATCTGGTGGTCACAGGGGTTGATCGATCGCGGGTGGCAGGACCAGCCCTTACCCCTGTCCGAAACGCAAGAAGACGATCCACAGGTGGGATCAGTCCGATCGCTTATTTATGCGGCTCCACCCCCAGATCAAAGTGGCCCTGTCTACGGCAGTGGGTGGATCGATGACCGGAAGCTTCTTATTTACCAATTATCTGCAGTCATGGACGGAGACCCCTCAACTGCCAGCGCCGACGACAGGGCGCAAATGCAAGCATTGATCATGCGCCGAGACGGAGCGGGCCTGCTTGCCAGTTTCCAGCAGGGTCTGCGGGCCGCAGCCGATGTAACGATCTATCCTGATCAGCTGTAGTGTGGTCAGTCTTGGTTGGCAAAGTAAGGGCTGATGCCGACCGACTGAAAGCCAGCATCAACATACAGAATTTCCCCGGTAATGCCGGATGCAAGGTCGGAGCAGAGAAATGCAGCTGCGTTACCTACTTCCTCGATCGTGACCCCACGGCCAAGCGGCGCTGTATGTTCATAAAATGTCATCATTTTCTTGAAGCCGCGGATACCTGAAGCCGCGAGTGTTCTGATGGGCCCTGCCGATATACCATTAACTCGGATACCCTGGGAGCCGACCGACTGGGCCAGGTATCGAACATTGGCTTCAAGGCTGGCCTTCGCCGGGCCCATGACGTTGTACCCTGGCATGGATCGCAGTGAGCCGATATAGGTCAATGTCAACATCGCACCGTTACCGTCTTGCATCATGCCTCGAAATTCCCGGGCCAGGGCGGCGAAACTGTAGGAACTGATTTCGTGCGCTATGGCGAAACCGTCCCGGGTCACGGCGTCAAGATACAGACCATCGAGTTCCTCACGGGGCGCGTAGGCGATCGAGTGAACGAGGATATCCAGACCGTCCCAGCGCGTGGATAGATCGGTTGCCAGTTGTTCAATCTGGTCGTCATCGGCAACATCACAGCCAAGGGCAACCGTTGCCCCGAGCTCGGTCGCGAACTGCTCGACCCGTGGTTTCAGTTTTTCATTCTGATATGTCAATGCCAGTTCCGCCCCTTCGCGCTTCATCGCCCCGGCAATCCCCCAGGCAATCGAACGGTTACTGGCAAGGCCCGTAATCAGGGCACGTTTTCCAGTGAGAAATCCCATAGTTCAGTGAACCCGCGTCAAAACTGTTTTCTCTCGAACCGCTGCACGGTACGCGCACAAGGGTTCCCAGTGCAAGGCCGCCGACGGCACCCGGTCAATTCAATAATCAGTTCAATGGTTTGTAACCTTGCGCTGACCCGAGGAGAATAGTTCAACGCACCGAATCTCGCCTCACCGACGCGTTGTAGCCCATGCATCAGTCACTGTCAAAGCCTGAATCTCGACCCGCCCCATTGGGCTGGCTAGAGGTGGTTGCTGCCGATTCATCGATGGACCAGGCCGCGCGAGAGCTGGAAACCCATCTTCAATCGTTGCCATTGCCGCAAGGCCGCGACAGGAGTTGTCGTTTCATTTTGGAGGTGGGACGATGCGGGCTCTCTCTTCAAGATCAGAGTCAGCCCCAGATGCGACCTTTGCGGCTAGATGCAGTGGGAATGAGACGCCGCTTTAGCGGTCGCGATCTCCTTGCTCGATCAATTGGACGACGTTGTCGTAGTGTGGTCGATGCAACTGCCGGATTCGGTCGTGACGCCTTTCATCTGTTTCACTTAGGCAAGCGCGTAATTGCAATTGAGCGCTCACCAGTTGTCGCAGTGATGCTGGCAGATGCGATTGATCGTTTGGTTCCGTCGGCGCGTTCCGATTCACTCCAATTAATCTGCGACGATGCGCGGCGAAGGTTTACCCAATGTGATCCGCCGGATGTCATATACCTGGACCCGATGTTTCCTGATCGACAGGGTCGATCAGCGCTGGCAGGAAAGGAGCTGCAGATACTGCGCGCGCTGGTCGGTGATGATGAGGATGCAGGTGGCCTGCTTCACGTTGCCCGGTCCGTTGCTTTGCAACGTGTGGTGGTGAAACGACCTGCCTGGGCCGGTCCACTGGGGTCGGTGCCAGATCTGGAATATAGGGGCAGAGCCGTCCGCTATGATGCCTATTTGACAGCATGATGGACAAGATGTCGCGGTTGTCTGTCCAACACTTCCTACGCACGATCAGATTGAGTTGCCGCCCATAGCGTTGCGACTTATTTGGTGGTTTCTCACCGACGACGCGCTGGTGAATTTCTCGTATTGTTTGACGGTGCACAAGCGGTTGCGCTTGTCGATCTGGCTGTGGGTTGAGAATGGTCGGAATACTTTCTGGAAACGCCGACTCAGAGTCTCTCGACACGCTGTCTCTGTTTTTCAAGTTCGGTGATTGAATGACGAATGCTCTCAACACGGCTCTGCTCTTTTTCGACGATGTCTGGCGGCGCCTTGGCGATGAAACTGTTGTTTTTCAATTTTTTCTCAGAACGTTCAAGGTCGTTCCGTAATTTCTTGATTTCCCGTTCCAGCCGTTTTATCTCCGCGCTACGATCTATGATCGAGCCAAGTGGTACCAAAACCTTCATCGGGCCGACGAGTACCGTGGCGCTCTCAGGCGGCTGACTGTCGGCAGCAATTTCTTCTAAGCTCTCCAGACGAGCGAGTTCGATCAGAAGATGGTGAAATCGTTCTAGGTAGGCTTGTGCCGTTGCGTCGCCGCCTTGCAGTAGCACAGGAATCCTACGGTGCGGATCTATATTCATCTCGCCACGGATGTTGCGCAGCCCGGAGACCACATCCTGGATCCAGGTGATTTCAGACAGGGCTGTCTGGTTGACCCGCCCGGGGTCTCCCGACGGGTAGGGTTGCGTCATGATGCTGACCCTTGGCTGACCCGTGCGCGACGAAATCTCCTGCCACAGGGCTTCCGTGATGAACGGCATTAGCGGATGCAGCAGGCGCAGCGAGCCGTCCAATACGGCCAACAGCGTCAGCCGCATCCCAAGATGTTGTTGACTGGGAATAGAAGTGTCGGCCAATTCGATTTTGGCAATTTCCAGATACCAACTGCAGAATTCATCCCAGACGAACGCATAGAGAGACTGCGCCACCTGGTCGAAGCGATACTCATCGAATGATTGATTGACTTCCATCGCAACCAACTGGAACCTGGAGGTGATCCATTCATCGGCTGCACCTGCTTCCCAGTGATCAGGCGTAGAGCGAGAGATCCCGTCCGTGTTGATTAACACGAACCGAGTCGCATTCCATAACTTGTTGCAGAAGTTCCGGTATCCCTCGATCCGTCCAACGTCAAAGCGGATGTCACGGCCCTGGGTCGCGAGGCTGGCAAAAGTAAAACGCAGCGCATCGGTTCCATAAGAAGAAATGCCGTCAGGAAATTGTCGCTGCGTATCCTGCTCAATTTGTTTCACCATCTGCGGCTGCATCAGTCCGGAGGTGCGTTTTTTCACCAGGGAATCCAGGTCGATTCCATCGATCAGGTCCAGTGGATCGAGCACATTGCCTTTGGATTTCGACATTTTTTGTCCATCGGCATCTCGAACCAATCCATGCACGTAGACATCGCGAAAGGGGGGGGCGCCAGCGAATTTAAGCCCGAATACGATCATTCGGGCGACCCAGAAGAAAATGATGTCAAACCCCGTTACCAGTACACTGGTGGGATAAAACGTCTTGAATTCTAGAGTTTGATCAGGCCACCCCAATGTTGAAAATGGCCATAAGGCGGACGAAAACCAAGTGTCCAGTACATCTTCATCCTGGCACAGGGGCACCGGGTGCCCGTGCTTCTGCCTGGCTTGGGCTTGAGCCCCCGCCTCATCTCGATCGACAAAGATGTTGTGGTCCTCATCGTACCAGGCCGGTATCCGGTGACCCCACCAGATTTGGCGGGAAATACACCAGTCCTTGATATTGCGCATCCATTCGAAGTAGGTACGACTCCAATGATCTGGTACAAATCGAATAGCGCCCGATTCGACCGCTTCAATAGCCGGCCCGGCCAGTGGGGCCATGCGAACAAACCACTGATCTGTCAGGTAAGGTTCTACCACCGACTGTGAGCGGTCTCCTCTTGGCACCGTCAGTCGATGATTTTCGATTTTCTCAATCAGTTGTGCGTCTTCCAGATCCGCCACGATGCGTTGCCGGGCAGCGTAGCGATCTAAGCCGTGATAGGGGGAGCCCGGTAGTTCTATCGCAGCATCCGGGCTGAGTATGTTAATCAACGGTAAGCTGTGGCGTTGCCCAACTTCGTAGTCATTGAAATCATGGGCCGGGGTGATTTTCAGGCAGCCGCTGCCGAATTCAGGGTCGACATAGTGATCTGCAATGACAGGAATCGTGCGGTCCGTAAGCGGCAGCCGTACTTCCTTACCAATTTGATCCCGATAGCGGGGGTCATCCGGGTGAACTGCAACGGCGACATCGCCAAGCATGGTTTCCGGTCTCGTGGTCGCAACGACTAGAGATCCGCTTCCATCCACCTGCGGGTAACGAAGATGCCATAAATGGCCGGTTTCTTCTTCTGAGATGACTTCAAGATCTGACAGGGCGGTATGCAACACAGGATCCCAGTTCACTAGGCGTTTACCGCGGTAGATCAGGCCTTCCTGATACAGGCGCACGAACACACCGCGAACGGCTTCGGAGAGATCCTGATCCATCGTGAATCGTTCCCGGCCCCAGTCCAGTGAAGTGCCCATGCGGCGAAGCTGTCGAGCGATCGTTCCCCCGGATTCGTCTTTCCACTTCCAGATACGCTCGATGAATTCCTCACGGGTGAAGTCGTGGCGTGTTCGGCCCTCCGATTCGAGCTGTCGTTCGACAACCATCTGCGTTGCAATCCCAGCATGATCGGTCCCTGGTTGCCATAAGGTGTCTTCACCACGCATCCGATGACAGCGAATCAGAGCGTCCATGATGGTGTCCTGGAATGCGTGGCCCATATGCAGGCTGCCAGTTACGTTTGGCGGTGGGATAACGATGCAAAAAGGACTGCCATTTCCCGAGGGGGAAAAAACGCCACTCGCTTCCCATTGCTCGTATAGATCCTGCTCGATGGCGTGCGGATCGTAAGCTTTGTCTAAGTCAATTTGGGTCATCAGGCAGTCGAGTCGCCGCTAGGACCGCGGCGGCGGGCAGAGTATAAGGCAATGGTGCTACTGGAATTTCATGCGGGTCGGATGCTCAGTCGTACTTCAGCCAACCCTCTAACTGCGCAATCACAGCCTGTGTCAGTTCATCACGGAACGTGTCATCCAGTTGTTCGCCACTTCTCTGACTGACGCGATCCTCAATCAGAGTAACAAGTTCCCGCGCCAGCTCTTCTACGGGAAATCCGATCGCGGTTGCTTCTTGACTAAGTTGTTTTTCTAGATCGGCGGCCACGGGTCCTACGCGCTCGCTTACAGGAGCATCTCTGGAGCCAGATGTGTTCGCCGCTGGCTGCTGCCCCTCTAAAGGCCTGGTTAATCTCGATACGTGACTGCCCACAGGGGCAGCAAACATATCTTTGGTGGTATAAGGTCGATCAACGACATCGTCCACAACCGGCAGGCCTTCGAGATCCGCCACCGGCGACCGGGCGTCCATGCCAGATTGTTGTGTAATACCGGGAAGTTCCGCAGCGTCTTCACCTTTTCGCTGCCCGGTGCCCGGCGCGGGATCAATGAGACGACCGACACGGATCAGTTCTTCAATCAGTTTTTTTCGGGTGCGGTCCAAGAGTCTCTGTCTCAGGAATATCCTCGACCTAACGTGCGATCCGGTGGGTGTTCGGCTCCACGCCGTGTTCCCGATAGTATCGAAATCGATTCCGGCCAGATGCTTTCTCGTCATCCTCATATCCAACGATCTCAACGATCCGCAGATACGAAGTAAAGTCCGATACGGGGCCGTCAGCAACTGAGATGACGACATCAGTGCCTTCTGCTGCTGGTGGGTGCTCGCCAATGACAACCGGTGATTCTTGAGAGTCGCTCTCGGCTCTTAACTGATGGGGGACAAAACTGTTCTGGGAAAAGGTCCAGAGAAGGTCGTCCAATACGTTTGTGTCATCCGAATTGCCCGTTCTCACATAGACTCGATGACCCAGCCGATAGGCTTTTTCGACAATCCGGCATGCCAGTTTGAATCGACCGCCCGGCGATTGTTCCTGGAGCACGTAGAAATCGATCTGTGGGCCGGCGGTCATTCGAGGTTGTACCCTCAGTTACGGCTACGCTGAATCAGAAATTGGGTCAGTAGCCCGACAGGCCTGCCCGTGGCTCCTTTTTTATTACCGCTGTGGTAGGCAGTGCCTGCGATGTCAAGATGGGCCCAATTAAGGTTGTCTGTGAATCGAGACAGAAAGCAGGCTGCTGTGATTGCGCCTCCACCGCGACCACCAATGTTTGCTATGTCGGCAAACGGGCTGTTCAATTGTTTTTGATATTGCTTCCATAGCGGCAAGCGCCAGGCACGGTCGCCACTGGACTCGCCTGCTTCCAGCAACCCCTTTGCCAGTTGTTCATTGTTTGAGAAAAGACCGCTGGCAGGGTCTCCAAGGGCAATAACGCAAGCACCCGTGAGGGTTGCGATATCGATGACCGCATCCGGCTTAAAGCGTTTTGCATAGGTCAGGGCATCACACAGTATGAGCCTGCCCTCTGCGTCGGTATTCAGGATTTCAATCGTTTGTCCGGACATGCTTTTAACAATGTCACCGGGCTTATTGGCTGCCCCGTCTGGGAGGTTCTCGCAACTGGGTACGATACCAATCACGTTGAGCGGTAACTTGAGTTCAGCTGTCGCGAGTAAGGTTCCAAATACGCTTGCACCGCCGCACATGTCGTACTTCATTTCGTCCATTTTTCCAGCCGGTTTCAGCGATATACCCCCTGCGTCAAACGTCAAGCCCTTGCCAACAAGGACCACCGGTGGCGAGCTTTTGGCGCCGCCTCGATATTCCATGATGATGAGTTTCGCTGGCTCACGACTGCCCCTCGTTACAGAGAGCAGTGATCCCATCTTAAGTGACCTCATCTGCGGTTCACTTAATATTGATACCTTAAGTTGGTGACTGCGTTGCAGCTTGCGGGCTTGTTCGGCCAGGTAGGAGGGAGTACAGATATTTCCGGGTAAGTTGGCAAGGTCACGCGCAAGTTGAACTCCACTCGAGACAGCCTCTCCTTCACGAACACTGCGCCGCACGGCGGCAACCGAAGATTTTTCCTTCACAGGCAGGACGATTTTTGAAAGGGTTCTATTTTTCGATTTGGATTTCTTGCTTTTCAGGCGATCAAAACGGTAACGGGATACAGCAAAAGCTTCGACAATGATGCGAGTACGATCTCCAAGATCCCGTTGTTTGACTTTGGCTTCCGCTAGGGTCACAGCCGCATTGGTGGCGCCAGTTCGTTGCAGTGCCGTCGCTGCCGATCGAACCACGGCCAAGAACTCGTCAGCGTCCAGTTGGTTTGCATCCCCCAGGCCGACCACCAGTAAACGCGGCGCGCGCAAGTCATCCTCGCAGGGCACCAGCAAAGTGTGGCCTGATGCGCCTTCGATATCGCCGCGCTTCGCAAGGCGCTTCAGTAGCCCGCCAGCTGCCTGATCAACAGCGATTGCACTGGGTGTGAGCTTGCTGCCAGCATAGACACCGACAACCAGGCAGTCGGTGGAAATATCGGCGCAATCGCCGGTCGTGATGGTGTACTTCATGATTCTCCTGATCCCTGTAGAACGTGTATTTGGACACCGGCAGCTGCTGCACCTGCACCCGTGACCGCGAAACCGTACAATCCTGCAGTATTGTGGTGCGAGGTTCGCAATCCTGTCAAAGCAATCGGTAGTACGCTGAGTTTTGATTCTCCATCGTGCATTTTCCCGGGAAGTGCTCCAGAACACCGGTGCGGTGGCAGTGCTGGTGCTTTCTATCTTCCTGGTAATCCGGGTAGTAGGCTATTTCCGTTTGGTGGCCGAGGGGACCATCCCAACGAATAGTGTCTTGACGTTGCTGGTTCTGCGGCTGTTGAGCCACCTGGACATCATCGCACCTTTGGCAGTTTATGTCGCGATGTTATTGGTGCTCGGCCGCTGGTCGCGGGATCGAGAGACCGTCGTCGCTGCTGCCGCGGGCTTGGGGTTGGCAAGTTTTCTACGACCCACTTTTTACCTGCTCGTCATACTGGGCATCGTGATCGGCGGGTTTTCGCTGTACCTGTCGCCGCTGGCTTTGCGTAGCGGGGACGATGTGGAGCACGAATTTCGAAGTCGCAGCGATGTCAGCGGTATCGTACCCGGGGTTTTCACGGAAAATTTAGGTGGTGATGGGGTGTACTTTGTTGAAAGTTACGACCCTGATGAGGGTTTGTACCGAAATATCTTCGCCTGGGTTCGGTCTGAAGGGTCAGAGGGTGTCGTGATCGCATCGACCGCGAAGAAGATACTGGCCGAGGCGGGCAAGGGCAGTTATTTGTTGTTGCATGACGGTGCCCGCTACGATGGCCGCCCCGGCGAACTCGGCTATCAGTCCATCGAGTTCGAGACATACGGCCTGTTCATAGATGATCGGCCAATACCAGCGACCCGGACTCGGCTCGCGGGCTGGGACACGCTGGCATTGTGGGAGAAGAGGCACAATCTGGAACTGCGCTCGGAGTTGCATTGGCGACTCTCGAAGATCGCAATCTTGCCGGTTCTCATGTTGCTGGCACTTGCGCTGGGTTACGGAGGACAAGGTCAGAATCGTGTGCTGATGATGGTCAGCGCGCTCATGACCTATTTTGCTTATGCAAATCTGGGTGGATACCTGGTGGCATTGTCGCGCCGGGGCCATGCGGAACCGCTTGCCCTGTTGTGGATGCTGCATTTTCTGGTCGCGCTAATTGCACTTTATCTTTTCCGACGGCGGGCACAGAACCGGGCATTATTCGCCGGCAATCACGGAGCGAGTGGCTGAGTCCGTGCGTTTACTCGATCGATACATCGGTGGAACCATCCTGCGCCAGTCGTCGTTGGTATTTATTGTGCTCATGGGCATTTTTCTTTTCATGGTGTTTATCGAAGAACTCGCCGACATCGGAGTTGGTAATTACGATTTGGCCTCGGTTTTTCGTTTTGTCGCGCTCAGTGCGCCCCGAATCGCCTATGAAACCTTTCCCATGGTCGCTCTGATCGGGACCATACTCGGTTTGTCGTCTCTGGCGTTGGGTTCGGAATTGGTTGTTATCCGAGCGAGTGGGGTCTCGCTCGCGAGAATTACGGGTTCGGTGCTGCGCATTGGTGGGTTTTTCATGGTCGCCGTAATTCTGGTTGGCGAGTTCGTCAATCCATGGAGTGAAAGTGCGGCACAGCGGGGTCGTGCCGAAGCGCTGGAACGCGCCATCGATCAGAACAATAGTTTCGGACTGTGGATCCGCGATGGCCGCAAATATGTGAATGTCGGCGAGGTGCTGCCGGACCTTACTTTATTACGGATCAGGATTTTTGAGTTCGACGACACCGATCGCCTGGTGTCGATGCAGTATGCGGGGCGAGGGCGCTACCGGAACAACGTTTGGCAATTGCTCAATCTCCGCAAAACCACCATCGCTGCGGGGGGCGACAGTACAGTCGAAGCGTTCGATCAAGTCCAATGGTGGACCACAATGACACCGCAAATGATGTCGGCGTTTCTGATCACGCCGGAGCAGTTGTCGATCCAGCAGTTGCGGCAATACATGATGTATCTGCGGGAAAACAGTCAGGATACCCGGCCATATCAACTGGCTTACTGGCAGAAATTGACTTTACCGCTGTCAACCGCTGTGATGGTGGTGCTGGCGATTCCGTTTGTGTTCGGCAGTCTGCGATCCGGCAGCATGGGCCGTAACTTATTCATCGGAATAATGGTTGGGCTGGTGTTCTACGTTGTCAACAAAGCCTTCGGGTACATCGTCCTGGGCTACGGGGTGTCACCCATCATTGGTGCAGCGCTTCCCACTGTTATCCTATTTGTAGCCGCTTTGTTTATGTATCGTCGGGTGGCTTGAGACTCGACTGCGGGAAATGGACGAGAGCGGTCGGTAGGGTTCATTAAGAGTTCAGGCGTCAATAAGAGTTAAAAACACCGGCTAGACATAGTCCCGGTATTTTTCAAGGTGGCGCACCGGCGTGCTCAGCGCGTCGCGTCGGAACGGGTCACCAAGTTCGCGTGTACACATAATTTCAACCACAGTTGTGACCCCAGCATTCATCTGTGCATCCACAGCTTTGGTGAGCGCTGATCCGACATCTTCTAACTTGCTGACTTTTATGCCCTCCGCACCCATCGCCTGCGCAATGGCAACAAAATCTTGACCTTCGAGTTCGTCTGCTACGAACCGTCGGCCATAGAAATCCACCTGGTTCTTCTTTTCAGCTCCCCATTGTCGATTGTGAAACACAACGGCGGTGACCGGTATTTTGTGGCGGGCACAGGTCATCATTTCTACCATGCTCATGGTCCAGGCGCCGTCGCCTGCGTAGGAAATTGCCGGGCGGTCGGGAGCCGCGACCTTCGCGCCAATAATGGTAGGGAAAGCGTACCCACAGTTGCCAAAACTCATTGGCGCGAAGAAGCTCCGCGGTTTTTCGAAGCGCAGGTAACTGTTCGCGACCGAGTTAATGTTGCCGATATCGGTAGATACCATCGCATCAGCGGGCATTGCTTTTTCCAGTTCCCGCAGCACCTGGCGCGGATGCAGGTCGCCTTCCCCTGCTTGTTCGATCATGGATAAGCTCCACTCGTCTTGTTCGTGAATCCATGTGTCGAGCTCTCGTTCCCAGGTTTCTTTTTCGGCACGAATCTTCGCAGCACGCTCGTCCCGGCTGCTGTCACAGTTCAGCGTGCGGTCTCTGAGAAGATCGATTAATGCGATCGCTGAACTCTTGGCATCTCCACATATTCCAACGGAGATTTTCTTTACCAGGCCGAGCATCTTGTTGTCTGCGTCGATCTGAATGATCTTTGCATTGGTGGGCCAGTATTCCATGCCGTATTGGGGCAAAGTGCCAAACGGGCCTAGCCGGGTGCCAAGCGCAACGACCGTGTCGGCTTGTTCGATCAGTTTCATAGCGGCTTTGGATCCCTGATAACCCAGCGGCCCGCACCACAGCGGATGGCTCGCGGGAAACGAATCGTTGTGGAGGTAACTGTTAACGACGGGTGCACCGAGGCGTTCCGCGAGTAACCTGCATTCCTCCGTTGCGTCGCCCATAACCACGCCACCACCCGAAATGATCACTGGGAATTTCGCGTTCGCGAGAAGATCGGCGGCTTCGGCTAGGCTCCGGCTGCCGCCGGGACCTCGATCCAGGGGGCCGGGCTGCGGAATATCGACTTCAATGTCGCCATAGAAAAAATCTCTTGGAATATTGAGCTGAGTCGGTCCCATCTCTGAGCGGGCACGGTCAAAACAGCGGCCCGTGTACTCAGCCATTCGGGCTGGATTGTTTACGTGACCCTGGTATTTGGTGAATTCCTGAAACATCGGCAGTTGATTCGCTTCCTGAAAACCGCCCAGTCCGATTCCCAGGCTGCCGGCTTCGGGAGTTACGATCACAACCGGGGAGTGCGCCCAGTAAGCAGCCGCAATCGCGGTGACACAGTTGCTGATCCCCGGGCCGTTCTGGCCGGTGCACACCCCGTGCCGCCCGCTTACTCTGGCATATCCATCCGCCATATGGGCAGCCCCCTGCTCATGCACGACCGGTATGAAACGAATGCCAGCCGGTTCGAATATATCCATCGCGTCCATAAATGCAGAGCCCATGATGCCGAAAATGTCGGTTACTCCGTGGGCGACCATGGTCTCTACAAAGGCTTCGCTCGGGGTCATTCTGGGCATGGTTCATTTCCTCTATTGGTTTCAAGACAAGCCAGATTGGCCTCGGGAGTTCAGTGGTTTACTTAATTCGTGCGCGGCCGATCAGGCGTGCAAGGCTTCGTCGGCCGGTAGATAATCGTATCCAAGGGTAGTGGCCACTTCAGCGCAAGTGATGTTTCCGCAATACACGTTCAGCCCTTGTCGAAGATATTGATCGTCAAGAAGCGCCTGCCGGTACCCTTTGTTTGCCAGTGTCAGGACGTGAGGCAGTGTAACGTTGTTAAGCGCAAAGGTTGAAGTACGTGGTACGCCACCGGGCATGTTGGCCACGCAGTAGTGTACGACGTCATCTATTGCATACGTTGGCTCATCGTGGGTAGTCGGGCGAGAGGTTTCGCAGCATCCGCCCTGGTCAATGGCGACATCCACAATGACGCTACCCGGTTTCATGTCCCGCACCATGTTCCGGGTCACCAGTTTGGGGGCGGCGGCACCGGGAATCAGCACACCACCAATCACGAGGTCTGCTTCTAGCACATGTCGCTCGATCGCGTCTTGGGTCGAGAATACCGTGTTCGTACTGCGGCCGAATTGTCGCCAGTGAGATTCCAATACCTCAGGATCGCGATCGATCACCCAAACATCGGCGCCCATTCCCACCGCGATATGAGTAGCGTGAGTGCCGACGACACCGGATCCGAGCACCACGACTTTGGCGGGGTCGACTCCGGGAACACCGCCGAGCAAGATGCCAAGGCCGCCGTGAGGATGTTCCAGGCAGTAGGCTCCGGCCTGAATCGCCATGCGTCCGGCGACCTTGGACATCGGCGCGAGCAGGGGAAGGCCGCCATGGGGAGAAGTGACCGTCTCGTACGCGATGCAGATCGCGCCGCTTTTCACCAGATCGGCAGTCTGGTCGGAATCTGGTGCGAGGTGTAAATAGGTAAACAGGATCTGTCCGTCACGCAACATGGCCCGTTCTTTGACCTGCGGCTCCTTGACCTTCACAATCATTTCCGCGGCTGCAAAGATCTCCGCTGGATCATCGACAATTTGTGCACCGAGCCGATGGTACCAATCGTCATTTGCACCGATACCCGCGCCGGCACCCACTTGAACCATCACCTCGTGGCCGTGGCTGACGAGTTCCCGCACGCTGGAGGGCGCCAGCCCCACCCGATACTCGTGGTTCTTGATTTCCTTAGGAACACCGATTCGCATGATTTACACTTCACTCCTTTTTCGGTGCGGCCCCTCTGGAGCCCCGGGAGTCGAAGGCCGAAGTGTAACGTTAGCGCGAGGAGGACGCAGCAATGAAATACGACATGGAGTTTTTTGAGCACCACTGGATGCCGTTTACGTCCAATCGGGATTTCAAGTCCGATCCGAGGATGGTGGTGCGCGGAGAGGGCGTTTATTTATACAGCCACGAGGGTGAGAGAATCCTCGATGGCTCATCCGGGTTGTTCTGCTGCGCCGCCGGACACAGCAGGCCCGAGATCGCAGAAGCTGTTTATTCGCAACTGAAAGAACTTTCCTACGTGGCGCCTTTTCAGTTGGCCCAGCCCTTGTCTTTCGAACTGGCTCGGCGGATTGCAGCGCTGACCCCGGCGGGCCTTGACCACATCTTTTTCGGGAACTCCGGCTCCGAAGCCGTGGAGACTGCCGTTAAGATTGCCTACGCCTATCACTACGCACGCGGTGAAGGGCAGCGGCACCGATTCGTATCGCGGGAAAGGGCCTATCACGGTGTCAATCTGGCGGGTGTGTCCTTGAGCGGCATGATGAAAAATCGCCAGGCGTTCGGACCGGGTTTGCCCGGCGTGGTCCACATGCGCCATACGTGGTTGCCGGAGAATCGCTTCGTCAAAGGTCAGCCGGAAACAGGGATGGAACTTGCAGAAGACCTCGAAAGGCTGGCCCAGCAATTAGGGCCCGATACCATCGCGGCCTGTATCGTCGAGCCCGTGGCCGGGTCCACAGGTTGCCTGGTCCCACCCAAGGGATATCTGGACCGCTTGCGGGAGATTTGCGACGGGCACGGCATTGTGCTGATCTTCGACGAAGTCATTTGTGGGTTTGGGCGCTTGGGTACACCTTTCGGCGCCGATGCCTTCGGCGTGATCCCAGACATCATGACGATGGCAAAAGCTTTGACCAATGCGGCGCAGCCCATGGGTGCCGTAGCCGTCAATAACAAGATTCACGGGACGATCACGACGTCTGCCGTGGACGGTGCGATTGAGTTGTTTCACGGATACACCTACTCGGCGCATCCCGCCGCTTGTGCCGCTGGTATTGCCACCCTTGATATTTTCGAAAAAGAGAAGCTTATAGAGCGGGCGGCCGATCTGTCCGGGTATTTTCTGGAGCAGATATTCGCACTGAGTGACATTGCGATGATTACTGATATTCGGGGTTATGGATTGTTCGCAGGCTTCGATCTAGAACCCGGTGAGGCGCCTGGTGTGCGTGGGCTTGATTTTCAGAAACGCCTCTATCGCAACGGGCTGCATCTCAAGATGACAGGCGATTCGGGATTGGTCGCTCCACCTTTGATTTCGGAGAAGCGTCACATCGATCGGTTGTGTGATATTTTGCGACGAACATTGGCCGATTATTGAAACGCTGACTGCAGTTGGATCACTGCAGGATCACCGGAGTGCATACCATGCCCATCGAGACGACTTGTATTGGCGCGTATCCCAAACCCGACTTTATTCAATTACCCGATTGGTTCAACATACCTGCGGGACCGGATACCGCCGACCCGACCATGGGCTGGGCCGCGGCGCTGGCGGCGCTCGGACCTGAAGCGGACGCGGTGATCGCCCGGGGCGTTTCCCAGGTCGTCTCAGACCAGATCGATGCCGGTATCGATGTGCCTACCGACGGGGAGGTGCCGCGGGAGAACTACATCCACTATCACTGTCGTCACATCGAGGGAATCGATTTTTCACAGCTGACCCGGAAAGAATTGCGCGGTGGTGCGTACGCCGCGAACCTGCCAACGATTGTCAGTTCGGTGCGGGCCCGTGACGAGTTTCTGGTGCGGGATTGGCGCCGGGCGCAGGTGTGTACAGAACGCCCGGTCAAGATGACGATGCCCGGTCCGATGACCATCTCAGACACCACCGCAGATGCCCACTATCAAGATCCCGTTCGACTCGGGGCCGATTTGGCCGCAGCGCTCAACCACGAAGTGCGCGCCCTGGCCCAGGCAGGTTGCCGGCACATCCAGATCGACGAACCGCTGTTTGCCAGAAAGCCAGATGAAGCGCTCGCCTATGGTTTCGAGAATCTAGAACGGGCGTTCCATGGCTGCCCGAAGGGCGTGGTGCGGACCGTCCACATGTGTTGCGGGTACCCCGATCGATTGGATAATCCAGATTACCCCAAGGCGGATCCCGACAGCTATCGAAGAATCGCGAGCACGATTGAGGATTCTACAATCGACGCCGTCTCATTGGAGGACGCGCATCGCCACAACGATTTGTCTTTGCTGGAATCATTTCAAGCAACGACCGTGATCCTCGGCGTAGTGACCATTGCGAAAAGCCGTATCGAAGAAGTAGACGAAATCCGCAGCCGCCTCCTGAGCGCCCTTGAACATATTGATCGCGAGCGACTGATGGCGGCGCCGGATTGTGGGCTGGGCTTGTTGGGGCGCGATCTGGCCCGGGTCAAGTTAAAGAATCTATCACAGGCAGCCCATTCGATTGCCTGACAAAGACCCAACGTCAACGGTTAGCAGAGTACTTCGAATTTCGCTCGTCCTAGAAACTGGTAATCGATAGTGACCCTGACGGTCCAGGTCCCGATGAATTCGCGCATGCCAACCGACGGGTTGAAAAGCCGAAGGGCGATCGCGCCCCGGGGTGGATGCAGCGTCAGCCAAGCCCATATCGATGCGGGGTTACCGAAGTAGCGAAAATTGTGCACGGTATGTTCCCGTTGCCGTCCGCTGGGATCGATCCAATCAACGATCAGGGTGTGTGTGGTTTCGCGCAAGTCGCTGAACGAAACCATCGTGTAGATTTGGTCCGAGCAATTGAAAACGCTGGCATCGGTCCTTATCGGACGCCCGTCGACATCGGTCGTGTTGGTGATAAACCAGTCGATTTCTGCGGCCCGAACACTGCCTGAACCAGAAAGGAAAAGAAGCAGCAGCAAAAACGAAATCGTGCGGAAGAGGCTTAATGCCACAGATTCGTCCTGTTGTTGTACCAATGTGGCCAATCTCAGGCCGCGTCACGCAGAAGATTTTCGGTTTCGGACAGGGCAAGCGCCAGGCGGTCAAAAAGTATATCGATTTCTGTCTCTTCAATAATCATGGGCGGGCAGATACCGATGACATCACCGGGTAACCCACGCACGATGAGTCCGTTGGCCAGTGCTTTTGCGGCGACAGTCGCTCCAACTTTGACTTCAGCGGGATACGGTTCCCGACTCTGTTTGTTTGCAACCAGTTCCAAGCCGCCAATTAGGCCGACGCCGCGTGACTCACCGACCAGAGGAGAAGCGCTCAACTCCGCCAATCTGCGCCCAAAGTGCCCGGCGACTGACTGTACGTGACCCAGCATGTCACGTTCCTCATAGATCTTGAGCGTTTCCAGAGCGACCGCCGCGGCAACAGGATGCCCGCCATAGGTGTATCCCATCCCAAGAGCCCCATGTTTACGGCTTTGATCCTTGAACACATCGTACATGTCACCAGAGATCATCAAAGCCGCAATTGGCAAGTAGCCGGAGGACAACTGCTTGGCACAGGTCACCATATCGGGTCGAATGTCATAGGTATGGGAGCCCCACATGCTGCCCGTTCTGCCAAAGCCGCAAATCACTTCGTCGGCGATCATGAGTACATCGTATTTCTTCAATACTTTCTGGATTCTCTCGAAGTAGGTTGCCGGAGGCAGAATAACGCCGCCAGCGCCCATTACAGGTTCGGCGATGAATGCCGCTACCGTTTCTGGATCTTCATCTAATATCAACTGCTCGAGACTATCAGCCAGTCGAGCGGCGAATTGCTCTTCGGTTTCGCCCGCTTCACAAAATCGATAGTAGTTCGGCGTTTCCGTCTGAATCATCCGATCGAGCGGCAGATCAAAATCATTTTGCATCAGCGGAATAGCAGTCAAACTGCCGCTTGCAACGGTGACCCCATGGTAGCCGCGCTGTCGGGAAATGATCTTTTTCTTTTGTCTTCGACCCAGTCCATTGTTGTAGTACCAGGAAAACTTGATCGCGGTATCGACCGCTTCCGAGCCCGAATTTACAAAAAAAGCTTTGGCCATGGGTTGGGGCGCGATCGAGATCAATCGCTCTGACAACTCGATCACCGGCTCGCTTGAGCGGTGGGAAAATGTATGGGTGTAGGGCAATGAGTCAAATTGTTTCGCAGCCGCTTGACCCAGGCGGGGTTCGCTGAAGCCCAGGGATACACACCAAAGTCCAGCCAGTCCTTCGATGTACTGATTGCCCTGATCGTCCCATACATGAATCCCTTCTCCACGGGTGATTACGAGTGGCCCTTGTTCCTCGTGAGCGGAAAGATTGGTGTACGGATGAAGCGTGTAATGGATGTCTTTATGCCGATTGTCGTTGGAATTCGAAGTCATCAGTCGTCTCCGTGGGTTGTTGCTGCTACCGCCGGATGACAGCCCTGTGCGGTGCGAGGGCAGCCAAGGTATTGTGCGTTTCAGACCTTGCCAAGAACAAGGGGTAAAAGACGGGTATCTGGTGGCGCCGAGTGACGGTTGCTCTGGATTCTCAAGAACTGTTCGATCTTGTGGCCATTGCCGGGAGAGCATCGCACCCATGGCTGAGGATTCATCTTTTGTTAGTCATTGAGCGTCGCAATATTCATCGCACCGGTAGTCACGGATCGCACCAAAACTGGCGTCTTCGGTTTTCATCGCGACTTGTTTTCAAATAGCAAAGCCCTGACAATAAAGAGGGAAAAGGACGCAAACCATTGTGGCTGAATGACCCCATGTTTTGCTTTCGGGTATACAGTGTTGGGCCGCCCTCCGGTCGCGCCGATCGGGCGGAGCACCAGGTTTTCAGGAGGAGTTCTGGCGATGGACGCAAGAGTCAAGGATAAACTGAGTCATTACGTAGGTGGCCGCAGGGTCGAAGGTCAAAGCGGGCGATACGGTGATGTCTACAACCCAGCGATAGGTGAGGTTACAAGGCAGGTGCCTTTGGCCTCGACTGAAGAAGTGCAGGCCATCATTGAGAATGCTGCCAGCGCATTTCCTGATTGGGCACAAACGCCGTCTGCCAGGCGGTCGCAGGTGCTGTATCGGTTTCGGGAATTGCTGGTCAAGCGGTTAGACGAACTGGCGGAAATTCTTTCCTCAGAGCATGGCAAGACTCTCGATGATGCCAAGGGGTCGATAACCCGCGGCCTTGAGGTCGTGGAATTCGCCTGCGGTATTTCGCAGTTGCTAAAGGGTGAATACTCGGAAGGTGTCTCCGCCGGTGTGGACTCGTGGAGTATGCGTCAGCCATTAGGGGTTTGCGCGGGAATTACACCGTTTAATTTCCCCGCTATGGTGCCGATGTGGATGTTTCCAATAGCGATCGCTTGTGGTAATTCGTTTGTGTTGAAGCCGTCGGAACGTGATCCATCCTGTGGTCTCCGATTGGCAGAACTGATGACCGAGGCCGGACTTCCTGATGGGGTACTGAATGTTGTCAACGGCGATAAGGAAGCAGTCGATGCATTGCTTACCGATCGGCGCATTCAGTCCGTCAGTTTCGTTGGCTCAACAGCAGTTGGTGAATATATCTATCAAACGGGATGCGCCCACGGAAAACGTGTCCAAGCGCTGTGTGGTGCCAAAAATCATATGGTGGTGATGCCGGACGCGGATATGGATCAGGTCGTGGACTCGGTAATGGGCGCTGCCTATGGATCGGCCGGAGAGCGATGCATGGCGGTGTCGGTAGTGGTAGTCGTTGGCGATGAAACCGCCGATGAAATGATGTCTCGGTTAAAACCACGCATCAGTGCACTCAAAGTAGGCGCTTACAATCAAGAAGGCGTAGAAATGGGGCCGGTCGTGACGCCCGACGCGAAAGATCGCATCCGCGGCTACATCGACCGCGGAGTGGAAGAGGGTGCAGAACTGGTTGTTGACGGGCGTGATGTCGAGGTCAAGGGCTACGAGAACGGTTGTTTCGTAGGAGCTACCGTGTTCGACAAGGTCGAACCGGGAATGAGTATCTACGAGGACGAAATCTTTGGCCCCGTATTGTCGGTGGTACGGGCAGGCAGCTACGACGAAGCCGTATCACTCGTGAATGACCACGAATACGGCAATGGAACCGCAATCTTTACCCGTGACGGAGATGTCGCGAGGGATTTCACCCACAGAATTCAAATTGGGATGGTCGGGGTGAATGTACCCATTCCAGTGCCCCTGGCATTTCATAGTTTTGGAGGGTGGAAGCGCTCCCTGTTTGGAGACCAGTACATCCACGGGCCTGAAGGCGTGCGGTTCTATACTCGGATGAAAACCGTTACTGCGCGCTGGCCGTCAGGAATTCGATCAGGCGCGGTCTACAATTTCAAGCGCGGTGGGGAACACTGATCTCGAAATCATTCGGTCCAGGGTGAAAGTTGGGATCGGTAGTTGCGTGACTTCTTGACGTAATGGTCTGCATTGACCAGCAGCTGCGAGACTTCCTGATCGGTCAGGTCGCGTATCACTTTGGCGGGCGATCCAAGAATTAGGCAACGATCAGGAAACTCCTTACCTTCGGTGACCAGGCTGTTCGCACCGACCAGGGAGTGTCGTCCGATACCTGCAAAATCCAGGATCACACTGCCGATTCCGATCAGGCTGCCGTCGCCGATCGTGCAGCCATGGATCATGGTGTTGTGGCCAATCGATACATCGTTGCCAATTCGCGTGGGCACGCCTTCGTCTACGTGAATTACGCTTCCATCTTGGATGTTGCTTCGTTCTCCGATTTCAATTTCGTCGTTGTCCCCTCTAAGCACCGTTCCGTACCAGACACTGGCTTGCGATGCAATCGACACAGAACCGATCACGATCGCGTTGTCGGCAATGAAGACATCGTCGGCGATGTCGGGCGTCAATTCTCCTAGGGTGTAGATCAAATACTTAAATCCAGTTTTGACTCCAGTAGAGGGGTTGGAGCGCCGGCCCCCGGGTGGGATGTAAAGGGGCTACGACTGCGGGAGATGGAGCTGAAGATTGAGACCACTCGATCGAGGAGTTTTTGCTTTACCAGATACCGTACCTCGTAGATATCGCTGGTATCAGTAAGACCCACGAGGTAGTCGTCGCTGGTCTTTAACTCATCGACAAGCTTCAATTCGTGAGCACGCTTCCCAAGCCAGTGCTCCCCGGTCGCAATCTCGTCGAGGTTTACCACGGGTCTTTGCTCCTTCACAAAATCCTTGAACAGTCCATGGATTTCTTCGACCTCTGCTTTCAGCTTTTGCCGGCCTTTGTCCGTCGTTTCACCGAACATGGTTACCGTTCTTTTGAATTCACCGGCAGTCGCCTGCTCAAAGTCGATATCGTGTTTTTTCAACAAGCGGTTGAAATTCGGGACCTGGGTGATAACGCCAATTGACCCTACGATGGCGAAAGGGGCCGCAAGAATTCGGTCGGCTACGCAGGCCATGAGATAGCCGCCGCTCGCGGCCACCTTATCGACTGCTACGGTGAAGGGTATCTTTCGTGCCCGCAGCCGGGCCAGTTGAGAGGCTGCGAGTCCGTAGGCGTGAACGAGTCCGCCGCTGCTTTCGAGTCGCAGCAATACTTCATCCGACTCACTCGCTACCATGAGTACGGCGGTAATTTCTTCCCGCAGCAGTGCCACTTCACTGCCTCGAATGTCACCATGAAAGTCAAGCACGAAGACCCGTTTGCGGGGTTCACTCAGGCTGTCTTTGGCCTTTTTCGTGTCTGCTTTTTTCGCTTTCCGATCGGCCTTCTTCTTCCGTTTTCGACCAGCCTTGTCGAGCATAGCGATCTCGAGCGTATCCCCCATCTGCCGATAACGATCATTGATCCGTTGTACTTCTATATGTTCCTGGGGGCTCGAGCGGCGGCGCAGTGAAAGAGAGACCACGACCCCGATGACCACCGCGATTGCGGCCACGAGCGTCAGCGTTTTGGCCAGAAACAGGCCGTATTCGATCAGAAATTCCATTTCCATATGCCGGCGAAAAGGGCGAAAGTGTACACCGGCTGGAGATTGAAAATGAACTGTTTGATGATTCGGTCCAGGGCACTTCAAGATTGGTGGTGCTACGAAGTGGATTGGGGGCCACTGACCTAGGCTTTTCAGCCATGGAGATGTCGATTTCGATCAAGCGACCCTCGCGACAAACAGGTTGCGACTGCCGGGGAGGATTTACTGGCCTTGGGGTGGTTGGGGTGTTCCGTTTGCGCGGTGTTTAGGAGCTTCTTGTAGTAGCAACGGATCGATCCGGCACCCAAAGGTACCCCTCT
>CAJXWH010000007.1 GCA_913062915.1 uncultured Acidiferrobacteraceae bacterium | reverse complement strand
GCGGCGCTTAGCGCCGTGGCTGCTTACAGCGTGATGAACCTGATCATGACGTCAACGCCACTCGCCATGGACAGTTATGGCCATGATTTTGAGCAAACAGCCCGGGTAATTCAGTGGCACATCTTAGGAATGTTCGCCCCATCTTTTGTGACCGGCCACCTGATCCGGCGTTTTAGCGCCACACGGGTAATGATTGTCGGTACGTTTCTTCTCGGTCTGTGCGTGGTCGTGAACCTGCACGGACAAAGCATTCCACATTTCTGGCTGGCGCTGGTGTTGCTGGGCTTGGGTTGGAATTTTCTTTTCATCGGCGGCACCACCTTGGTTACCGAGGCGTATATGCCGGCGGAGAAAGCAAAGACGCAGGGCCTGAATGACTTTCTCGTATTTGGCATGGTGGCTTTAACCGCACTCACGTCTGGCGTGTTGCACCAATGGTTGGGTTGGCTGACGCTCAACATCGTGGTTGTGCCGATGATTGTTGTTGCATTGATTGCAGTGATCTGGTTGGATCGTGTGAGAAGTCGGGTTCTCGCCCCTTCAGGGTAACGGAAATTAAAGCCGCTGTAACAGGGCCTGAAATTGGCGGCGATTCGTCAGAACAATCACATTGCCGACCAGGACCAGCAGTACCCCGATACCGGCAAGAGCGCTCCATCGATAATTCTCGAACAGCGTAGACAACGTCAAGGCGACGATTGGGAATAACACTGTTGCATAGGCGGCTTTCTCGGGTCCAATTTGCCCGACAAGCGTCAGGTACAACGTGAATGCCAGCGCGGATCCGAATAAGCTAAGGTACATCAGGGAGCTCACGTATCCGAAACTGGGATCAAAGTTGAAATGTACGCCGCTGATCAAGGCGTACAGCGCCATTAGAGCCGTCCCATACAGCATGCCGAATGCGTTGCCTGAAATCACCTCAATGCCGGATTTCTGGTTGCGTAATGAGATGATACTTCCAAGAGAGGCAAAATAAGTTGCGATGACTCCTAGTAATACTGTCAGCACGATGTTGTGGTTTTTGTCCAGTGCAATGACTTCTGGCCAGAAGACCAGGCAGATTCCAGTCAGGCCAAACCCAGAACCTAAAATGACCCGCCCCTCTACTCGTCGGCGGAGAAACAGCGCTCCGTTCAATATATTCATCACCGTCATGGTGGAGAAAATCACAGCCAGTAGGCCCGTAGCGAGGTTCTCCGCTGCAAAATAGAAGAGCAGGTAATTAAAACTGAAAAGACAACCCCCGAGCAGAATCAAGAAGCTGTGATTGCGCCAGCCGGCGGGTGGTGGGATTCTCCGCGCCTTGCACCAGACCAGCAGCAGCAACGAGGCAATGGCGAACCGATAAACCAGGGATATTTCAGGCGATACCACGCCAAGCTGAAAGCGGATCGCAAGCCAGGTCGAACCCCAGATCAGCACAGTTCCAGAGTAGAGCAGTCCGGGATTCATCATGATTCGATGTTGTTCAAACGATGCGAGACTCGGCACCGTTCCTGCGTGTAAATTGACTGCTGTTAAATTTGACTCCGTCGTGTAAGCAGTCCACGAAGTCGCCAGCACTACATTGTGATTGTTGCCACGGTAGCAGCCAACGTTTCGCCGTTAATGACTGCATGGTAATCCGGTGGGTTATCGACCCTTCTAAACGCGCGCTTTACAATGCCGGCAAGATTCGGTTTTTTGTCATTGGGGTGTGTTCCTTTGCCGATTCCACCCCCAAATTCAATGATGTTATCGATACCCAAGCGAGCGGCCTGTTCAAGATTCTCATACCAGAGGACGGGATGAAATAGCTGCAGAAAGAGTCTCGCCCGAATGGAGTGGGGTTCCGGTTCGTGAAACGCGCCGGTAAAGTTCGACAATACCTGGATGGACGGCGCCCGTACTCCTGCGGCCTCCAACGCCGGCCGAAATCGTTGTGCTGCCTCCACCATAAAATAAGTATGAAACGCCCCTTCAGTTTTAAGCCGGGTCGAATTCTTCTTTGGGTCGAGTTCTTTTAGATCATCAACCAGTCGCGCGAGATCGTCTGTGAGTCCACCGACCACCGTTTGTTCAGGCAAATTGCAGGCTGCGACCCCGCAATAGTGTTTTGATGCCAGGGCCTGCGCTGTTTCTCGAGTCACAGGCAGCGCCTCCATCTCGCCTTGTCCGAATTTTCCCATCAGCTCACCTCGCTTTTGGACCAGTGCAAGAGCAGTGGAAAAATCCAGACTGCCGGCAGCAACGAGGGCAGAGTATTCTCCAAGGCTGTGACCGGCTGCAGCATCCGGCCGAAAATGCTCGCCCGCCTGCTCCGCGAATAGGCGCAAGCAGGAAACTGAATGAGTCAACAGCGCAGGCTGGGTGTAGCGGGTCAGCATGAGTTTTTCTTCGGGATCTCGAAATGAAGTTTCCGCGATGTTATAACCGAGGATATCGTTCGCCTCCTCGTAGGTTCGACGTACCGCATCATGGTCTTTGAAAAGATCATGTCCCATGCCCCGGTATTGGGCGCCCTGGCCTGGGAATATAAAGAGGGTCTTCGTCATATGGTGAGATATCGCTGAGCTGCGCTGTGATCTCAGAGAGATTTGTAAAGGCAGCACGATTACGAAGCACTGGCCGAAGAGAGTGTAATGGGATCAAGCCGGCGAACCAACTGTCGTGCAGCCGGGTCAGCGAAAGTTCAGTGAAGCACTGAATCTCCGAGTTGATTACCCAAGGCACTGAAGTCCGCAGCATGGCATGGAGATATGGCATGATCCGGTTTCTTACACTTGATCGATTGGACGAAAGGCATTGGCGCTATATTTTGCCCGTCACGGGCAGACAAATTGGAATCGGGTTCGTCGTTGGCAATCGCGCACCGATATTCCGCTCAACCAAACGGGACGTCAGCAGGCCCGAGCGCTTTCTCAACTGATTAGAAGTCGGGACATCGTGTTTAAGCGCGTGGTGTGCTCGCCTTTGCGCCGAGCCCGCGAGACCGCAGAGATACTGATGGATGGATCTGATCCAGCACTTGAGATCGATTCGAGACTGGTGGAACTTGACCTTGGTGAATTCGAGGGCCGCCTGGAGAGCGAACTCGGCAAAGAATTTGGCGAAAGATATGACGAATGGAAGAGTCGGATGTATCTCGACCCAGCGCCTAGCGGTGAGGGCATTTTGGATGTTGCCCGCCGGGTCGAGCCCGTGCTGCCGGTATTGCTTGATACGCCAGGCCACGTGCTGATCGTGGGCCACCAAGGCGTCAACATGGCATTAAAGGCCAAGCTGAGCAACTGCTTTACGGTAGGGTGCTTGTCATCTTTCCGCCAGAGAAACGACGAGATCGATCTTTGGGAAATAACACCGCCCCGCTCTGTAATGAGAATCAGTGCCCGTGACTGACGCTGCACAAGGCTATTCTTTTGATCTCGCAGCGGCAGTCGCGCACCTGGCGGCTGTGGATTCGGGTCTTGCCCGTTGCATTCAATCTGTGGGGGAATTCCAGCTTTCTGTTCGCCGTAATCGATCAGTATTCGAATACTTGATCCGCAGTATTGTGTATCAGCAGTTGACTGGAAGAGCGGCAGCGACGATTTACGGGCGATTACTCGATCAATTTCCTTACCGGCGGATTCGTCCTGTGCAGTTGCTGTCTCGAACGACCGCTGAATTGCGTGCTGCCGGGTTGTCTGGGTCCAAATGCAGGGCGTTGCAAGATCTAGCGGAGAAAGCGCTGGCGGGGCAACTGCCCGAAACGTCGCAGTTGCATCGGATGACCGAAGACGAGATCGTCCGAAGACTGACCGTGATATGGGGGGTCGGCCGATGGACGGCTGAGATGCTCCTCATCTTTTATCTGGGGCGACCCGACATCCTGCCGCTCAGCGACCTTGGGGTTCGCAAGGGCTATCAGCGGCTGCGGGGATACTCGACACTGCCAACAACAGAGAAACTCGAACGTGCTGGACGACGCTGGCGACCCTATCGAACCGTGGCCAGCTGGTACCTCTGGCGGAGTCTTGACACCCAGGTACCGATTGGCTGATCAGACCACGGCGGCACCGGATTCCTCTTTGGTTGCGGTAATCCTGTGGAATTTTTCCCGCAACTCTTGTTGACTCTCTTCGTGGTTGGGGTCAACCTCGATGCAGGCAACAGGGCATACCACCACGCACTGGGAGGTGTCGAAGTGTCCTACGCATTCGGTGCACAGGGACGGTTCGATCTGGTAAATCTCTTGACCCTGATAGATTGCGTCGTTCGGACATTCCGGTTCGCAGACGTCACAATTGATGCATTCACTAGTTATACGAAGAGCCATCGGGAACTCCGAAACGACCGGTCAAGCGGTATCCGCTGTATTGAGTTTCTGCTGCAACGCTTCTAGCACCTCGGGATGAACGAATTTTGAGACATCGCCACCCAGAGAGGCAATTTCCTTGACCAGGGTTGCAGAGACGAACGTATAGTTTTCAGCAGGAGTCAGAAACACGGTTTCAATCTCGCTATCGAGTTGCCGATTCATGGCAGCCAGTTGAAATTCGTACTCGAAATCAGTCACTGCTCGTAAGCCGCGAATCACAACCCTCGAATTATTTTTTCGCATATAGTCGATCAACAAGCCGGAAAATCCCCGCACCTCGAGGTTACTGATATGAGAGAGTACGCTCCCGGCGAGAGCCAGTCGTTCGGCGAGTGAAAAAAATGGTTCCTTTGCAGGACTCTCGGCGATTGCCACGATGACCTCGTCGAACAATTTGCCGGCTCTTTCCGCGAGGTCAATGTGGCCGTTGGTTACGGGGTCGAAAGTGCCGGGGTAGATTGCCTTGGTATTCATTTTCCGTCGGTTGCGTGGAAGGGCCGGGCACCATACTACCAATGAGTGCGCAATGCGACCAGAAGCAAAATCAATTCTTGGAACCTGAGGCGTACATTATGCGTTCGTTTCGCCGAGTTCATAGAGGCGATACGCGACGCACCCGGTTTTCTTCTCCCGGTAAAGGCGCCAGGTTTCAGGCAGATTGGGTTCGCTATCTTGTTTAGGCGTTTCAAGGTAGACCAGGCTTTGCGCCTTGAGTGCACCTGAGCGTTCGAGCGCCGTGATGATCCGCGCAGCAAACCGGCTGCGAAAAGGAGGGTCAAGAAAAACGATGTTGAAGCGATCCGCAGTAGCCGCCAAGAACGCCAGGGCATCTTCGCAATGAATATGAACCTGGTTGGCCGACAGAGTATCTCGTGTATACACGAGTTGTCGATATACGCTGCGATCATGGTCGACCAGATCGACCCGGCCAGCACCTCGGGAAGCCGCTTCGAAACCCAGTGCGCCACTGCCCGAGAACAAATCGAGACAACTTGCACCCTCGATGACCGGTGCCAGCCAGTTGAACAGCGTTTCACGAACCGCGTTGGGTGTGGGGCGAAGATCGTCAGGGCCCACAAAACGGATGGTCTGGCGCTTCCACCGTCCCGCAATAATCCTGAGACTTCCGCGTTGATGCTTTGACGCCATAGTTGCAGTGTTGGATAGAGGCTTTGCTATTACGAATGATACGATAACGTCTTGGTCATTTTTCAATCAACGAGTGTCTTGAGGTGGCAGGAAAGGAAAAACAAAGTCTGTTTTTGCGTTTAGCAAAAACCCGGAATTTTCTGACGGAAGGTCTGCACAGCGTTATTTCCCGGGGCGGTGATATCGATGCCGGTATGCTGGACGACATAGAAGATCAGCTCATTTTGGCGGATCTCGGGGTCGAAGTCAGCCGGGAGGTTGTCGATCGTTTGCGCACTAACATCAGGGCCCGGCGGGTCGCTACGGTGGCCGAGGTTCGGCAGGAACTGCGAGAGGACATTGCCAAAATTTTACAGCCGGTGGCCCGTCCATGGCTGATGCCTACTGGGGCAGGCACTCGGGTGGTGCTAGTGGTCGGCGTGAACGGCGTGGGCAAAACGACGACAGTTGCCAAATTGGCTGAGTGGCTTGGCCGTCAAGGCCGCAGCGTCATGTTGGCCGCCTGCGATACCTTTCGTGCGGCAGCCATTGATCAATTAGAGGTATGGGGCCAGCGGCTCGACATCCCGGTGGTGGCGCAGGAGCGGGGGACGGACGCCGCCGCGGTGGCGCACGATGCGTTGGCGTCGGCACGCGCCAGGGGAATCGATACGCTGATCATCGACTCGGCCGGGCGCCAGCACGTAAACGCAGATTTGATGGAGCAATTGAGAAAGATTCATCGGGTGCTGGGGCGCATAGACGAATCCGCTCCGCAGGAGACTTTGCTGGTAGTGGATGCTGGAAATGGCCAGAATGTACTGGCCCAGACGCAGGCCTTTCATGCCACCATCGCGCTGACCGGGATTTGTGTCACCAAACTGGACGGCACGGCCCGCGGTGGGGTCATCGTGGCACTCGCCCGCAGGTTCGGGATCCCGATCCCATTTGTCGCCATGGGGGAGCGTCTCGAAGACCTTGCGCCATTCGATGCCACGGCGTTTGCACGGGCCCTGCTGCCAGAGGGCGACTGAGTTCTTGCTGCTTTAACCGAATCTATTTCTTTAATATTTGTATAAGTTATTGTTATAAAACGGTAATATATTAAAATCTCGCGGTATAAAATATTAGCACTCTCTATAGAAGAGTGCTAAAATTGGTGTCTCGAAGGACACAACTGAGACTCATGACACAAACATTCCCCGTAGCGCTGGATTTCGGCCCCAATCAGGGACTCTCCGCGTACCTCCAGGCCGTACATGACGCACCGATCCTGTCGGCGGAGGAGGAGCGGGAGCTCGCGCGCCGGTACAGTGAACAAGAGGATCTTGAGGCGGCCCGCCAATTGGTTTTTTCACACCTCCGATATGTGGTGTCGGTTGCGAGGGGGTTTGTGGGTTACGGGTTGCCGCTGGCAGATCTCATCCAGGAAGGCAATATTGGCCTCATGAAGGCAGTCAAACGCTACGATCACAGCCGTGAAGTACGGCTGGTGTCATTTGCAGTGTATTGGATACGTGCCGAGATTTACGAGTACGTCGTTCGTAACTGGCGGATGGTCAAAATCGCGACGACCAAGGCGCAGCGCAAGCTTTTTTTCAATCTACGTAAGAATCGAGCCCGACTCGGCTGGATGAAAAAGGATGAAGTCGAATCTTTAGCAGAGAAACTGGACGTGGATGCAGATACGGTTCGTGAAATGGAATCCCGGCTCAATGGGGATGATGTAGCGTTCGACATTGATCCAGATGAAGAAGAGTCGGTTCGATGGAGGGCGCCAGCCGCGGCATTGGCCGACTCCAGGAATGACCCTGGAATCACGGTGATTCAGGCGCATGAGGCGAAACACCGAACCCGGGAATTATCAGAGGCGCTCGATGCATTAGATGACCGCAGTCGCAACATCATCGAGCGGCGCTGGCTGGATCAGGATGGAAAAAAGTCCACGCTGGGGATGTTGGCGGAAGAGTATGGGGTTTCTGCGGAGCGAATCCGGCAGATTGAGAAAAACGCTCTCGCCGAGATGCGAAGCGCCTTGATTACTTGAATTTCTAGCAGCGGCAAAAAAAGCCCCCGCTGGTCGGGGGCTTTTTGTTTTCACAGATTCTGAAGATTTAACGGGTGGTCGATCATGACAGCGGACGTTTGTACTACGGTCCTTCGAGCAAGAACTCGATCAGCGCTTTCTGGGCATGCAGTCGATTTTCAGCTTCCTCCCAGACGACGCTTTGTGGTCCATCGATCACCTCGGCGCTCACTTCTGTGCCGCGGTATGCCGGCAGGCAGTGCATGAAAAGAGCATCGGGTTGGGCAGTCTGCAGCAAGGCGTCCGTTACGCAGTATCCGGCAAAGGCTTTCAGTCGTTCTTCTTTCTCGGTCTCACGGCCAATACTGAACCAAGTGTCGGTGACGACAAGATCGCAGCCAGAAATTGCAGTCTGGGGATTGGAGACTATGCGGGCCTTCCCGTTGGCTGCGTCCAGGACCGCCTTGTCAGGATGGTAACCCGGCGGACATGCCAACTGCAGGTCAAATCCGAATTGATGCGCAGCGTGAATCCAAGAGTGGCAGACATTGTTGCCATCGCCGATCCAGGCGACCTTGGCGTCTTGGATCTGCCCCTTTTTTTCGATGAAGGTCAACACGTCGGCCAGCAATTGGCAGGGATGAAAATCATCAGACATCGCATTGATGACAGGCACCCGGGAATACGCAGCCATCGTCATTACGCGATCGTGGGCAGATGTCCGCATAACGATGAGATCGGCCATGCTGGAGATAATTCGGGCGGTGTCACTCAAGGGTTCTCCCCGGCTCAACTGGCTATCTCCTGGCGCCAAAAATAATGCGTGGCCCCCGAACTGTGATGCTGCCACCTCGAACGAAACCCGCGTTCGGGTCGATGTTTTCTCGAACAACATCGCCATGGTCATGCCCGTCATCAGACCCGCGGTGGACCTAGAATGCCGATTGGCCTTCATCAACGCAGCCCGCTCCATCAGATGGTTAAGCTCGTTTGAACTCAAGTCGAGCAGAGTGAGAAAGTGTCGAGGTTTCATCGTGTGGGAAATTATTGAGTATTCATTCCAACGGAAGTAACGATGCGCAGTGGGGTGGTCGTCCGGTTTTGGGTCTCGAACGGGATGCGCATTGTAGCGTCAAGGGTCATTTTGCCTCAATGGTTACACCGATTTAAAAGTGCCCCCTTGATATAATTCTCTGGTGTGGTTGACCCTGGAGTCTTACCAGCCGCCCATTTTATTGGAAGAGAGCAGAATATGAATAACATATCGAGAGTGGTGCTCGCCTATTCTGGCGGTCTCGATACATCGGTCATCTTGAAGTGGCTGCAGGTTGAGTATGGTTGTGAGGTGGTTACGTTTACCGCTGACTTGGGTCAAGGGGAAGAACTCGGACCCGCTCAAGAAAAAGCCAATGCCATGGGCGCCGCGGAAATTTTCGTGGTGGATCTGCGCGACGAGTTCGCCCGCGACTATATTTTTCCAATGTTCCGGGCCAATGCGTTGTACGAAGGTGAGTACTTGTTAGGGACGGCGATCGCCCGACCATTGATCGCGAAACACCTGGTTCGAATTGCCAGTGAGACAGGCGCTGATGCCATAGCGCATGGAGCAACAGGCAAGGGGAACGACCAAGTTCGATTGGAACTTGGCGCTTACGCACTGAACCCCGATATTCGGGTGATTGCACCCTGGCGGGAATGGGAATTCGACTCGCGGGAAAAGCTCGTTGCATTCGCCAAGAAGCATCATATACCGGTCGAGACGCGTTCCGGTGGGGCGCCGTCATACTCAACCGACGCTAATCTGCTGCACATCTCCTACGAGGGTGGTGATCTCGAAGACCCGGCGACTGCGCCGGATGAATCGATATGGCGCTGGACTACCGCACCACAGAACGCACCGGACAAGGGAGAATCAATTCAAATACGATTCACCAGTGGTGATCCTGTGGCAGTCAACGGAGCTGAGTTGCCGCCCGGAGAAATCATCGAGACGCTGAATCGACTCGGCGGACGGCACGGTGTCGGCCGGGCCGACATTGTGGAGAACCGGTACGTCGGCATGAAGTCCCGCGGATGTTACGAGACCCCCGGTGGCACCATCCTGCTCAAGGCACACCGCGCAATCGAGTCAATCACGTTGGATCGAGAAGTCGCGCACCTGAAGGATGAATTAATGCCGAGATACGCCTCTTTGGTTTATAACGGCTACTGGTGGGGGCCGGAGCGGCGAATGATGCAGGAAATGATCAATGCCTCTCAACATTCGGTCAATGGCGTCGTCGACTTAGATCTGTATAAAGGCAACGTGATCATACGCGGCCGGAGTTCCGATAAAGATTCTCTATATGACAAGCATATCGCTTCATTTGAAGACGATAAGGGGACCTACCGCCAGAGTGACGCCGAGGGATTTATCCGACTGAATGCGCTGCGGTTGCGCATCGCTGGACGAAAGAGGGCGATTTGAGCGAACGTTCCAGCATGCCCTCTGGGGTTGCTGGTGTCTGAACCGCGTTTTCAGCCCCAGTTTCTTGGCCCTCGCTACTGGAGCCAGGGTGCACTCATAGGTTTGATCTGGTTCGCGACCCTGCTGCCCCGCGGGGCAGCAGGGCAGATGGGTGCGCGATTGGGCGATCTGTTTCGCCGCGGTAATCCTAAGCGAAGGCACATTGCGGCGATCAATCTCAGGCTTTGTTTCCCAGAGTTCGATGAAGAAACTCGCCAACGCATGTTGGTGGAACATTTTCGAGCGTACGGGCGGGGTATCATCGATCTGGGTCTTGTCTGGTGGGCTTCGGCGAATCGACTCGAACGGTTATGCCGGATACGTGGTTTGGAGGCCTGGTTGGACCGAGCGAATGCAGGCGAGCGGACCCTGTTGGTTACGCCCCACACCACAGGGATGGATCTGGGTGGAGTCTGTCTCTCACGGTTCTATCCACTGGTTTCCATGATGAAGCGGGTACGAAATCCCCTGCTGACTTGGCGCCTTTGGAGTGGGCGGCGTCGCTTTGGTGCACAGATTATGCTGCGTGATGACGGGATTCGTCCCCTAGTGCGGGCGTTGGTGCAAGGGCGGGCGGGCTACCTCATGCCAGACGAAGACCTGCGCGAAGCACGGACCGTCTTCGCGCCGTTTTTCGGCGTACAGACGGCGACACTCTCGGTGGTGGGGCGCTTGTCGCGCCTGACGGGTGCCAAGGTCTTGCCGATGTTTACTCGCCGGCTGAACACCGGGCATTATGAGGTCGAGATACACCCCGCCCTGGATGGCTTTCCGACCGGCGATGACATGAACGACGCGAGTCGGGTGAACGAAGTTTTTGAGGCAGGTATCCGTTTGGTTCCTGAGCAATACCTTTGGACATTGCAGTGGTTCAAGAATCGGCCGGACAGCGCGCCTTCTCCTTACGCTTAACTCTTGACCTCACAACGCCCGCACATTCTGTTGATCAAACAGACATCCCTGGGTGATGTCCTGCACTCTACTGCGCAGGCGCGCGCCATTCGGGAACGATTGCCCGATTGCCGTCTGACGATTCTGACTTCCACCACGGCGCAAGATATCTACCGGCATAACCCGCATGTCGACAGGATCATTCTCTTCGATCGCTACCAGGTAAAACAGAGTTGGTGGAAACAGCCGGGCTGGGTCGTGCGACATATCGTTGAAACCTTGCGGGAAGTGCGGCGTGAACCCTACGACCTGGCCCTCGATCTGCAGGGCCGCTGGAAAAGTGTCATTTTTCTTTGGGGAGCCCGTGCGTCAAAACGGTTTGTTAAAGGACGCTGGTGGTTTGCCCACCGGTTCCATCATCCACAATTGCATGCGTTGGAGGAGATGAACGGGGTACTTAAGCTGGCTGGTTTGGGCGGAGGCGGGCAGCAAACCGAATTTTTTACGTCGGCCACTGAAAAAAGATCGGTGAAACAGAAAATGAGTCGCCACAGCCTGGAAGGACGACGTTGGATTCTCTGCTGCCCCATCAGCCGCTGGCCAACTAAAGACTGGCCGCTGGAGAACTATGATGAGCTGGCCCGCCGGTTACCAGATGATGTCATGTTGGTGTTCGCGGGGAGTGCGAAGGATCGCGAAGCCATTCGTCTCGCACTGGCCCCCCTGCCTGTTTCACGTGTGGTCAATTTGGCCGGTGATCTGTCCCTTGCCGAATTCGCAGAATTGGTCAATCAGGCCGCAGCCGTGCTGACCGGAGACAGTTTTTCCTTGCACGTTGCAACAGCCAATGGGCGTCCCACGGTGGCACTGTTTGGGCCGACGGACGAGACAAGAGTGGGGCCGATTGGCGATTCCACGGTCATCATTCGTGCTGAAAACGCGAACTGCAGTCGTTGTTATCGCCGCACGTATTGCCCGAAGGCGTGCATCCGCAAGATCCGTCCAGACCAGATTCATCAGGCGCTGCAACGGGTGACCAAGGGATTTTTCTGAAGGGCCCCAGTACGCCACAGCGGCTCGCTGCAATCGCCGGGTGGATTTTAAAAACGCGGCTTAATAGGAACTAATTTCGCCAGAAAGCTGGCGAAAGCAGCACCAGCAGCGTATACAGTTCGAGTCGTCCCATAAGCATGGCCCCGCAGAGAATCCATTTCCCGCTGTTGCTGAGACTGGCGTAATTTTCCGCGACCTCGCCAAGTCCAGGCCCGAGATTGTTCAAGCATGCGGTCACAGCAGAAAACGCAGTCACGAGGTCGACACCGGTCGCGGTCATCGACAGCCCGAGAACAATGTAGCTCAGTACGTACAGTGCCAAAAACCCCCAAACTGATTCAAGCACCTGTTCTGGAACCGGTTTACCCCCAAGCTTGATCGGGATTAATGCTTTAGGGTGAATTAGCAGTTCGATCTGGCGACGGCCTTGCTTGTAGAGAAGGATGCTGCGTATTACCTTCATGCCGCCGGCCGTGGAGCCGGCACAGCCGCCGACCGTGCTGACCAGGACGAGCATGGCCGGCAGGAACGACGGCCACCAGTGATAACCTGAAGTGGTGAAACCCGTGGTCGTAGCGATAGAGACCACTTGAAAAATTCCATGCCACAGGGTGTCGCCTACCGTCTGGAAGGTGCGGGTGGCGAAAAGCACAGCGATCGTGACGGCCGTAAGGGTGAGCAGAATAAGAACGAATGCCCGTACTTCAGAGTCACGAACATAAGTGGTCAGTCGACGAGAGCGCCAGGTGAGGAAATGGAGCGCAAAGTTAATGCCCGAAACCACCATAAACACCACCGCGATGGCTGCGATGGTCGGACTGTTGAAATAACCCAGGCTCTGGTCGTGGGTTGAGAAGCCCCCGATTGCGACGGTGGAAAAACTATGGCCCAGCGCATCGAAAAAAGACATCCCAGCCAGCCAGTAGGCCAGCGCGCACACGGCTGTTAATCCCAGATAGATGTACCACAGCGCCTTGGCTGTTTCCTTGATTCTGGGGGTCAGCTTGGTATCTTTCATCGGACCTGGGGTTTCAGCCCGATACAGTTGCATGCCGCCCACACCCAGCATCGGCATGACAGCGACTGCCAGCACGATAATGCCCATCCCGCCCAACCACTGGAGTTGTTGGCGGTAATACCGGATGGAAATCGGTAAGTCATCGATCCCGACAAGGACGGTGGCGCCCGTGGTGGTCAGGCCCGACATCGATTCGAAAAATGCGTCCGTTACCGACATCGCGGGATCTGCGGACATGAGCAGTGGCAGGGAGCCAAAACTCGCTAGAACCGTCCAGAACAGAACAACGATGACAAAGCCGTCCCGGATTCGAAGATCTTCTTGTCGGTGGCGCGTCGCGAACCAGAAGCCGAAGCCTGTAACCAGGGTAACAATGAAAGCGAACAGGAAAGGCGTCTGGGTTCCGTCTGCAGATAAAACGGCGATCGCTGTGGGCGGCAGCAGGGAAATGCTGAACAGGGACAGCAGTACCCCCATGATTTTCATGATCACTTGCAGACGCATGGGAATTAAATCGCCTGCGCGATCAGACGTAGGTGACCGACACTTGAAACAATTTCTCGACGTCAGGGATATGTTGCTTGTCAATCACGAATACGATGACATGATCTTCGGGTTCGATCACAGTATCCTTGCGGGCAGTGATGACTTCTTCATTTCGCAGGATAGCGCTTATCGTGGTGCCCGGCGGAAATTGAATCTGATCGATTCTCTGTCCGACTACCCGCGAGCTGGATGGTTCTCCGTGCGCAATGATTTCGATCACTTCGGCCGCGCCACGGCGGAGTGAGTGAACGGCAACGGTGTCTGCGCGTCGGATATGAGCCAGCAAGATTCCGACGGTCGCAATTTTGGGAGAAATAGCAATATCCAGCATTCGGGTTTCAACCAGATCGACGTAGGCAGAACGATTAACCAGTGCCATCGTGCGCCGGGCACCGAGGCGTTTGGCCAGCATAGCCGAAAGGATGTTCGCCTCATCTTCATTGGTGATTGAACAGAACGCTTCGGCGTTTTCGATGTTTTCTTGGGTCATCAGTTCTTCATCTGCTGCATTGCCATGCAGCACTGTGGTCTCGTCCAGCAGTTCTGCAACCTGACGGGCGCGCCTGCGGTTCGATTCAATCAGTTTGACTTGGTAATGGCTTTGCTCCAATGCTTGGGCCAAGCGCAACCCAATGTTTCCAGCGCCCGCCAGCATGATGCGGTTGCCGGGTTTTTCCACCAGGCGAAGTTCGCTCATCACTTCACGGATGTCGTCGTGCGCCGCAACAAAGAAGACTTCGTCGTCAGGTTCGATGACCGTATCACCGTGGGGAATAATCGCCTGATTCTGCCGGTAGATTGCGGCAACGCGCGTTTTGGCCGTTGGCAGATGGTTTCGCAGCTCGCCGAGTTGGTGACCTACCAGCGGGCCTCCAAAATACGCCCGCAGGCCGATCAACTGAATTCGTCCCCCGGCGAAATCGACGACCTGAAGTGCGCCGGGGTATTCGATAAGGCGCAATACCTGTTGGGTAATGATCTCTTCCGGGCTGATGAGTACGTCAATAGGTATCGCTTTGTCGCAGAAGATTTCCGGGTGAGATAAATATGAGGTGGAGCGAATTCGAGCAATCTTGGTCGGTGTTCGGAACAAACTATATGCAATCTGGCAGGCCGCCATATTCACTTCATCTTGATTGGTGACAGCAAGAACAAGATCTGCATCATGTCCACCTGCCTGCTCGAGCACGTCCGGATGCGATGCAGATCCTTCAATGACGCGCAGGTCAAGGTGATCTTGCAATCCCTCCAGTCGGCCCGGATCGATGTCGACCAGCGTGACGTCATTATTCTCACGCGATAGGATTTCCGCCATTGAAAGTCCAACTTGCCCGGCGCCCAGAATGATGATCTTCATGTCATCGTTAAATTATCGCGAGTTGTTTTCGCGTTTTTCCTTGGCCGCCTTCGGATCGATTCCGAGACTTTTCAGTTTTCGATAAAGGTGGGTTCGTTCCATGCCAGACCGATGGGCGAGTTCAGTCATGTTGCCAGCTGCCCTTTCCAGATGGTGGATAAAGTAGCCTCGCTCGAACTGTTCCCGCGCTTTTCGTAACGGTTGTTCATAGCTGGCTGTCGGCGGCAGACGAAGGGTTGTATCAATTTCATTCGCGCTGTTGAGCATTGCCCGGGTTTCTTCTAGATCGATCTCCTCGGTACGCGCTGCAAGCAAGAGACGCTGGATCAACTCGCGCAGTTCGCGTACGTTGCCCGGCCAGTCTCGGTTTCGGATCAGATTCACAGCCGCCGTTGAAAACCGTCGGAATGGCAAGCGCTCACTGTCGACGATGATTCTTGCGTAATAATCGACCAGTGCCGGAATGTCTTCGCGGTGTTGACGTAGCGGTGGCACCCAAATTGAGACCTCGGCGAAGCAGCGGTACAGATCCTCTCGAAATTGTCCATCGGCAATCTTGTCTTCCAGGTCTTGGCTGGTGCTGGCGATGATTCGCAGGTCAAACGTCACGGGTTCGTCGCTGCCGGGTCGGAAAAAACGTTTTTCTTTGAGGGCATTCAATAATGAGGCCTGGACTGCCAGATCGAGGTCGCCAATACCGTCCAGAACCAGTGTTCCGTGATTTGCGTCCTCCAGGGAACCGGTTTGGATGATGCCGTTGTTTTCCTGGCCAAACAGTCTGAGCAAGGCACTGTCGGGTGCGATCGATGACAGTCGGACCTCGACAAATGGAGCGGCGCGGCGCGGGCTTGCGCGGTGCAGCGCTCTGGCTACTACACCTTTTCCCGATCCAGGCTCACCCGTAATCAAGGCCCAATCGTCACCTGGACCGATCCGTCCGATTTGCTGGCGAAGGTTCTCCATCGCCGGACTGCGACCGGTTACCGTGGAGGCGGGTTCGAGCCGGTTTCTGAGTAGCAGGTTCTCGTCCTTTAGCTGTCGGCTCTCGAGCGCTCTCTCTACAGTCACGAGGAGTTTTGCAGTAGACAGTGGTTTTTCTAGAAAATCGTACGCGCCAGCCCGTACAGACTCGACCGCGGTTTCGACCGTACCGTGCCCGGAAATCATCACAACGGGTGGAGAGTCTTCTCCCGTTTTCCACTCCTTCAGCAAAGTGACGCCATCAGTGTCTGGCATCCAGATGTCGACAAGGACGAGGTCAGGGGAGTGCTCTCTAAATTTCTCGCGCGCAACGTCGGCGTTTTCTGCAGTCTCGATGTGTAATCCTTCATCCCGAAGAATTTCACCGACGACCCGCCGAATGTCCGGTTCATCGTCTACGATAAGCACGGTCTGTGGCCTCATGTCCGATTCCTCTTCACAGTCCGTGCATCACTTTGAGCGGGAGCTGACTCCATCTGCGTCAACGGCAGCCAGCAACTGAATTATAATGGCTGCGCCCCCTTCAATCCGGTTTTCGGCACGAATCTCGCCACCGAGTTCCTTCACGAGGCGGCGGTTGATGGCCAGGCCGAGGCCAGTGCCTTTGTCCTTGGTGGTCACGTAGGGGTCGAATATCTTCTCTAACAAGGTCTCGGGGAATCCCGGCCCATTATCCGAGAATTCCAGTACAACGTATTGCCGCTCCTTAATGATTGTGGATCGGGTTTGAATCCGGGTTTGAGCGTTTGGGATTCCGGCCAGAGCATCTCGGGCATTCAGGATAAGATTATTCAGGATCTGACGCAGGCCGATTGGGTCTGCTAGGACAGGTGGGAGATTATCCTCAAAATGAAAAGTATATTCGGGCTGATTCGGTTGTTGCCCATGCAGTTCAACTACATCACGGATCAGCTGGTGAAGGTCTACTGAACTGGGTTTGAGTTCAACTGGCTGCGCGTATTCAGAAAAAGCATTAACCAAAGATTTCATAGACTCGACCTGCTCAATGATGGTGCGAGTTGCCCGGTCCAGGTGTTCTCTTTCGCTTTCCTTTACTTGCTCTAGAAACTTGTATCGAATACGTTCAGCGGAAAGTTGAATTGGAGTCAGCGGATTCTTGATTTCGTGGGCCAGGCGGCGTGCCACATCGCCCCAGGCGGCATCGCGCTGCGCTTTAATAAGCTCACTGGCATCATCAAAAACAATGACATAGCCCGCGCTTTCTTTGGCTTGCTCGGGCAGGCGGGTGCCGCTGCAGATTAATGTCTGCCGGCCCTGACGACCCTGCAGAAAAATTTGTTCTCGCCATGCTGACTCACCAGCGTCTATCTGTTTCTTGATGGCGGAGAAAAATGGTTCGTTTGCTGGCAGCGCAGCAGCAAGGTCGTCGATTCTTGTACCTTGAACTTGACCTAAATCAGCGTCAAGTATACGGTCCGCTCCGCTGTTATGGGTGTACAGTGCACCATCAGTATCAAACGAGATGACTCCGGAAGACAGGTGCGTCAGTACGGTGTCAAGGTAGGCATGTTCTTCTTCTGCATCTTGGCGCGATTGGGTTAGTGCATTCTGGGCGTTGTTGATTTGCCGAGTCATGTCGTTGAATGATTGGACGAGCACGCCAAGTTCATCGGAACTCGTCACGGGTAACTGAGTCTGGTAGTTTCCACGCGCCACTGCCCGAGTCCCCTTGGCAAGGTCGGCCAGTGGTGAAACCATCCGTCGGCTCAAGTAGATGCCTATCCAGAGTGCGATCAGTGTGGTCATCAATGCGATCATCGACAGCGTGATCACAAAATTGAATTTCAGGGGGTTGCGCAGGTACTGCAGTCTTTCGAACTCTGCGGTAGCAGACTGGATGCTTTCGCCGAGGCGGGCGTGGCGTAGCGGTAGCGGGTAGAGCACCTGCAGGACACGCAGAGGGCTTGATTCAGGGACTGACACTGCGACTCGCAGGAGGAGACCCCCACCAGAGACCGGTTCGATCTTGGCATAGTCCAGGCCGCGGCGAATGGTGCTGAGTACCGAGTCGTCCGGGGCATCAGGCACCAGAGTGCCCGTCATGCCACTGCTCCAGGGGGGTAGGATCCTTCCTGTGTTGGCATGCAGGCTGATCTGGGTGAATCCTCCATTTTCCCGCAGTTCATCCATTAATCCCGCCAAACCAAGACCGGATCCGACACGAGCCACACGATTTGCAGCCTCCCTCACGTCGTCGAGAACATCATGTTTAAGGGTCTCAAGTGACGACCGACCCAAGAGCAGAGCATCGTCCAGCGCTTGCTCAATCTGTACGTCGAACCAGGAATCAATTCCTCTGCTTAAAAAATTTACGGCAAAGAAATACACGATGATCAAGGGCGCGAGCGTGAGGATTGAGAACGAACCGACAAATCGAAGAGTGAGCCGGGAACCCAAGACACCGGCTCGAAACTCACGAATCAGTCGCCATACGTTGAGCGTTGTTAATAGCGCTAACACCACTACGCCAACTATGTTCAGCGAGATTAACGCCAAGTAATAGTTACCGGACAGATCGGCATTTTCGGCAGCGGGTGTAAGAAGGAAAGAAGCAATCAAAAAGATTGCGGACAAAGCGATGGCTGGACCTGGCCCCAGCAGGCGTGATCTCAGCGAGCGATTTCCCATTGTTGCCACTCGCTCGTCTGCTGCCAGCCCCGAAAGAAAAGAGCGATCAGTCGCAGCGGGGCAGGGAGCTCATTCTTCTCGAGGCGAGCCCGCATGCGAACCTGCAGCCGATCGTTGTCGTGAATAGAGATGGGTAGCTTTTCCGAGATGTGAACCAGAGACAAAGAGTTGAGCGCCTCGATCAGGGTAGTGAATGTTTTCATTTGACCCGATGCCACATTCTCTACGGAGTAGCGGCCTGAGAGTCGGTGATAATCAAGAACGTGGCGGTAGCGCCAATCGGCGATTTGCTTCTTCCACAGTGGGCCTTTCAGCCTGTAAAGACGAATATCGACCGACAGATTCAATGGAATCCCCGCGACAAGAGCCTCTGCAGGCGCTCTGTCCAGCGCCAAGTCGAGTTCTGCATCGGTTCGCAGTCGGTTTCTCTCGACCGTGGAACTTCCGCCGATGACTGCAAATTCGGCATGTGCGGCCGATAGACTCAGCAACAGGAAAAACAGCAAACCGATGCGGCCTATGAGCGGCAGTTTTTTTGTCGGCGCGAAATCTACAGCCGGGATTTTTGACCGGTGTATTCGGATTTGATTATACGCCTGTTTCCGTTGCATTCCGGATTAAGTATGGGTTCGGTCCAGTGCTGCATAAAAGAAACCATCCGAACCACCGGGTTGTGGCAGTAACTGTCGACCATAGTCAGTCGCAATGCCTATATCCAACGGCACGGCTCTGACCTGCGCATCGAGCGTTGTTCCGACAAATTTCGCAATGATGTCGTCATTTTCTGCTGGCAGTATGGAGCAGGTGATATAGACTAGCCGGCCGCCTGGATTCAGAAGCGGCCAGAGCGCCCGTAACAGATCGAACTGGCGTTTGGAAAACTCGATGATGTCGGTTTCGCGCCGGTGAATTCGGATATCGGGATGACGTCGAATGACCCCCGTCGCCGAGCACGGTGCATCCACGATGATGCAATCAAAAGGATTTCCGTCCCACCATTCATCAGGGCGGGTTGCGTCCCCTGAGATCACTTTGGCTTTCAGCCCGAGTCGGGTGAGGTTTTCTTTTATTTTTTGTGTTCGTTCAGGTAAATCGAGTGAAGTAACTGACAGCTGGGGTGTCGCAACTTCCAGGAGATGGCAGGTTTTGCCACCGGGGGCGGCGCATGCATCGAGCACGGTTCGTCCTCGCAAGTCTCCCGTAAAAAGTGGAGTGAGCTGTGCAGCCGCATCCTGAATCGAGACATCTCCCGTCGAAAAGCCCGGGATCTGATGGACGGGAAGCGGCCGCGCCAAGGTGATCGCTGAGCGACAGACAGGGGATTCGAATCCAGCCAGGCCGAGCTCTGTCAGGCGCCGAAGATAGCGATCTGGTTGGCACTGCCGGCCATTGATTCTTAACGTCAGAGGCGGTCTCTCGTTGCACGCTTGCACAATGGTATGCCACTCGGTAGGCCAGGTGGTGTGCAATGCTCGAATCAGCCATCCTGGCATCGAATGCCACGCAGAGGCGCGGCGCGTAGGATTTTCATTTTTTTGTCGCAGGTATTTCCGCAACACCGCGTTAACAAGTCCGCGAGCTTTTTCGCGTTGCAAAAGTCTGCAGGTTTCTACGGTGCTGGATGTGACGGCATAGTCGGGTTCATTCAGGTGGTCCAGTTGGTACAAGCCACACAGCACCAGTGTTTCCAATATCTTATCTTTCTGTCTCAGCGGGCGATGAAAAAGCTCCTCAAGCACCGGCTGATAGCGGTAGTACCAGCGTACAGCGCCCCACGATATTTCCCGAGCCTCTCCTTGAGCAGAGGGGGGCAAACTCGGCAGTCTCTCGGCGGCAGCACGATCTAATGACCGACCTCGTTGAACGACATCGTCCACGGTATGGCAGGCCGTGGCACAGACTTCAGGACTGGGCATAATCCGGCGGTTGAAAACGTTGGCCGGGTGTTAGCGGAAATCCATTTAAGAAATCGCGACTGCCGAGCGGCCGACCACCGGGCAACTGAACCTCGCACAGTTCCAGGCTGCCATCGCCCGCCTGCACGCGGATCAATTCCTCTCGGGCTTGTATTACAGTGCCGGGGTGCTCGTCTTGATGGGCTGGACCCAGCGCCGCCTGCTGGACAAGGATGATCTGGTCGCCCAGGGCCGTGCGCGCCAGCGGTCTGGGATTGAAGGCGCGAATTTGTCTCACGAGCTCGACCGCCGGCCGCGTCCAGTCCAGCCACCGTTCAGAACGAGTGATCTTGGGTGCATACGTTGCATTTTCCTCCCGTTGCCGGATGCTTTGTACGGTCCCGGCAGCGATCTTCGGCAGGCAAGTCATCAGCGCTTGAGCACCGACCTCAGCCAGTCGGTCATGCAGTGATCCGGCGGTGTCCTTCTCTTTAATAGGGCTGGGCGACTGAAAAAGAATATTGCCAGTATCCAGGCCCTCATCCATTCGCATCAGGGTGATCCCGGTGGACGAATCTCCCGCCTCAATTGCGCGGTGAATCGGTGCCGCGCCACGCCAACGCGGCAGTAGGGAGGCGTGAACATTAATACAGCCACCGGGAGGCAGGCTCAGGATATCGTGGGGCAGAATGACACCGTAGGCGACGACGACGATCAGCTCTGGTGCGATTTTCTTGAGTCGGGAATATTCGTTGGCAAAGTTTTCTGGTTGCAAGACAAGAAGTTGCTGGCTGATCGCACAGCGTTTGACCGGACTGTGAACGATTTTTCGTCCGCGCCCCGACGGCCGATCCGGTTGGGTATAAACCGCTGCAATCTCGTAGCCGGCGCCCAATAACCCCTTAAGGCTCGGCACAGCGAACTCCGATGTCCCTGCGAAAACGATACGCAATGTCAGCTCAGCAGGGCGGACCCGACGGGTTCAGGTTCAGAGTGCGACAGCCCGGTCCGTGGTAGCAGCAACATTATCGTTGCGGCTTTCTTTGAGTAACTGCTTGCGGATTCGTTCACGTTTCAGCCGCGAGAGGTAGTCCACAAATACCTTGCCATCCAGGTGATCCAATTCGTGTTGAAGGCAGACCGCCAGGATACCGCTGGCTGTGTATTCGTTTATCCGACCTTCAGAATCGAGCGCTGTGACAGTAACTTCCTCTGCTCGTTTAACCGGCGCGACAATACCTGGAACAGACAGACATCCTTCCTCGGTTTCGGTTTCTCCCCGGCGGCTGCGAATCACCGGATTGATGAAAACCTGCAATTCGTTCCGTTCGTCAGAATGGTCTATCACCATAACCCGCTTGGAGACGTTGACCTGGGTTGCAGCAAGCCCTATTCCCGGCGCCTGATACATCGTTTCGGCCATGTCGCGAATTAACTGCCGAATCTCGTCGTCCACACATTCAACCGGCAACGCTTTGCGCCGCAACCTGGGGTCGGGGTAGACAAGGATATCCAGGAGCGCCATTAGATTCGTGTTTCTGTGAATGGTTTTTGTGACATGGTTCGCTTGGAGGCCAGCCCAATCTGGCCCTAGAATCGAACCGATACCTATATATGAGATACCCGCGTTATTGTAACGGATTCCTGGTGTCTGGGGAGGGCGTGCAGGCAGCCCGGCGCTCGGTCAGGCACAGATTCGGAAATTTGGAGGGACAACGGAAATCTTTGCGGTCCCAGGGCCTATCTTTTCACCCCTTTCAAGTAATCCGCATGCCTTACTTCGAGAGGGCGCGAAACTGGTGGAAACTACCGCAGATATTTTCGAAGAATTCGGAGTTACAGTGCCACGATCTGGTGAAAAAGCCGTACCGGCAGCGACTTCAGCACAACGCGAACCGCTGCTTGAGTATATTGATTATGTTCTAACCCCCATTGACCATATTGTCAAACGCAACGGATTGACGGCTACGACAGTTTCCTCCATGCTGATAAGGTTGCCCGGTGTAAGGTCGGGTCCAATGTGGCGCTGGAGGGTATCTCCGCGCTCCAGAACCGCTCCAGCAAAGACCAGCCGAACTCACGGAGACGTGATAACTGTTCATCATGCCCTGTATGCGGAATGACCTCTCCTGCAACGAAATGAAGCCACCCATGAAGCGCCACCAATAGACGACAGAAGAACCCGTTGGCTAAGAATTTCATTATCGTCGAACCCCCAGGCAAGGCCCGCACCTTGGAAATCCGCCGAGTCGATGATGCCCCGCTGCATTATCTGTTCTGTTGACAACAGGGGTTTCGGCTGGAGGATTGCCCGCGCATCTGATTATTGTTGAATCGTCAGACTAATGTATGGACCATTGTGAACCCCAATAGATTTGAATAACAAACCATTGTATTGCCATCTATGAGCAGGTCATTAGTGATTGTGGAGTCGCCGGCCAAGGCGAAAACCATCAACAAGTATCTGGGTGCTAATTTTATCGTTAAATCTAGCGTTGGGCATATCCGGGATTTGCCGGTAAGTGGAGGAAGAAGCAAAGTCGATCCAAAAGAAAGGGCCAGGCAGGCTGCGTTGACCCGCAAAATGGCGCCGGATGTCAAAGCAAAATACAAGAAGAAAAAGGCCTACAGTAATCTCGTAAAGAGTATGGGAGTGGACCCTGAGAATGACTGGAGCGCCACCTACGAGATTCTTCCGAATAAAGCCAAAGTCGTTAGTGAACTAAAAAATCTCGCAACAACTGCAGACACAATCTATCTCGCAACGGATTTGGATCGAGAAGGGGAGGCCATCGCGTGGCACTTGAAAGAGGTTATAGGCGGGGATGACAGTCGCTATCGCCGGGTAGTTTTTAATGAGATCACCAAGACAGCGATCCAGCAGGCTTTTGACCAGCCCGGTACTCTGAATAATCACAAAGTTGAAGCCCAGCAGACTCGCCGTTTCCTGGATCGCATTGTGGGATTCATGATCTCGCCCCTACTATGGGCAAAAATTGCTCGTGGTCTCTCGGCAGGCAGGGTTCAATCAGTAGCTGTACGGCTATTGGTGGAGCGTGAGCGGGAGGTGCGGGTGTTTATTCCGGAAGAATACTGGGAGGTGTACGCAGACACTGAATGTGAACGGCAAAAGTTAAGACTGCAAGTCGTAAAGGAAAATGGGGAAAATTTTCGCCCCGTGTGCAAAGAGCAGACGGATACAGCGTTGGCGTCATTGCAGAAAAATCGCTACGAGGTCGCAGCGCGCGATGATCGGCCCACAAGATCAAAGCCTAATGCGCCATTAATTACGTCCACCCTGCAGCAGGCAGCGAGTACACGATTGGGATTTTCTGTGAAGAAGACCATGATGCTTGCCCAGCGCTTGTATGAGGCGGGTTACATTACTTACATGCGTACAGACTCCACGAATCTAAGTATCGATGCGATTATGACTTGCCGGAAATTTATTTTCGATCAGTACGGAAAAGAGTACCTACCGCAGAATCCTGTTTTCTATGCCAGTAAAGAAAAGGCGCAGGATGCCCATGAGGCGATTCGCCCCACCGATGTTTACAAACGGGGTTCTGAATTTTCAGTAGAGCGCGACCAGCAGCATCTTTACGATCTGATTCGAAACTATTTCCTGGCCTGCCAGATGACCTATGCCGAATATCTGAGCTCAATGCTTACCGTGACATCAGGTCGTTTCGAGTTGAGGGCTAAGGGCAGAATTCTTCAGTTCGACGGTCATACCCGCGTGTTACCCCCGGCGGGTAAACAAGACAATCTAGAACTGCCGGATTTGAAGGTCGGCCAGGTTTTGTCGCTTCAGAAACTGGATTCCTATCAGAATTTCACCAGGCCGCCGGCAAGATACACTGAAGCGAGCCTGGTAAAAGAACTTGAAAAGCGAGGTATTGGAAGGCCGTCTACCTACGCATCGATTATTTCTACAATTCAGGATCGCGGTTATGCGACGATAAAAAATCGCCGTTTTTTTGCCGAAAAGATGGGTGAGATAGTAACTGACCGCTTGACTGAAAACTTCAGTAACTTGATGGATTATGGCTTTACCGCCGGCATGGAGGAAACGCTGGATGAAATCGCAGATGGCGGCAAAGACTGGAAAACGGTTCTGACTTCATTCTATGGAGACCTCAAAAAGAAGCTAGACACAGCAGCGGGAGACGGGGAAGGTAAATATGCCATTGGTGGAATGCGGGCTAACCTGCCTACCGATACTGATATCGAGTGCCAAAATTGTGGACGCCATCTGCAGATACGTAATGGAGCAACGGGGGTATTCCTAGGTTGCTCGGGTTATGGTTTGCCACAGAAAGAACGCTGCACGCAGACGATGAACCTGGTGGCTGGCGACGAGGTCGAAGATGCTCAACTGGATGAAGAAATAGAGGCCAGGCAGTTAGTTAACAAGCGCCGTTGCTCGGTTTGTCGTAGTGCTATGGAGGAATATTTAATCGATGAAAAACGTAAGATACATATTTGTGGAAATAACCCAGACTGTTCTGGTTATGTGATCGAGCAGGGAGAATTCAAGTTAAAGGGTTATGACGGAGCGGTTTTGAAGTGCGATAAGTGCGAGTCTGACATGCAGCTTCAGACCGGACGTTTCGGTAAGTATTTTAGATGCACGAATGAAAGTTGTAACAATACGCGAAAACTACTGAAAAGCGGTGAGGTCGCCCCTCCCAAGGCTGACCCTATTCCAATGCCGCATTTGCAGTGTGAGAAAGTGGACGATTTCTATTTGTTGCGGGACGGGGCGTCCGGCATTTTTCTGGCAGCCAGTCAGTTTCCCAAGAATCGTGAAACCCGGGCCCCATTGGTTGAAGAAATCCTTAGCATCCGCGAGCAACTTGATCCCAAGTATCAATTCCTGGTCAGCGCCCCTGTAACAGACCCTGTCGGAAACAAGGCACAAATTCGTTACAGTCGAAAAACCAAAGAGCAGTACGTATTGACTGAGGTGGGTAAGCGGGCAACTGGCTGGAAAGCGTTTTATCGTAATGGTGAATGGGTAACAGAGGTTCGAGCAAAGCCCAAAACAAAAGCCAAGAAAAAGATCGGGAAAAAGAAAGCCTCTATAAAGGGATCGTCAAAAAAGAAAACAACGAAAAAGAATACCGCAAAAAAGGCGGCCTCGAAAAAGAAGACCGGTATCCCCCACCTCAGTCAAAGCAAGACCTGAGCCGCTTCACCGGGCTCTGTTGCCGCGCCTAGAAGAAGTCGAATCCGCCGGTCAGTGCAAGCAGTGGCCCAGCGCTCGGGTCGAGAGATTCGAGTACGCCCTGGATTTCTGGGACTTGCGCCAGGGCTTGATTTCCCCCTCGCATATTGCGACAGGAAGAGTTAGAACAATTCCTCGAGTGTTGGACTGGGCCCGCTAACATCTGTTTGAACAGCAGGCGCGCCTCCTCGTACCAGCGCATGAGGTTCCGTTCCCATCACAAAAAATTCTTCAAATCCCTTCGGGTCATCGACAGCGACTGCCTCGCCGGTATCTTTATGCACCCATGCTTTGATAATGTTCTCTGGTATCTGGAGCGCTTTCTCCGGCTTCCCCTGCAGCGCCACTTCCATGTAGTCGATCCAGATGGGCAGGGCTGCACGCGCGCCCGACTCACGGCTACCCAAATCTCGTGGCGTGTCATAACCGATCCATACGCTGGTTACGACGTCCCGGGTGAAGCCGCTGAACCAGGCGTCACGAAAATTATTCGTCGTACCGGTTTTTCCGGCGAGATCCGCCCGACCCAGAGATAAGGCACGGCGACCCGTCCCGGTGCGAATCACACTCCTCATAAGTTCGTTCATAAGAAATGCGTTTTCCGGTGAAAGCACTCTCTTCGAGTATCGTGGGTCATAGAGAATGCCGAGATCGAGATCGGTAAAGCGTTCGGTCGGGGGGGCACACTCAGGACAAAGCATGGTCCGGTTGGCGTATTCCGTGATTTCTCCCTTCTGGTCTTCCACCCTGGCAATAAAGTAGGGTTCGATCAGGTAGCCGCCATTGGCAAAAACACCATAGGCCCGGGCCATTTCGAGGGGTGTAAAGTTTGCAGCACCGAGCGCCAGTGACAGGCCCTGGGGTAGGTGTTCTCGGTCAAATCCAAACTGTTGTAGGTGTTCGAGCACCAATGGCGTGCCAAGGCCCCGGACAAGACGCACGGAAACCAGATTCAGTGATTGCACCAATGCTCGGCGCAAACGGGTGGGTCCGAACACTTTCTTGCTGTAGTTTACCGGGCGCCAGGTATCGCCGAGATCGTCCTCGACCACGATGGGGGTACCGCTTACCAGCGTCGCAGCGGTGAAGCCGTTATCGAGGGCAGCGGAATAGATAAACGGCTTGATATTCGACCCCGGTTGGCGCCGAGCCTGGGTTGCCCGGTTGAATTTTCCAGCATAGAAATCAAAGCCCCCGGTCAACGCGAGCAGGGCGCCATCCGTTGGATCCAGCGAAACGATTGCGCCCTGGATCTCGGGGACCTGAGCCAGTTGAGTTGTCCCAGTTTTCATGGCCACATACACGACATCGCCGGTGCGCAACTCCGAGGAAATCTTGTGCGCAGTCCACCTCCAGCCGGCCGGGTTAATTTGCGTGATGTCGCCGGAAGACAGCAATACATCAATCGAATCCGAACTCACTTCTGATACCACTGCAGGTTGCAGGCCGCCTATAGAAGCATACTGCTGCAGAGAATCGACCAGCGAAAAGTCTCCCCCGGCATCGGGGTCGAGAAACCCGACCGGTCCGCGGAAGCCGTGGCGCTGATCATAAGCAATCAGGCCACGGCGTAATGCTCGATTTGCTGCCGTTTGATTGTTGCTGTTGATCGTAGTGTAGACACGGTAGCCTTTTGTATACGCGGTCTTGCCATAGTTTTCGACCATGTACGAGCGGGCCATCTCCGCTACGTAGGCTGCTTCGACTTCTACCGGCGCAATGTGCCGGGCAGCGGCGACCGGAGCGTTTGTTGCCGTCAAATAGTCGTCTTCTGTTATGTGCTGCAGGTCTCTCATGCGCTTAAGAACATAATCGCGCCGCACACGAGCTCCATCGGGGTTAGTGATCGGGTTTCTGGCGGATGGTGCTTTGGGGACTCCAGCCAATGTAGCGATCTCAGCAAGGCTTAGGTCGTTCAATGTCTTGTTGAAATAAACCGATGCGGCAGCTGCAAATCCATAGGCTCTTTGGCCTAGGAAGATCTTGTTGAGATAAAGTTCTAGTATTTCCTGTTTGCTGAGTTCCCTCTCAAGATTGAATGCCAGCAAAACCTCTTTAAGTTTTCGGGTGTATGTTTTCTCTCTTCTATCGAGGAAATAATTACCAGCAACTTGCATGGTCACGGTACTGAAACCTTGCACAATGTCGCCAGACTGAAGGTTTGCGATCAAAGCTCGGATTACCCCGCCGAAATCCACCCCGTGGTGTTGAAAAAAGCGATTATCCTCGGCAGACAAAACGGCCTTGATCAAAAGATCGGGCGCTTCCTCTATCGGTACGGGGTTGCGTCTTTGGTCACCAAATTCAGCAATCAGGCGGCCGTCGATGGTATACACCCGCAGTGGAATAGTGAGTTCCATCTGCCGGATTGCTTCGATTGAGGGAAGTCCTGGGATTACGGTGAAGAACACAAAACCCGCGCCCACCGCAGCCACCGAGAGAAGAGCGAACGACGCCCAGAAACTGTATTGGATTGCTTTCTTCAACGGTAAAGATTCAACACGAGGCGAAGTCGTGATCCATCTATGACACCCGTTAAGGCGAGTCCGAAATCAGCGGCCAGTGTACCAGAGTAATAGGCTGTGGCCCCTCAACGCAGGAAACGACCGTTGGTTCAAGCAGGGCAAAAACAGAAGCAATTAGAGACATTTTCGAGTACTATCTCATCGTTTTTATTGCGGACGGGCCGGTGCCAGTTAACGAATTTTTCCCCGTTGGGAGTTTGCGCAACTAGCTAGAGATAAGAAATATTCGATACCCCTTACTGTTGAACCATTTAAGTATGAACACCTCCAGTAATGTCTACTTGATCGGTCCCATGGGTGTCGGCAAGACCACCATTGGCAAGGCTCTCGCAAAAAATCTTGCTCTTGAGTTCGTAGATTCTGATCAAGAGATTGAGAATCGAACCGGCGTATCGATTATGACGATTTTCGATATTGAAGGGGATGTCGGGTTCCGTGACCGAGAGGTTAAGGTCATCTTGGAAATGGCAAAACGCCGCGGCATTGTGCTGGCGACAGGGGGTGGAGCGGTACTGCGCCCGGAGAATCGTCGGGCTCTTCGTAACAGCGGCCTGGTCGTGTATCTTCATGCAACAGTGGAGATGCAGCTGGAGCGGACCCGCAACAGCCGTAATCGCCCGTTGCTGAATAAAGGCAGCCGACGGAGCGTAATCGAAGACTTGATGCACGAGCGGGAACCCCTGTACCGGCAAGAGGCGGATATTGTCTATGTTACGGACAGCCGGTCTCCACAGGCGGCTGCAAGAGAAATTGCCGGGGAAATACGCGAAAAATGGCAGTCCTGACCGTCGATCTTGGCGAACGCAGTTACCCAATTCATGTTGACGCAGGTCTTTTGAAGCGCGATGAATTGATCCGGGAATTCATTGCGGGTTCAGAGGTCATGGTGGTCAGCGATGAAACTGTTGCGCCACTTTACCTGGATCAATTGCTCGCTGTATTGACGGGAATGCGGGTCACGTGTCAGATCTTGCCCTGCGGAGAAGATACGAAAAACCTGCACACGGTAACTCAGTTGTTTGACACCATGCTGGAAGCGTCGTGCAGTCGTTCAGTTACGGTCATCGCTCTGGGTGGTGGCGTGATCGGTGATATCGCAGGTTTTGTGGCTGCTTGCTATCACCGCGGTGTCGAATACTTGCAAGTTCCCACAACGTTGCTTGCGCAGGTGGATTCTGCGGTTGGCGGCAAGACCGGAATCAATCATGCGCTGGGCAAGAACATGATTGGTGCTTTCCATCAGCCACGCTGCGTTATTTCGGATATTGATACTCTGGCTACGTTGGAATCGCGGCAAGTCTCCGCGGGGATCGCCGAAGTCCTCAAATACGCTCTGATTCGAGATGCCAGATTTTTTGCCTGGTTGTCTGAACATATGTCTGCCTTGTTGGCGTGTGACCGAGACACGTTGACGGAAGCCATCATTGCCTGTTGCCGCATTAAGGCGGAATTGGTGGCAGCAGATGAACGCGAGACAGGTGATCGTGCCTTATTGAATCTCGGCCATACGTTCGGGCATGCTATTGAAACCGCGACCGGTTACGGCGAGTGGTTGCATGGTGAGGCGGTGGCAGTAGGCATGGTGCTGGCAGCAGAAATGTCGCAGCGTCTCGGCTGGTTGGGAAGCCACGAAGTAGACCAGATGCGTGAATTGCTGGTGCGAGCGGGCCTGCCAGTAGACCCCCCCCCTGAAATGACGGCGGAGGATTTTCTCCGTCACATGACACGTGACAAGAAAGTATGCGATGGTCGGATTCGTCTGGTGTTGTTGAAATCGATCGGTCGCGCCAAGCTTGTGTCCGATTATCCCGACAGTGTTTTGCACGAAGTACTTAACTGACGCTGGATAAACGCGACCTCACCGTCGCCAGATGTTCCTCGAGCAAATGCTAGATGGTTGCCAGTGGACCCCTTCGAATTTGTGTTGTTGTGTCCCTTATTTTGTACTGCGTGAGTTGATTGATTGCGAATGATCTGTGCTCCAAATGAGGGTAAAGAATGTGGGTGAATCGAAAAGTCATTGGGATGCCTCATCGAATTTGGCACAGATTTGTTCGGTTGAACCCGCTCAAGGCTTGTCGCTATACTCGATCGGCCGAAATTCGTTCTGTTTGCACGACAGTTCCCGCATAACGGCGCGTTCTTG
>CAJXWH010000006.1 GCA_913062915.1 uncultured Acidiferrobacteraceae bacterium | reverse complement strand
CCTGCACGAGGGTATCTTCCAACCGGATAATTCGATCCCCGGGCAGAAGCCCAGCTTGATGGGCGGGTGTACCGTCTAAAGGGGCTACGACCCGGATAGTGCCGTCTTCCAACGTCACTTCGAGCCCGAGTCCGCCAAACTCGCCGCGCGTATCAATGTTGACCTCCCGAAACGTTTCCGGATCGAGATAGACGGAGTGGGGATCCAACCCATTCAGCATTCCTTTCACCGCATCGCGCAAGAGTTGGCTGTCGTCGAGCTCTTCCACGTAGTCGGCCTTTATTCTGGCAAAGATTTCCGAGAACAGGCGCAAATCTTCGACGGGCAGTGCAGAAGAATCGGCGCCATCAGCGCCGGCGCCATTGACCGTTAAGCCCAACAGCATCAGTAAAAGAATACCGAGTCGGCGGACAGCAAAAGGAAATCGAATCATAGGTCAATCAAAAAGCATCATCGGCCCGTTTCTCGCACGTCCGTTGGTTCAAAATCGCGGGGGCCTTTATAAAGATAACTGGGGCGGCGCGGGTTTGGTTGACCGTTGAGTATAGCGGCAGCCCTTCGTGGGTCCTTTTGCCCACTGCCGGTGGGGATCGGCATTCCGGCCGACATTCGTCCAGGGAAAGCGACTCACGCCTCACGAGCGCTGAAACGCAGGCATCCCTCGATAAGTCTTGGCTTATAACGATTTTCAAAACTTGAAGACAATTCGAACATTATTGTATAATGCTTCTGTTATAAAAGGATTTTCTGGGAATAGAACGAGAGAAATCGGATGGTGCTCACGGGCATGACTTCACCCCCTGCCGGTCCCACGGGGAACGGCAAATTCGACGTCAGCGAGGCAGATCTCGACACTGCATCGCGGGGACTCAAGGCAATGGGTCACCCGCTTCGCCTCAAGATTCTGTGCATCCTGGCCGAGGCTGAAGAAGTCAGCGTGCAGGATCTCGTCGACCAAGTCGGTACGTCTCAGAGCAATATCTCTCAGCATCTCTCGATCCTCCGCGACAAGCGAATTCTGGCGTCACGCAAAGATGCCAATAAGGTGTATTACCGGATCGGTGACCCAAAGATCCTGCAGTTGATGGGGATTATGCGCGACGCTTTCTGTACTCTAATCCGTTACTGACGCTCCCGTAACTCCCGCTTTCCGGTTGGCCGGTTCTGGCCGGTGAATCCTGTACACTAGCGCCCCGACCAAGGCCCGGCATTGATTATGGACATCGGATTTATTCAGCAAAACTGGCACCTCTTTGCGGCGCTCGCTGTCATCATGGCCCTACTGGCGCTTGACCCGCTCCGGCGCCACAGTGGAGGTATCCAATCCGTCAGTGCGGTGCAACTGCCCCAGTTGATGAATCACGAAGGGGCCATCGTGTTAGACGTCGGCGAGCCCGCGGAATTTAAAAAAGGCCACATACCCAAAGCCATCAATATGCCTGTCAGTCAGCTTAAGAACGACCTCGGTCGACTCGAGAAATATCGGACCAAAGATACGCCGATTGTGCTGTCCAGCCGCGCAAACCAGCACGCCAGCCGGGCGGCCACCATTCTTCGAAAGAATAACTTCTCCAATCTGTACACCCTGAGCGGTGGCCTGGTCTCCTGGGAGAAAGAGAATCTCCCACTTGAGCGCTAATCTGGACTTCGGTCAACGAGACAAAATGTATGGCAGTGGACGAAGGGGAAAAGGCTGCCGTATTCCATTTCGATCGGATCTATCTCAAAGACGCCTCATTCGAATCACCGCGGTGTCCACAGGTTTTCTCGGAGCCTGATTACAACCCCAAGGTCGACATCCAACTGCGCATCTCGCATCAGGTACTGGATCAGGAACGAGGCGTTTTCGAGGTTGTTCTCAAAGTGACGGTAACAGCAACAACCAGTGGCCAGACCGCCTTCCTGATAGAAGTTCAGCAGGCAGGGATGTTCACCATCACGGGACTGAACCCGCAACAGCGGGAACGGGCGCTCGAAGCCGCCTGCCCGAACGCACTGTTCCCGTTCGTGCGTGAGCATGTAAACCACCTCGTTACCCACGGCGGTTTCCCATCGCTGCTGCTGCAGCCGGTCAATTTCGACACCATGTATGAGCAGAAAAAAGCCTCGGGAGATAACGGGTCTGCCAGCGAAGGCGTCGCTCACTGAGCCCGCCACGGGCTAGGGCCCGGCACACTTAGTGGCATCCCGGACGCGTCCATTGGCCGTGCTAGGCGCAGGCTCTTGGGGCACCGCGCTTGCAATACTCATTGCCCGGCGAGATCAGCCCGTGCTGCTCTGGGATCACAACCCCGAGCATGTGGCGGCCCTCAAGAAAGAGCGTCGCAACACCCGCTACCTGCCGGACTTCGAGCTACCGGACCCCATCATCCCAACAGCCGATTTATCGTCTCTCGCCACCCAGACCCGAGATTTCGTGATCACGGTGCCCAGTCACGCGTTTCGTGCCACACTCAGCGAGCTCGGGGAAGCCCTCCCCGAGCTCGATCATCACTGTCGGTTCTGCTGGGGCACCAAGGGATTAGAAGCGACCAGTGGCAAACTTTTGAACGAGGTCTTTGACGAAGTTATCGGGCAATCGGCCATACGGTCAGCGCTTTCCGGTCCCAGTTTTGCCCGTGAGGTCGCCGCTCACTTGCCGACCGCGCTGACCGTCGCCGCTGACGACCCGGCGGAAGCAGAGCGGTTTGCCGGCTGGTTTCGTGATCACCGAACCCGCATCTACACCAGCGGAGACCTTGCCGGAGTCCAATTGGGAGGTGCGATCAAGAACGTGATGGCAATCGCCGCCGGCATCAGCGATGGACTGGGCTTTGGCGCTAACGCCAGAGCCGCCCTCATTACCCGCGGGCTGGCAGAAATGGTTCGCCTTGGCGTCGCGCTCGGTGGCCAAGCTGATACTTTCCAGGGTCTGGCCGGCATCGGTGATCTGGTCCTCACCTGTACAGATGATCAATCTCGAAACCGACGGGTTGGGCTCGGCGTCGGGCGGGGCAACAGCTTAGCTGACGTTCTAAGAGAGATTGGCCAGGAAGCGGAGGGTGTTGACAGCGCCCGCGCCTTGTACCAGAAGAGCCAGGGTCTCGGCGTCGAGATGCCGATTACGGAGCAGGTCTACCGCGTACTGTTTGCGGGGATTGACCCGATGATTGCGGTCCAAACGTTGTTGGACCGTGAGCCTCGACCCGAAACCGCGTGAGTGGCTGAAGAAAAACCACGCATCGACTGGCGTCGCTGTGTCTGTGCTCAAGCCTCGTTCCTGAGCAGCGGCTCCATCACCGACTCAAGAGAGCGCGGTGTCATTCCGAGCGCCGGGAAACCGTTCTCCTTGGAGAGACTGTCTACCTGCAAAGACAGGTAGTTGTCCAACGTGAAGATTTTCTTTGGCAGCGCGCCGAATACCGTCCCCTGCAGCCTGGCCAGTGAATCGGGTAGTCCCATAATGAAGCATCTGTGGCCCGTCGTGCGCACCAAAAACTCGATCAGTTCACGCAACGTGTAAACCTCTGGGCCACAAAGATCCAATCGGTTGCCGGCAAAGCGCTGCGGCTCTGCAACCACGCGCAATATGGCTTCAACCACATCGCCGACGAAGACCGGAGCAAAGCGGGAATTCGGGCAGGCGAGCGGGAGCACTGGCATCCAGCGAAGCATTGCAGCGAACGAAAAGAAAAAATGATCATTGGGGCCAAAAACGATGGAGGGACGCAAACTGGTGACTGCCACCTCCGTGCCCTGCTGATGTACGGCGTCCTCCCCTTTGCCCCGACTGTACAGGTAACGACTGGGCCCACGCTCGGCGCTCGCAGGCAATGCGCTCATGTGAATGTACTGTGGCACCCCCGCGGTCTGACAGTGTCTTAGCAGCCGTAGTGGCAACTCCTCGTGCACGGCTTCGAAAGTGTTAGAAGGCGTTTCGTGCAAAATACCGACCAGATTAATGGCCGCATCCTGCTGATCGAAGCAAGAGGCGAGTTCGCGATCGCTGCTGGGGTCAACGACCACCGTATCAATTGAGAACGATGCGAGGCGCTCAGCACTTTGTCGAGAACGAACCAACGCCGTAACATGGTGGCCTTCGTCGCTCAGTCGAGCGAGCAAATGTCGGCCGATGAATCCGCTGCCGCCCATGACCAGCAGTCGATTGCCGGTCACGGCCGCTCAAATCCGCGCAGACGCTCCGGGCAGCGGCTCGAGTCATTGCGGGGACTGTTGACGTATCGACTCACCGGGTAAAACATCCAGTCGTTGTCGGCTGACGCCATAAGCTGGGAAAGAAATTCCACATCACACACCGTTGAATCGAGCCAGTCTGCGTGAGCATCACGGCTCAAACGAATCGGCATGCGGTGATGGATACAATCCACAGCGGCGCTTGCCGTTGTCGTCAGGATACAGAACGTCTCGAGCGATTCGGCATCCAGATGGTCATTTCGCTCCCAGAGCCCCGCCAACGCAAACGGGGTTGCCCCTGGGCACTGGAGATAGTACGGCTGCTTGGGCCCGGTGGCCTGCTTTTGCCACTCGTAGTAGCCATTACAAAGCACCAGGCAGCGCTGCGTACGAAAAGGGCGGCGGAACATCGGCCGTTCATTTACGGTCTCAGAACGGGCGTTGATCGGCCGATTTTTCTTTGAATCCTTAACCCACGAGGGAATCAGCCCCCAAACCAGCGCCGAAGCAACCCGACCCTCCGGTGTATCTCGGACCACCAGTGCGCGTTGTGATGGCGCCACGTTGTAACTCGGTGGCAATTCCTCGGATGCCTCGACGTGTAAGCCGTCGATGGCATGGGCGAAATCAGCGAGGGAACTATGCCGGTCAAACCTGCCGCACACGTTGAAACTCCTTGGATCGAGGTGAAGGCGGAATGTCCGCGGGTTCTCTCTTCTTCTTCAAAACTATAATGCGATCGAGATGCAACCAAAGAACGTTCATGAGTGATTTCGAAAACTACCACGAAACGTCCCAGCACTATGATCTGACCCGCGTTCCAGTGGGTCTTGAGATCATTGCGAAAGCGCTCGGCCGCTCGCCGACGCCACTCGCAAATCAGACCCTGCTGGACGCGGGCTGCGGTACCGGGGCATATGCTGCCGCCTTTGTGTCCCGCGTCAAGGGCATCGTCGCGATTGATCTTAATCCCAAAATGCTGGCCGCAGCAAAATCCCGGTTCAACGGTGCGAAATCCCCTACGCCCGTGCGTTTTTGCCGAGCGGCGATCGACACCCTGCCGCTTGCAGGCGCAGCTGTGGACGCCATCATGCTCAACCAGGTACTGCATCATCTGGGTGACAGCGCCCAGACCGGCTGGGCAAGATACCGGCAGGTCTTTTGGGAATGTGCGCGGATTCTGAAACCCGGCGGAATCCTGATCGTAAACAGTTGTAGCCACCAACAGCTTGAACGCGGCTTCTGGAGTTACTCGTTTATTCCCGAGGCGCTAGAGAAGGTCAAAAGGTTTCTCCCTGCAGAAGCCGTGTTGAAGGAAGTCCTGTGCGACGCTGGGCTTACCAGCATCGATCGAGAGGTGCCTTATGCTGGAGTGTTGCAGGGCGAGCGATACTTCGACATCCGCGGCATACTCGATCCCACTTGGAGGGACGGCGACTCCATCTGGAGCTTGGTACCGGAAACGAACCTTCATGCCGTGCTGACCGAAGTCAACCAACTCTTGCAGCTCGGTCACATGGACGAGTTTATGCGTCATGCCGACCGGCAGCGGCACCTGGTCGGGCAAACCACCTTTACCATCGCTCAAAGAGTTATCAACCTCTAAAACGTATCCCGAGGGTCTGGCTCAGCCCACATCCAGCCAGAGCGGTTGGTGATCCGAACCATCGGCATCGCGGTCGACCCAACAGGATCGAATACGGTCGCAAAGCGAGGCGCTGACAAAAGCATAGTCGAGTCTTGCCGGTGCGCCTTCTACATCCGCCGTGTATCCCGTGTCGTCCTCGCCGTCAGCCATTGTCCAAGCATCCACAAATCCGAGCGGGTGGGTAACGCGACCGCCATACGGCGACAGGGGCCCGACCATTTCTACGTACTCCCGGGAATCAGGTTGAAAGTTAAAATCTCCGAGCAAAATGGCGGCATCCGGGGGTGGCGCCTTTGCCACCCCGTCATGCCAGTAACCTCCGTTCGCATCCCCGCAAACGGGAGCCCCTTCCATTTGGGCCTCACGGTGCAACCGAAGAAGCGAGCTCACCTGCGGCATTCTTGTTTCGGCGCTAAGGTGCGTTAGGTGCAGGCTGTAAAACCGTATCGGTCCACAGTCGGTTTGAATCGCACATTCAAGTGCGGAGCGCTGAATGCTAAGGGGCCCAATACTTGCAAACTTCGGTAACAAATGGTGGCGGACATATCCGATCGGGCCACGAGAGATCAGAAGGTTACCGAACTGCCGACGTGTCGGTCGCCCATCCGTGCCCACCTTTCCCGTTATCGCCTGATCTACCCCGGGGCCATAGGCAAAATCGAAACCCGGAAGCTTTTCAACGATCAGTTTGACCTGGTCCATGTCCCCTGACCTTGGCCAGTAGCGATCCACTTCCTGCAACGCAATGACATCCGCGTCATGCACTGCCTCTACAATGCGATCGAGGTCCACCTTGCCGTCGCGCCCGCAACCAAACTGGATGTTATAGGTAACGATCTTCAATTTCTTGCATTCCCAACGATTATTGAGCCTTTACGCTTATTCTCCGCCACGCCTTTTCAAATCTTTTCACTTCTCCCTCGATCGACGAATTTCAGTCAATTCAAGGGTTAGACGATCCCGTTCGGACAACAGAAAATTGAATTGTTCATCACACCCTGCGATGGGTGTTGGGTAGTGCTTGATCTCGTCTTTGACCCATTGGAGGCGCTCAACGACCGCCGTCTCTTTCTTTGGGGATCTTTTTTCCATAGATATGATTTTACCCTTTGCAAACCTTCCTATATTCTTGACTAGGGTAAACCACGACAACTGGGGGAATTTCCTGCGTCTGAACCGACAGCCAGAACCCCATTCGGACCCTATTTTCAGGAAAAAGCGATGCTGTACTTGAAATCAATTCTCGATCAACTGGCCGAACCCGGCAACGTGAACATCTCAGTACCTGAGTTTTTCAACTTCGGTTTTGATGTCGTAGACACCTGGGCCGCCGAGGAGAATATGACGGCATTTGTCTCGGTAAACCGCACTGCGACGGCCATTGAATATCACTCGTTTGCGGAACTGAGCCAGGCCTCAAATCGTTTCGCTAACGCATTGCAGACGCTTGGCGCGGAGAAAGGGGCATGCGCAATCGTAATTCTGCCCCGGGTACCCGCCTGGTATGAAGTGGTGATCGGCTGTATCAAAGCAGGGGTGGTCGCCATGCCCGGTACCAATTTACTTACAGCCAAGGATATCGAGTATCGAATCAATCACTCGGCTGCGAGCTTGGCGATCGTTTCATCCGAGCATATTTCAAAGATCGAGTCGATTCGCGCGCGCTGCCCGTCCCTTCGCCACCTCATTCTTGTTGGCAATAAACAGCATGGCTGGATTGATTACGCCAACGCTTGTGCACAAGAAAGTGAAGTATGCGAACGAGAAACGATGCCGCTGTCACGCAGCGACGACATGATGATGGCCTACTTCACCTCCGGGACGACCTCGTGGCCCAAGATGGTGCCTCGCAATCATGGGTATGCCCTGGCTCACACAGTGACCGGCAAGTTCTGGATGGATCTGAGGCAACACGATGTGCACTGGACGCTCTCCGATACCGGTTGGGCTAAAGCCGCCTGGGGCATGTTGTTTCCACAGTGGTTGATCGGCGCCACCATTGTGTTATACGACGGCGACCCGAAATTCGACCCGGAAATACACCTGAGACTGATCGACAAGTTGGGTGTCACAACGTTCTGTGCACCGCCAACGGTTTACCGCGTATTCGCCCAGATGGATCTCTCCGGATACCAGTTCAGTTCCTTGCGGCATTCTATGAGCGCGGGAGAGCCGCTCAACCCGGAAGCCATCCGAATGTGGAAAGAAGTAACCGGCACTTTCGTGCACGATGGATATGGCCAGACCGAGACGGTTAATGTCGTCGCCAACGTGCCGGGCGTGGAGATTCGTCCAGGGTCAATGGGCAAACCCGTACCTGGATTTGATGTGCAAATCGTAGATGATAATGGCGTTGTTGTTGCGAACGACCAAATTGGCCACATCGCAATCCGCTTGACTGATTGTCATCCCCTCGGACTGTTTGATGGGTACTATGAAGGTCCAGATGCGCTCAATCGGGAGGCCTTCCGGCACGGGTGGTACTACACCGGCGATACGGCGACCCGCGACATAGACGGTTATATCTGGTTCGTAGGTCGATCAGATGACATCATCAGTTCAGCGGGTTACCGAATCAGTCCGTTCGAGGTCGAGAGCGCTCTACTAGAACATCCCGCGGTCGCCGAATCCGCCGTGGTCGCAAAACCTGATGATCTGCGGGGTGAAATTGTCAAAGCCCACATCGTACTTGCGCCTAGCTATACCCCATCCGAGAAACTCGTCGGCGAAATTCAAAATTACGTCAAAAAAACGACGGCGCCTTATAAGTACCCAAGGGAAATCCAGTTTCGGGCAAGCTTGCCCAAAACCATCTCTGGAAAGATCCGACGGGTCGAACTGCGTGAGGAGGCTTGAGTGAACCCACCCGGATTCTGGCTGACAATTGACCGACTTAATATTGCCTTTAGCGCCCAATTCACAGCCTCCCATGGGGCTCTCCGTTTGCGGCAGAAATAGACCTGCGGCTTGCACATTTGAATGGGAGCCAGGACAGCGTCTTTTCAGTCGATCTCCAGTTCTTTTAACTTACGGGTAAGGGTGTTGCGACCCCAGCCGATCCAGCGCGCCGCTTCTTGCTTCCGACCCCCCGTAAATGCGAGCGTAGCCCGCAAGAGTATCCGCTCGAATTCGGGACCAAGATCGCCCAGCAGGTTGGCCTGACCAACAGCGAGTCGCTCTTCCACCGATCGGCGAAGCGCAGTTTGCCAATCGGTACGTCTCGCCAGAGCGCGCTTCACAAGCGCCGTTGCTTCATCCAGATCGAATGGCTTTGGCAAATACTCAAAAGCACCGCCACGATATGCAGACACGGCGCTGTCTAGATCAGTGTAGGCCGTCATCACGATTACCGGAATCTCCGGAAATCGATCCCCAAGAATCTCCAAGAATTCGAGGCCACTTCTGCCGGGCATTCTGATATCCGTCATGACCACATTTGGCAGTTCATGGTCCACAACTCCCATCGCCTCGTCGGCGTTCCCGAATTGGCGAACCGATAAACCCGCATCAATAAGCGCACGCTCCAATACCCACCGGATCGAAGCATCGTCATCCACAACCCAGACTTGGCTGCTTCTGGTCACGAGTTTGATACCACGGGCAAGAAGAATGTGAATCGAGTGTCCCCTGGGCGACTGGTGCATTCAATTGCACCCCCCTGACGATTTACCATCTCTCGGGCTAACGCCAACCCCAACCCCGTTCCGTCAGGACGGTCAGTAATCATTGGTAAGAATATTTTTTCCTGCAGCTCCAGCGGTATGCCGGGCCCCGCGTCTCGGATCGAAGCCTCTAGCACATGACGATAGCGACGTTGCCCGACTGTGAACTGACGTCGAACCCGTGTTCGAAATTGAATTTCTCCCCGTCCGTCGACCGCTTGTGCCGCGTTTCTAGCGACGTTGAGAATTGCCTGAATCAGATATTCCTTATGCCCTGTTGCGTCTGGAATACTAGGGTCATAGTCACGCTGAACTTCAATCTTCCCTTTAAACTCCGCTTCAATCAGATGTCGGACATGTTCAAGCGCTTCATGCAGGTTAAACAGTTCCCAAGCATGCAACTTACGCGGACCGGTCATGCGATCAACGAGTTTGGTCAAGCGATCGGCTTCGCGAATGATGATATCAGTGTAATCCTGAAAATCAGCGGTCGACTGTTGACGATTGAGCAACTGGGCGGCTCCCCGTAAGCCACCAAGCGGATTCTTAATCTCATGCGCAAGAGCCTGAATGATATGGTGCGTAGCTGCGTGATGCTCACGCCAATCGCTGGCCCGTGCCGCCGGGGCCAACGGCTCGATTGTCACCAGTTCTGCCAACACCCAAGAACTATCGACGCCGGCCGGAAACGGCGATACGGTGCAATCCACCCGGATTGACTCTTCCTTCCCGCGACTCGCCGAACCCTGTTGGATCTCAATCTCGCGGAAAGTTGTCGTCTGTCCCATCGCCGCGGCAAGCACAGCTCCCTGCAATACCGCTCCCATACCAAGCAATTCCTCCGCCAATTGACCAGCAGCCCGATTGGCGCTTACGTTCAGTAACCCCTCGGCTGCGCTGTTGAGGTAATGCACCCGCCGACCGTTATCAAGCAACAACACCGCGGTTGCCAATCCATCGAGCAGTTCGGCCGCAGACGGACTCACATAGGAGATTCCATCAGTATGTGTAATACCTGAAGTCATTACCAAAACGCCCGTGTGCCGCTCAATCTGCGGCAACCACCCCTTCTGCTAAGCGCTGTAGTACATCTCAAATTCGAGCGGGTGCGTCGCTTGTCGCAAGCGTTGCACTTCCTCCATTTTCAATCCGATGTAGGCGTCGATCATGTCGTCCGTCATGACCCCACCCGCCTTTAGAAATTGGCGGTCGGAATCGAGTGCGTCCAGCGCTTGGTCGAGCGAATTCGCTACGGTCGCAATCTGGGCTTCCTCTTCGGGCGGCAGGTCGTACAAGTCCTTGTCCAGCGGCTCGCCGGGTTGGATCTTGTTCTGGATTCCATCGAGTCCTGCCATCAACATGGCCACGAACGTGAAATATGGGTTACCCGCAGCGTCCGGAAAGCGAACCTCTAACCGTCGCGCTATCGGACTGGGGACCAGTGGAATGCGGCAGGCGGCCGAACGGTTGCGGGCGGAGTACCCCAAGAGTACCGGGGCTTCGAAGCCCGGGACCAAACGCTTGTAACTGTTGGTCGTAGCGTTTGTGAAGGCGTTGATTGCTCGGGCGTGTTTGAAGATCCCGCCGATATAGTAGAGCGCGGTGTCGGAGACGCCGCCGTACTCGTCGCCAGAGAATACATTGTCCCCGCCCTTGAAAATTGACTGATGCACGTGCATCCCATTGCCGTTGTCACCGACCAAGGGTTTCGGCATGAAGGTTGCGGTCAGTCCGTAGTTATGGGCCACGTTGTGCACACAGTACTTGTAGGTCTGCAGTTGGTCTGCTTTCGTGACCAACGTATCAAATCTCATACCAATTTCCCCCTGTCCCGCAGTGCCCACCTCATGATGGTGTTTCTCCACCTCGACATTCATATCGGCCATGGCCAAACACATGGCGGATCGGATATCCTGCAAAGAGTCGACGGGCGGTACCGGAAAGTACCCGCCTTTGATCGCGGGACGGTGCCCGATGTTTCCATCTTCATAATCGCGCGATGAACTCCAGGCTGCCTCGGTCGACTCGATCTGGTAGGACGCCCCGCTGATGTCATTTTCCCAACGTACCGAGTCGAAGACAAAAAACTCGGCTTCGGGTCCGAAATAGGCGGTATCTCCCACGCCGGTAGACTCCAGGTAGGCCTCGGCCCGCTTTGCAATCGAACGGGGATCGCGATCGTATCCTTGCATCGTGGTGGGTTCGATTACATCGCATCGTATTAATAAGGTGGTGTCCTGCATGAACGGATCGATCACTGCTGAAATCGCCTCTGGCATCAAAGTCATATCCGATTCATGGATGCCCTTCCAACCCGCGATGGAAGAACCGTCGAACATTTCACCGTCTTCAAACGTTTTCTCATTAATTGTGTTGGCGGGCACGGAGAGGTGCTGCTCCTTACCGCACGTGTCCGTGAACCGATAATCGATGAACTGCACGTTTTTTTCCTGAATCAACTTCAGGACGTCTGCGACTGACATGGGAGCTCCCCTTTGATTGTCGTCAAAATATTTAAGGATCGGCTGCTGCGCTTCAGCTACTGACCCAATAATTAAGCTGCCTGCTGTCCAATGAACAGCAATTTCACACCAATTAATTTTACTCAGGCCGCCATAAATCTACTGCGAATATTGCACTATTATTGTGCGAAAAACTATATACGCACTAAATTAGTGCTATCTTAATAGAAAACAGAAGACTGCGCAACTTTTAGGCGCACGAAGAATTCACCATTTCGCTCCCCCGATTGCACCACTTCGTGCCCTTCGATCCGGCACCAGGCCGGTATGTCGGTCAAAGCCCCGGGGTCGGTGCAAAGAACCTCTAGCTCATCCCCCGGCGCAAGATCGGCCACCTGGTTTTGCGTGCGGATGACCGGCATCGGACACAAGAGGTTGCGAACATCCAGATGATGCAGGCTCACAAGTACCAGGTGTCCGAAATTTGGTTGGGCTTAAGGGGGGCGACGGACAACCGTTTTTCTGGACCATCGGGTGTCACCGCTAGAAAAGAGACCTCGGCTGCATCTCGACCTTGACCGAACCGGGCTGCAATTTTGGCCGCCAACGACAGATCATCGTCGCTCAGTTGCCCCTCGAGTAACGTTAATGGCCCGCCGTGACTCGTCATTACAAGGTGGTGGAATCGATTGCGGTAGCCCAAAAGATAATTGGTTTCGCCTTCATCCCGGGCAATGATCATCTTGAAGTGGGCAACGGGCCGCAGGTGCCGGCCAACTTTGAGTAACATGATGTCGTCCAGGTCATAACTTCTCTCGCCACGGGCCTGCCACATGTCCTTCATCTTTGCTGTATAACTCGCGTCGGTCAGAAAACAGCAACCCCCCGCCGGTTGTGAGAATTCGTCGATTTTGAGTGTTTCTGCGAGTCGAATCTGGGGCTTGCGGCTGCGCCCACTGAACCTGTACAACCCTTCCCGATCAACCCAGCCTTTCCGCTCCGGCAGGGTCGGCGGTTGCAATTTTGCGCACAAGGGGCGCAGCAACCGGTCGTTGGCGCCAGATTCTCGCGCGATAACGGGAAAAGTATCGCGCCGCTGCGACATGGGCCGCTGGCCCACCACTTCACCTGTCACTATGAAATCGAACCCGTTGTGTTCCATCCATTCCCGGGCCTTACCAACCATGAATGACTTGCAGTCAAGACAGGGGTTGAGATTCGCGCCATACCCATGTCGCGGATTGATCACGACATCCTTGTACTCTTCAATAACATCGATGATGTGAAGCCGTATGCCCAGTTGTTCCGCGACCCACAAAGCGTTGTTGCGTTTGCCGCCCTTGCGGTTACGAATTGCGTGCGTGTGCCCCTCCACGCAAAAACCGGTAAAGAAATTGAGGCCTTCGACGTGGACGCCCTGATCCTTGACAACCCGTGCAGCGAGCATCGAATCGAGTCCGCCTGAAATCAGCGCAACCGCTTTTCTCAGCTTAGGTGTCTTCTCCATGATATGTCGCCAATCCTTATTAACAAGAACTGCAAACAACGTTGCATTGACGTGCCTCATTCTAGCAACATCACCAACCCGTTATAATTTGCGAGTCTCCATTAGCTTAGCTGAAAATACTATCCTTGCACTTCCAGGGCGTCATTTTGCGCCTCCAAAACTACTGGGCAGAACAGGGTTGCTTGATTCTGCAGCCGTACGATATGGAGGTGGGCGCTGGCACGTTCCATCCTGCCACTTTCTTGGGCGCCATTGGGCCTGAGCCCATTCGGGCTGCGTACGTCCAGCCATCGCGCCGGCCGACAGACGGCCGGTACGCCCAGAACCCAAACCGTCTGCAGCGTCACTTCCAGTACCAAGTGGTATTGAAACCCTCGCCTGACGATTTTCAACAACTCTATCTGGGCTCCCTCGAAGCGCTCGGAATTGATACCAAAACGGACGATATTCGATTTGTCGAGGATGACTGGGAGTCGCCGACACTCGGCGCTTGGGGTCTGGGCTGGGAAATCTGGCTAAATGGTATGGAGATCTCCCAGTTCACTTATTTCCAGCAGGTCGGCGGGTTGGACTGCCGTCCTGTCACGGGTGAGATTACGTACGGCCTGGAACGAATCGCACTTTATCTGCAGGGCATCGACAATGTTTTCGATCTTCGCTGGAACGACCAATACAGTTATGGCGATCTCTACCGCGACAATGAAATAGAACAATCCACTTATAACTTCGTGCATGCAGATGTTGCGGAGCTCGTCCGGCAGTTCGAAGCATGTGAACGCGCTGCCAATCATCTAATAACGTGCGAGCTGCCACTGCCGGCATATGAACAGGTATTGAAAGCCTCGCACGCCTTCAACCTGCTGGATGCACGTCATGCCATTGGTGTAACCGAGCGGGCGCGTTACATCGGACGGGTTCGGGGGTTGGCTCGCGACGTAGCGAAGGCTTATTACGCAAGCCGCGAGGGGCAGGGCTTTCCGCGCGGACAGTTGGGGTTATGAAGCGAGTGAGTGGACTAGACAAAAAGCGATCAGCGCGGGCGAGCCTGCTGGTAGAACTCGGCACCGAGGAGTTGCCACCGGCGTCACTGTCACGCCTAGGCCAGGCGTTCGCCACGTCACTTGCTGATTCGCTGGCAAAACTCGGTTTGACTGACCAACCGCCCACTTGGTTCGCCACCCCAAGGCGCCTCGCCGTCCTCGTGCCTCAGGTGGCCCGGCGCCAATCAAGCCGCGTGAACGAGCGGCGCGGGCCGACTGTCTCTAGCGCCTTCGATGACCAAGGGCTTCCCACGCGCACAGCCGAGGGATTTGCCAAGTCCTGCGGCGTAGCGGTAGACGCGCTCGAGCGCTCAGAGACGGACGCGGGGCTCCGGCTCGTCTTTCGCACCCAGGAGCCTGGAGAAATGGCGAGCGCCTTGATCCCGGACTGCATAGCAGCCGCACTCGTGGCGCTTCCAATCTCTAAGCGGATGCGCTGGGGTGAGGGCGATGTTGAATTTGTCCGCCCGGTACATTGGCTGATTGTCATGCACGGGAAGACCCCGGTGCGCTGCCGGGTCCTCGGGGTTAACGCCAGCACCGTCAGTCATGGCCACCGGTTTCTCACCGATAAGCCGATTCGCATCACCAGCGCTGATGGTTACGCCCAAGCACTCAAAGAAAATGGTTTTGTCATTGCTGACTTTGCCGAGCGGCGAGAAACCATTCGCCGGCAGGTCGAAACCCTAGGACGTAAGGCAGGGGGCAAAACCATCGTCGGGGAAGAACTCCTAAGCACAGTGACGGGACTGGTGGAGTGGCCGCGGGCCCTGGTGGGAGAATTTGACCCCGCTTTTCTCGAGATTCCGCCTGAGGTGCTGATATCGTCCATGCGCGACCATCAGAAATTTTTTCACGTGGTGGATGGGAGCGGCAAACTCCTGCCGAAATTTATTGCGGTAACCAACATAGCAAGCCGCCGGGTTGCCCGCGTGCGCTCTGGCAACGAACGGGTCCTTGGGGCCCGGCTTGCGGATGCCCGATTTTTTTGGGAGGAAGATTGCAACCGATCGCTCGAAGATTGGGTCGAGGATTTGCGGGGAGTACAATTCCAAGGGAATCTCGGCAGCCTTTATGACAAAACCCGTCGTATTGAAAAACTTGCGGTATCGATCGCTGCCGAACTTGGCTGGGACGAGTCGCGAGCCTTGCGCTCGGCGCATCTTTGCAAAGCAGATCTTGTAAGCCAAATGGTAAGCGAATTTCCCGCCCTCCAAGGTACGATGGGCCATCACTACGCTCGTCAGGACGGCGAGCCCAGGGAGGTTTCAGTGGCCCTCGAGGAGCACTACCTGCCGCGGCACGCTGGCGACAAATTGCCGACATCCCGGCCGGGCAAAATCCTCGCATTGGCAGACCGGGTGGATACGCTGACAGGTATTTTCTCCACCGGAGAAGAACCGACTGGGGAAAGGGATCCGTATGGTCTGCGCCGGACCGCTCTGGGCATGATTCGTATTCTGGTTGAAAAGAAACTTGCGCTCGATCTCACGTATCTCGTTGATCTTAGCGTCTCGGTCTACGTTGCCGATGGCCACACGATCGGCGACGACGTGCGCGACCAGGTGATTCAGTTCATCACAGAACGATACCGGGCGTACTACACAGCCGCAGGATTTGCGAACGATGAAATCAACGCGGTGCTTGAAGTGGGAGCGACCCAACCGGTCGACTTTGATCGCCGTCTTCGCGCCATTTCCCGCTTTCGGCGGAACCGGGCAGCTCCAAGTCTTGCCGAAGCCAATAAGCGGATCCGAAACATTTTGCGAAAAACCGATCAGCGAGTGCCACTTAAGATCGACAACACGCTGTTTGACCACACGGCTGAAGAATCGCTTGCAGCCGCCCTGGTTGAAATCTCAGCTGCAGTCGGCCCCCTGGTCCAGCGCGGCGATTACACCCACGCGCTTGGGCAGCTTGCCCGCCTGCGTGAACCGGTTGACTGCTTTTTTACCAATGTCATGGTGCTGGTTGACGATCCCGCCGTGCGCACAAATCGACTGGCGCTTTTGAACCAACTGAGCAACTTATTGCGCGCGGTGGCCGACATATCTCGGTTGCAACCACCAGCGTAGGGTATTGAACCAAGGCCTCTATCAAAATGGCGCTGGTAATTCTAGACCGCGATGGAGTCATCAATTTCGACTCTGAAGACTACATCAAATCACCGGACGAGTGGCGGCCCATACCGGGCAGCCTCGAGGCCATAGCCCGCCTTTGTCGGGCGAATTTCCGGGTCGTCCTCGCCACCAATCAATCAGGTATCGGCCGGGGTCTCTTCGATGTGGACACGTTGAATCGAATTCATCAAAAAATGATTGCTCAAGTTCAAGAGAAAGGTGGAAAAATCGATGCGATTTTTTTCTGCCCACACACCCCCGAAGACCATTGCATTTGCCGCAAACCAAAACCAGGCTTGTTGCTCGAGGCGAGTAAACGCCTGCGTCTGCCGCTGGCCGGCATCCCATTCGTCGGGGATTCAGATACCGATGTGGAAGCCGCTCTGGCGGTCGGTGCACAACCCGTACTGGTGAAAACCGGCGATGGTCGTGCAACTCATGCAGCCCGGCTGACCCCAAACCAAGAACCTGCATCTGCGCGCGTTTCTGTCTACGCCGATTTGGCAGCTTTTGTCGTTGCTCTTCTGGATCGCCGGGCCGCCCCGCAAGCGGGCTGAGTTGCTGGCGGTTCTGAACCTTTGTTGCTGATCGGGGCACGTTGTTGCTGTGGATTCGATCAATGCTGTTCTTCCTAGGGATGGCCATCTCAGCCGTTCTGTTCAGCCCTTTTGCCATCCTCAGTGGCGTGCTGCCCATTTTGCCGCGAATGCGATTCATTGGATGGTGGGCTCGGTTCATCACGTTCTGGTTGCGCGTGACTTGCAAGATCCATTATCACGTGCAGGGCCTCGAGCACCTGACGACAGGCCCTGCGGTCATCTTGTCAAAACATCAATCGGCCTGGGAAACGATTGCCTTTCAGGTAATTTTTCCGCCTCAAACTTGGGCATTGAAAAGAGAGGCACTTTGGATTCCGTTCTTCGGGTGGGGCCTAGCCGCCACCCGGCCGATTGCTATTAACCGTGCCACCCGGATTAGAGCCCTCGATCAACTGCTGGAGCAGGGGGAAAAAAGATTAACCGAGGGTCGCTGGGTGGTGATCTTTCCCGAGGGCACTCGGATGGCACCGGGTGTGCGGGGTCGCTATTCTCCCGGCGGCGCCACGCTGGCAGTCCGTAGCGGAACACCTGTTGTCCCAGTCGCCCACAATGCCGGCCTCTTCTGGGGCCGCCGGCGCTTTATAAAGCAACCCGGCACCGTCCAGGTCTGCATTGGGCCCGCCATTCAAACCCAAGGTCGCAAACCCCGCGCGGTCAACCAAGAGGCCGAAGAATGGATCGAAAACAAGATGGCAGCGCTGCTTGAAAAAGACTAGTCTTCGAGCGCCGCTGCAAGTTCAGCGAATTGCTCGATCGAAAGGCGCTCTGCCCGCAACTGTGGATCGATCCCGAGTTTTGTGAATACAGGCTCCACTCGATAGCGCTTCAATGCGTTGCGTAACGTTTTGCGCCTTTGCCCAAACGCATCGCGCACCACGCGCTCAAACAGGCCTGGCTGCACAACTGGGCCGAGGGGCACTCTTCTCGGAGAGAATTGAACGACGCTAGAGTGCACTTTCGGCACAGGATAAAACGCCTCGGGTCCGACTTCGAACAATGGTTTGATCCTACAAGATCGACCGACCGTCACCGTTAACCTGCCGTAGTTGCCGCTACCCGGTCCGGCTGTGAGTCGCTCTGCAATCTCGCGCTGCACCATGAAGACCATCTCTTGGATCGCTTCGAGTTGTGACAGCAATTGAACCAATAGTGGGCTAGAGATGTTGTAGGGCAGATTCCCAACGACCACCAACTTTGATCCCGCTTTCTGTGCGAGTCGCGCATAATCGAATTTGAGGGCATCTCCCCGGTGCACTGTCACAGCGGCGTTACCGGCATATCGCTCTGCCAGTCGTTCGCTGAGGTCTCGATCGATCTCTATGAGGTGTAATTGATTGCAGTGCTCGGCGAGCGGCGCGGTCAACGCGCCCCGCCCAGGGCCGATCTCGACTACGGGCGCGCGATCCTCAACCCGAATGCTCTCTACAATCCGACGGATGGTCGCCGTGTCCCGCAGAAAGTGTTGACCGAAACGCTTGCGGGGCCGAGGCAAGCGATTTCGGTCAGGCGCCACGGGCCAGCGCCTCGGCGACCTCTAGCGCCATCACCAGACTGTCGGCCTTGGCGCGCCCAGTGCCTGCCAATTCCAGCGCAGTTCCATGATCTACCGACGTGCGGATAAACGGCAACCCCAGAGTAATATTGGTTGCCTGGCCAAACCCGCTCTGTTTGATTACTGGTAGGCCCTGATCATGGTACATCGCGACGATGACATCGAACTCCGCTATTCTCGGCTGCGTGAAGGCAGTATCCGCCGGTAGCGGCCCTTTCAACATCAACCCAGCGGCTTGTAATTTCGCCAAAACAGGCTGGATGATCGTAATCTCCTCGTCGCCCAGGTGGCCCGATTCTCCCGCGTGGGGATTCAAGCCGCACACACCGATCACAGGGCGAACAATACCAAAACGTACTTTGAGATCGTGGTCGATCACCCGCAATACCCGCTCCAGAAGATCAGCGGTCAGGGCCATAGGCACTTCGACGATTGGCAAGTGAATTGTCACTAACGCAACGCGCAGGGAATCGTTCACCAACATCATTACCGGCGTTTCTACGCCGCTGCGCTCCGCCAGAAACTCGGTGTGGCCTATAAAGTCGTGGCCCGCTTCCCGGATCACACTCTTTTGAACAGGCCCAGTCACCATTGCGACGTAGTTGCCCGCAAGACACCCGTCGGTGGCCCGCTGCAGCGTCTCAATCACATACTCCACATTGGCCGGATCAAGTCGCCCTGGCACGCTGGTCGTTCGTAGCGTGACCTGCTCGATACGGGCCGTAGCGCCAGGCCCCGCCACACCGCCGTCTATCGCTGTTAACTCGAGTCCGATCGCAGCGGCACGCTGCAGCAGGAGTCCCACATCGCCCGCCACCACGAGCGGCACGGTGCGCGGTGTTTGGAGCAACTGGATGATCAGTTCCGGGCCGATGCCAGCCGGCTCGCCCGTGGTAATCACGATTGGGCGCTGAGCGTTTTGAGCATCAGCCATCATCAGACTCGCCCATCCAGTAAGCCAGTGTCTTAAAAGGGGTGTCCAGCGCCTTCGTCCAGGCGATCACTGCCTGTCGGTCGGTCGGTCGGTTCTGGCTGAGTTTGTGGTGTGTGCGCCAACGCTTTGGCTCAAACTGGATACCGAAAACGGCCCTCGACATCTGGTCAATATAGTCCGGCGGTGCGTCGCTCAGCTTCCAGTCAGAACCCTGACAACGTTCAAATTCGTCAACTTGGTTTTCCAACAGCGGCAACAGATGGTCGTCGGGAACTTTTTCAAGCGTACCGAGGAACTGAGCGGCAACATAGTTCCAGGTCGGGACAACCTTGCCGCTTCGGGGCGTCTCTTCATAAACGGAAGGCGATACATAGCCGTCAGCCGCCTGAAATACCAGTCGGCAGTTCAGCGGCCCTTCCATGAGCGGCTCGAACAACGGGCTAGCACGAACCAGGTGGCCGTGGAATACAGCCTGAGTGGTGTTGCCCACGCTGACAAACGGGGCAAATACCGGATCGCACAACGTGCCGTCCACGGGATGAATGGAGGCAAATTTTACCCGCTCGGCCACAACGACGGCCTGCTCCAGGTCCTCGCTGGAGAACAGTTCTGGCGGGTAGCGTCTCGCGGTCACTGTGATCTAACAGACACGGCATCAGGCCGCGCGCTCGGTCTATTCGACGGTGACCGACTTGGCGAGATTGCGGGGTTTGTCCACATCGGTGCCCTTGATCAATGCCACGTGGTACGCCAGGAGTTGCAGCGGGATGGTGTACAAAATTGGGGCGATGACGCTATCAACTGCACGGCTTTGACCGCCATCTCGTGTGCCATCGGATCGGGTCACCCGGAGAATTTCTACTCCCTCCTGCGGCTCGAAATCTGTCTCTGGGTCGGAAAATACATACAGTCGCCCGCCCCGCGCCCTAACTTCCTCCATGTTGGATTTCAGTTTCTCCAACAGTTGGTCGTTGGGCGCCACTACGACGACGGGCATCTCTTCATCCACCAGCGCCAACGGGCCGTGCTTTAGCTCCCCAGCCGGGTAGGCTTCTGCGTGCACATAGGAAATCTCCTTGAGCTTCAGGGCGCCCTCCAGCGCGACCGGATAATGGGCGCCTCGGCCCAAAAAGAGAGCATGCTGCTTGTCGCCAAACCAACGTGATACCTCGGCGATCTCGGCCTCCATGGCGAGGGCGTCCTCGAGTGCCGAGGGCAGCGCTCGCAGTTGCCGGACCACGTGCGCTTCGAACCCCTTGTCGAAACCATGGTGCCGCGACAACACCAGCGCCAGCAATATCAAGCCCGTCATTGCGGTTGTGAATGTCTTGGTCGCGGCAACCCCGACCTCTGGCCCGGCATGGGTTATGAAGGTGAGGTCGGATTCACGCACCAGCGATGATTCGGGAACATTGCAGATCACCATTGAGCCCACGATGTCCTGACGCTTGGCCTCCTCGAGCGCTGCCAGGGTATCCGCCGTTTCCCCCGACTGGGAAATAGTGACAACCAACGTTCCAGGGCGCGGCGCATGTTGGCGATATCGATACTCGCTCGCGACCTCGACTTCACACGGAATACCGATGTATTCCAGCCAGTGTTTGGCCACCAATCCTGCGTGGAAGCTGGTGCCGCAGGCAATGATCTGTACGGCGCGGGTCTGCCCAAACAGCCGGGGGGATTGAGGCCCAAACGTTTCTTCCAGCACCCGCTCTCCGCTGATGCGGCCTTCAAGGGTGTCGGCCACTGCCCGCGGTTGCTCATGAATTTCTTTCTGCATGAAATAGCGGTACTCACCCCGGTCCGCCGCACCCCCGCTTTGGCGGCTGTGCAGTATTGGCCGCTCAACCGTTTCACCTTTGCGATTCGTAATCGTGCACCCGTCTTCGCGCAGATCCGCTACATCGCCATTCTCAAGAACCTGGTATTCGCGTGTGACCGGCAGCAGGGCGACGATATCAGAAGCGACAAAAAACCCCGCCGCGCCGACCCCGATGAGAAGCGGCGGGCCCTGGCGGGCGACGACCAGCCGCCCCGGTTCGTTCGCATGGACCACGCCAAAAGCGAAACTGCCTTCGAGTTCTTGCAGTGTTCTTCGAACAGCATCCACGAGGTCCAGCCCTGACGCCACATGGAGATAGACCTGGTGAACCACGACCTCCGTATCGGTTTGCGATGTAAAAAGCAGTCCTGCGTCGTGTTGTGCATGGCGCAGCGTCTCGTGGTTCTCCACGATACCGTTGCAAACCAGGGCAAGGGTATCGCGACAAATATGGGGATGGGCGTTGGACTCCGTAACCCCGCCGTGGGTAGCCCACCGGGTGTGGCCGAGGCCGGCCCTGCCGCGCAGCGGGCGGCTGGCCAATACATCTTCGAGCGCATCGACCCGTCCGACGGTCCGGGATCGCTTGAGCTTTCCCGCATGCTCAACCACTGCGATACCCGCCGAGTCGTATCCCCGGTACTCAAGACGGCGTAACCCGTCCAGCAGGTACGGGGCGATATTGCCGCTTGCGACTGCGCCGACGATTCCACACATTATGCGAATTAACTTCTAGGAAACAAATTAGAACCTTAACCTTTGCTCACCAAGAGAGTCAGCGCTTTTTTTTCTTCGGCGAGCGCCAATGATCCAGGGTCTTCGCCTGTGCTCGGGTTACGGTAAGTTTCCCGGCCGGGGCATCGCGGCGGATGGTTGAACCCGCGCCAATAGTGGCCCCCGCGCCAATCGTCACCGGGGCCACGAGCTGGCTGTCTGAACCAATAAAAGCATCATCCCCGATGATGGTCGTGTGCTTTCGAGTCCCGTCATAGTTACAAGTAATCACGCCCGCACCAATGTTGACGTTCTTACCCACATCACTGTCACCCAGATATGCGAGGTGATTGGCTTTTGTGCCTGCGCCGAGGCGGGTCTTTTTCGTTTCAACAAAATTCCCCACCCGCGCGCCCGCGGCCAGTTCTGTCTCTGGGCGCAGGCGGGCAAATGGCCCTATCACGCAACCCGCCTCAACTGTCGCACCGTCAATCACGCAATTGGCCTCTACGACCACGTCATCGCCCAGAATGCTGTCGCGGATCTGGCAATTTGGGCCAATTGTTACCCGCGCGCCAAGCTGCACGTTGCCTTCGACAATGACATTGACGTCAACCACGCTGTCCGCCCCGAAACTCAGCGAACCGCGCAGATCAAACCGCTCTGGGTCCCGCAGGCTCAGGCCGTCCGCCATCAGCCTGGCAACCTGACGGCGTTGGAAAATGCGCTCTGCTTTCGCGAGCTCGGCTCTGCTATTAACCCCCCGCACTTCGTTTCGATCCGTCGCCGCGCAAGTAACGACCGGCACCCCTGCAGCCACCGCGAACCGGACGACGTCGGTCAAGTAATGCTCGCGTTGTACATTAGCATCATCCACATGCGCCAACCAGTCACAAACAAGTGTTGCGGGCGCGGCGATAAATCCTGCGTTAATTTCAGAGATCGCTTTCTGTTCGTCGCTCGCATCCATCTCCTCGACAATCTTCTGTAATTTCCCGCGATCGTCACGGATGATGCGCCCGTACCCGGTGGGGTCCGGCAAAACGCTTGTCAACAGCGCGAGCCGCCTAGATCCTGCGGCCTCGACCAACCGGGCGAGCGTTTGCGTTCGGACCAGGGGCACATCCCCACACACCACCAGGACATCAGCGGCTGGGTCGACGAACGGCATGGCCTGGGAGACCGCGTGCCCGGTGCCCAATGGCGACTCCTGCTGCACCCAGTTGATATCGTTGCCCACCGTCGACCGGCGCACGGTTTCCCCGCCGTGACCATAGACCACGTAAATTCTAGATGGGGTGACGCCTCGTACAGCGCCGAGCACGTGATCCAGCAAGGATTGCCCACCCAGCACTTGCAATACCTTGGGTTCATCAGAGTGCATCCTCGTGCCTTTACCGGCAGCAAGAACAATGACTTCCGTTTTCTTCATGCGGAGATAGTACGCCAACCAGCGACTTTGCGGGCAATCTCTAGGACTTGATCTGAATCCATCGCGGACGATCACCCGGACCTTGGGTGCGAATCGATTGGTGTCTTTGGCTTGAAATTTTCAGACGCAGATGATCAGCGGGAAACTGCTACGCACATGTCCGCTGACGAGCGGCACTGGTTTGTTACCCTTCGCGCCACGCTGCTTTCTCTGCGAACGACGCGCTGGGGGGATATCGCCTGAGCTGCCGTTTGCCGGGTGTTGCGAAGCTTCCTCTTCCGGCTTACCGAATCACGCACGTCCTCCTTTGGCCCGTAACTTCTGGATGGCGCGGATCTGTGCGGCTGCTTGCATGAGCTCCGCTTTGGCCTTGGCCAACTCCAGTTCTCCGGTTCGATCGGCAAGCGCCTGTTCCGCTCGACGCTGCGCTTCGAGTGCTGCGGCTTCGTCAAGGTCAGCCGCTCGCAGTGCCGTGTCCGATAACACGGTTACGACGTGGCCCTGCACCTCCAGCATACCACCCGAGACATAGAAAAATTGCTCTTCCCCCGACGCCTGCTGTACCCGGATTTCGCCCGGTTTGAGCCGGGTGAGCAACGGCGCATGCTGCGGCGCGATCCCGATCTCACCCATCTCGGCCGGCGCGAACACCATAGTGCCCTCACCGGACCAGACTTCCTCCTCCGCGCTGACGATGTCGATTTTAATCGTATTGGCCATGATCGATGCTGGTGTGCTTACGAGACCGTTTTTGCTTTCTCGACTGCTTCCTCTATACCGCCGACCATGTAGAACGCTTGCTCGGGCAACTCGTCGTAGTCGCCATTTATAATGCCCTGGAAAGCGCGGATCGTGTCTTTCAACGAAACGAATTTCCCGGGCGAGCCCGTGAAGGTCTCTGCTACAAAAAATGGTTGGGACAGGAACCGCTGAATCTTTCGGGCCCGGCTCACAATCTGCTTGTCTTCCTCTGAAAGCTCATCCATTCCAAGGATGGCAATGATATCGCGCAACTCCTTGAAGCGTTGCAGGGTACGCTGAACGGCTCGCGCAGTGTCGTAGTGTTCTTGTCCGACAACCAGGGGGTCAAGTTGACGACTGGTCGAATCCAGTGGGTCCACAGCGGGATAGATCCCCAACTCGGCCACCTGACGAGACAACACGAGCGTTGCATCGAGGTGCGCGAACGTCGTCGCTGGGGAGGGATCGGTTAGGTCATCCGCTGGAACATAGACAGCCTGGAAGGACGTGATTGAGCCCGTTTGGGTCGAGGTGATTCGCTCTTGCAAGATACCCATCTCCGCGGCAAGCGTTGGCTGGTAACCCACCGCCGACGGCATTCGGCCAAGCAGCGCTGAGACCTCGGTACCTGCCAACGTATAGCGGTAAATGTTATCCACAAACAAAAGAACTTCGCGCCCTTCGTCCCGAAAGTGCTCCGCTATGGTCAATCCAGTCAGCGCAACCCGAAGCCGGTTCCCGGGCGGCTCGTTCATCTGGCCAAAAACCATGGCGACCTTATCGAGCACGCCCGCTTCTTTCATCTCATGGTAGAAGTCGTTGCCTTCGCGGGTACGCTCACCGACGCCAGCGAAGACAGACAAGCCAGAGTGCTCTTTGGCGATGTTGTTGATCAGCTCCATGATGGCCACGGTCTTGCCCACTCCGGCGCCGCCGAACAGTCCAATCTTGCCGCCCTTGGCAATGGGCATGATGAGATCAACAACCTTAATTCCAGTCTCCAGCATTTCGACCGTCGGCATCTGCTCCGCAAAACTCGGCGCACGGCGGTGAATCGGCAGATGATGTTCTGAGTTTACCGGTCCTGCTTCGTCGACCGGCCTCCCAAGCACATCAAGAATACGGCCAAGAGTCACCTCTCCAACAGGTACTGTGATGGGGGCGCCGGTGTTGTTGACTTCGATTCCGCGCTTCAGACCATCGCTCGAGCCCATGGCAATCGTTCGGACAACGCCGTCTCCAAGTTGCTGCTGAACTTCCAGCGTCAAGTCGGTATCGCTGACAGTCAGCGCCTCGTAAATCTTCGGTACCGACTCCCGTGGAAACTCAACATCCACCACCGCACCGATGATCTCGACAATGTTTCCGGTACTCATAACGTAATTCCTCTCAATGTAACTTTTCTGGTTGAGGTCAGCGGCTACACTGCTGCAGCACCCCCCACAATTTCAGCGATTTCCTGGGTAATGGCTGCCTGCCGGGCCTTGTTGTAGACAAGCTGCAATTCATCTATCAGGGTGCCGGCATTGTCCGATGCGGACTTCATGGCGACCATTCGCGCGCCCATCTCGCAGGCGATATTCTCAGTCACCCCCTGGTAGATCAACGACTCGATATAGCGTGTCATCAACGCATCAACCACTTCGCGGGCATCCGGCTCATAGAGGTAATCCCAGTGGCTCTTGAGCTTTTCGTCGGGCTCATCAGCATGAATGGGCAACAGCTGTTCTATCTGTGGGAGTTGCGACATAGCAGAGACAAATCGGTTGTGAACCACGTACAACCGGTCGATCCGCCCCTCTCCGTACGCGTCCAGCATGATTTTCATTGCGCCAATCAAATCCGTCAGCTGGGGTGCATCACCTAATCTTGTTGCTTCGGACACGATGTTTGCGCCAATCCGTTTAAAAAAGCCCAGTCCCTTGGTGCCAATCGCCGTTACATCAATCTCTACGTTCTTGCTCTGCCACTCGGATAGCGCGTTGACGGCTTCACGAAACAGATTGATGTTGAGTCCGCCACATAAGCCGCGGTCGGTGGAAACGATAATAAAACCGACGCGTTTTACGTCGCGTTCCCGGGTAAAGCTGTGCTTATATTCGAGACTCGCTTGTGCGAGGTGCGCCACCACGCTGCGCATCTTGTCGGCATAGGGTCGGGCCTGGCGCATGCGCTCCTGGGCCCGGCGCATCTTGCTGGCCGCCACCATTTCCATCGCCTTGGTGATCTTCTGAGTATTCTGGATACTCTTGATCTGGGTGCGGATTTCTTTTCCGCCTGCCATTTTGGTGTTATCCCCTTGCCGTAGGGTCGCCGTTAGCGACTACCAGGCACCGTTTTCCTTGAAGTCCTTTACGGCCTCGTGCAACTTCGCGGCGACTTCATCGTCATAGGCCTGGTTCTGATTTAACTCGTCTAGCAACCCGGCATGCTGGCTCTTGATATGGCTTTGAAGCGCCTGCTCAAAATCAACCACTTTATTTACCTCCACATCATCGAGATAGCCTTCGTTGGTGGCGAACAAACTCACCCCCATCGCTGCGACCGACATCGGGGAGTATTGCTTTTGCTTCATAATTTCGGTGCTGCGCTCCCCGCGTTCCAGCTGTTTACGGGTGGCCTCGTCAAGATCGGAGGCAAATTGTGAGAACGCCGCCAGTTCGCGGTACTGAGCAAGCGCTAACCGAATGCCGCCGCCGAGTTTTCTAATCAGGCCCGTCTGCGCTGCGCCGCCCACGCGCGACACCGAAAGTCCTGCGTTGATTGCAGGTCGAATACCGGCGTTGAAAAGATCCGTCTCAAGGAAAATTTGGCCGTCGGTGATGGAAATCACGTTGGTGGGCACGAATGCCGACACATCACCGGCCTGGGTCTCAATAATTGGCAATGCCGTTAATGACCCGGTCCTGCCCGTGACCGCACCGTTGGTGAGTTTCTCAATTTCGTCCGCGTTGATTCTCGCGGCGCGTTCCAGCAATCGCGAGTGGAGGTAGAACACATCGCCAGGATAGGCTTCACGGCCTGGTGGCCGGCGCAACAATAGACTGACTTGGCGGTATGCCCAGGCCTGTTTCGTCAGGTCGTCGTAAATAATTAGAGCGTCTTCCCCTTTGTCACGAAAGTACTCTCCCATGCTGCAACCCGAATAGGGCGCGATGTACTGCAGGGCCGCCGACTCTGAGGCTGAAGCAGCGACTACGATCGTGTGCGCCATAGCGCCGTGCTCTTCGAGTTTGGCGACCACGGTCGCTACCGATGATGCTTTTTGGCCGATCGCAACGTAAATGCATTTGATGCCCGTACCTTTTTGGTTGATGATGGTGTCCACCGCGAGCGCCGTTTTACCGGTCTGTCGGTCACCAATAATCAGTTCCCGCTGGCCACGGCCAATCGGCACCATCGTGTCGATAGCTTTAAGGCCTGTTTGGACCGGCTCCGATACCGATTGGCGGCTGATTACACCAGGCGCCACCTTTTCGATCGGCGATGTGCCAACCGCCTCAACGGCGCCCTTGCCGTCGATCGGGTTGCCCAACGAATCCACCACACGGCCGAGCAGGCCTTCGCCCACTGGAACTTCGAGGATTCGGCCCGTACATTTGACAGTATCCCCTTCAACGATATGTTCGTAATCCCCCAGCACCACCGCGCCAACCGAGTCCCGCTCGAGGTTCAGCGCCAGGCCGAAAGTGTCGCCAGGAAATTCCAGCATCTCGCCCTGCATGGCATCAGCCAGACCGTGAATGCGCGAGATACCGTCTGTCAGGCTGACCACCGTACCTTCAGTGCGGGCCTCAGTGCTGGCATCGAAATCCTTGATCCGCTCCTTGATCAGTTCGCTGATCTCAGAAGGGTTTAACTGCATAGACATATCTCAAATCCTCTTAGTGACAACAGTTTTCCCGGGCCCCGCTACGCGCCTACGGCGGCCGCTAGTTTTTCTAGCCTGGCTCGAACCGAGCCGTCGATGACCAGATCCCCCGCCCGAATCGCCGCACCCCCGATGAGTTTCTCGTTGATCTTGCACACGAGCTCCACGTCCCGGCCTAGGCGCGCCTTGAGTGCGCTTGCGATTCGTTGTAGTTCTTGCTCGGAGACAGGCAGGGCCGACTCGAGCTCGGCCCGGATGGTGCGTTCGGCTTCGGCACGCAGCGTCTCATATTGTTCCTCTATCGCGGGCAGCGCGTGCAATCGTCGATTCTGCGCGAGCAGTCGGATGAGATTCCTCCCCTGACCATCAATCCGGTCGCCGCAAACATCGGTAAAGACTCGGCCCGTATCGCGCCGTGATATTCGTGGGTTATTAAAAAGGGCGCGCATATCCGGATCCGCTGCCACCAAGGCCATTGTGCGCAACGCATCCGACCAGTGCCCGAAATCCCCACCGCTGTCAGCCAGCTCAAAAACAGCTTGCGCATACGGCCTTGCTATGTTGGAAATCTCTGCCACAGGTTTTGCTTAATCGGAAACTTGCCGGCGCTTTACAGCTCGTTGGCGAGATCGTCGAGCATCTTCGAGTGGGCGCTGCCATCAACTTCCCTGGTCAAAATCTGGCTGGCCCCCGCCACGGCCAGACTGGCTATCTGCTGACGCAGTTCCTCGCGAGCGCGGTTGATTTCCTTGTCAATTTCGCCCCGTGCAGCAGCAAGAATTCTCTCGCCTTCTGTTCGGGCCGTGACCTTGGCTTCTTCAACCATCTCTGTCTCTCTGCGCTCGGCCCGACGAATGATCTCCTGCGCCTGGTCCTTCGCTTCATCTCGCGTCTTGGCGGCGCGCTCTTGGGCCTCGGCTTTCTCTCGTCGCCCCTCTTCCGCCGCGGCCAACCCATCAGCGATTCGGGTTTTTCGCTCGTTGAGCGCCCCCACGATAGGGGGCCATATGAACTTCATGCAGAACCACACGAAAATCGCAAAGGCGATGGTTTGTCCAATAAGAGTTGCGTTGATATTCATCGTTTTGTCTTGCCGGGAAGAATCAGCCGCCGATTACAGCAAACATAATGTAGAGCGATATGGCGACGCCAATAATGGGGATCGCGTCTACCAAGCCCATAACGATAAAGAACTGCGTTCGCAACATCGGCAGTAATTCCGGCTGGCGAGCAATGCCCTCCAGAAAGCGCGCGCCCAGCACACCGACCCCAACGCCTACACCGACGCCGGCGAGGCCGAGCAGTACCGCACCAGCGACGTACATTAGAGCAATTTCCATAACCTTCTCCTATTAAAAAGACATCAACTTAAAAACTGTAACTTCGCTTGGCCTCTTTTAGTGGTGGCTGTGCGCCATTTCCAGATACACGATTGTCAGTATCATAAAAATAAACGCCTGCAGCAGCACTATTAGAATATGGAACACGGCCCAGGCCAACTGCAATACACCGCCCGCCAGCGCAAAGACTATGCCGCCAGAGAACAGCAACGCAATAAGGATGAAGATCATCTCGCCTGCGAACAGATTGCCGAACAGCCGCAACGAAAGCGACAATGGTTTGGCGATCAGGCTCACGAACTCCAGAAAAAAGTTTATCGGAATAAAGATGATCTTAAGGATCGGGTTATTGGCCTGAAACGGCTGCATGGTGAGTTCCGAAGCAAAACCCAATGGCCCCTTGACTTTAATGCTATAGAAAAGCGTCAGCGCGAACACACCGAAAGCCATTCCGAATGTGGCGTTCGGGTCTGTGGTGGGAACCACCTTCATGTACTCAATGCCAGCCAATGAGGCGAGCATTGGAATCCAGTCGACCGGCACCAAGTCCATGGTGTTCATCAGCAAAATCCAGACAAATAGAGTCAATGCCAAGGGTGCCACCATAGCATTCTTGTGTGAAAACGAGCTGCGTACATTGTTGTCTATGAATTCGATCACCCACTCGACGAAATTGAGGAAACCGCTTGGTGTGTCCGCGCTCGCGCGAAGTGCGGCTTTGCGAAAAAGCCATAGAAAAAGAGCGCCCAAGAATACTGACCAGAACATGGTGTCGACGTGAATTGCCCAAAAACCCATTTCTTTGGCTTCGTCGGCGCCGTGGGCAAGCCCCCAGGTCCCGTCCGGGTGTTGACCAAACGTCAGATTCTGCAGGTGATGCTTAATGTAACCGGTCGATGTCAATTTTTCGCTAGCCATTTTTCCCGGGCCTAGTTCTGCATCTTCTCTTCATCTGGAAGTTGTACCTTCTGCGTCACAACCGCCGCCGTGGCCGCGAACATCCCGCTTAACAGCCCTGCCAGAAACCCGCCGATTCTGATCTCGTCCACAGCGGCAAAAACGACCGCGCAAAGCACGCCTACAATGACGAGTTTGCCAAACTCGGCGCGGTATAGAGTGAATAATTCACCTTGGCCTGGCGTTCTTGCCGGTCGCGAAAAAACTCGCCAGGCAGCATAACCATTTCCCGCGACGCTAATTCCTGCACCAAATAGTGCCGATCGCACATCGCCTGGAACCAACCCATACAACGTAATTACCACAACCACGAGCGCCACCAGTTGCGCGATCAAGATTCTCTTAAGCGTCAAACTTTCTGCGCCCACGCCGGTGGGTAAATCGCTCCGTCGAGCGTGAGAAATTGGTCAGCACCAACGCCGGTCCATCCCCCCCATTTCGCCACGCCGTGACAAAGGCCGCGCAGTATAGGGTAGGCTCAGAAAACGGTCAATATCGCGCGTTTCGGGCGACTGGGATGATCGACGAGACAGCCTGATTGCTCTTTTTCGCGATGGCCAAAAACACAAATACCCCTGCCTGCCCGTTACCGTTGGGCCAGATGGCCTCGCCCCGGCTCGCCCGGCCGCTCGAATTACTTTCTTACATCAGCCAACCAACACGCTCTTTGCGCAAAGAACCACCGGGCAGCGTGTCAGTTGTTGGCGTTCCACGAACCGGCGGGGCCTCACATGTAACTTCTGGCGGCGTCTCCTGATCGGGTCATGGTCATTCGGGTCTCCGAATTCCGCGTGCTACACTGCTGGGCCCCCGGAGGTTTTCGTTCGGCATTGCACACATGGACTTTGAAATGGCCCGCTTCAATATGAT
>CAJXWH010000005.1 GCA_913062915.1 uncultured Acidiferrobacteraceae bacterium | reverse complement strand
AGGAAGTAACACCGTTCATCTGGACTTAGTTACAATTGATAAGGCTGGAAATTCGGCGCTTATTGTCTAAACATACAGAGGCTTAACGATGGCCCAGACACTCACTATAGAAAAGACATCTCCGACTCAAATTCCCGCTGACGAGTGGCAATTGAGGATAGAGCTTGCGGCCGCCTATCGGCTGGTCGACCATTTTGGCTGGTGTGAATTGATCTACGGTCACTTGACCGCGCACACCCCAGGAATGGATCCGCATTTTCTAATTAACCCTTATGGCATGAATTACGACGAGATCACAGCATCTAATTTGATCAAGATTGACCTTGACGGCGCCCCAGTAGAGCCCGCCAGCCACCCCATCAGTGAGGCAGGTTTCGTCATTCATTCGGCAATTCACGTTGCGGAAACCACACAAAACCGTGTCGTCATGCATACCCACAGTCGAGCGGGGATGGCAATTGCTGCGCTCAGCCACGGCCTGTTACCGATCAGCATGAATGCCACCCTATTTTTCGAAGATATTGCCTATCACGACTTTGAGGGGCCCAGTCTGTACCTAGAGGAGCGGGACCGGTTGCGTGAATCGCTCGGCACCAAAAAGGCAATGATCCTAAGAAATCATGGATTGCTGACCGTCGGTCGCACCGTGGCGGAGGCCTTCGTGCGCTTATACCGCCTGGAACAGGCGTGCCGTGTACAACTGGATGCTGCTGCGGCCGGAGAACTTATTCTCCTTGACGATGAAACAGCTCGGAAATCGGGGCGTGACACCAATCGATTTATGCAATCGGAAGCAGCGTACGGTGAGTTAGAGTTCCACGCATTGATGCGGAAGCTCGACAAGATTGATAATTCGTACCGTCGCTGAAAATGTTAGAACAAACGAATCTGAACTTCTTTGTTAGCAACTCCCAGCGCCCTTATTTTAAAATAAATTGCGGACCGATTTCGGCGTCAGGCTGAGACAATCTTGGATACAGAAGTCATAAAGACCGAAACCTGGGCCGAACTGCTATACGACTCCCTTCGCGAACTGGGGATTACGATATTCTGCTATGTGCCTGACGCGGGGCATCGCGTTTTGATTGAGCGATCGATCAGTGATAACAACGTGATATCAGTTCCGCTCACCACCGAGGAAGAAGGTGTCGCTTTTCTGGCAGGGGCACACTTGGGTGGCAAGCGGGGTGTACTTCTGATGCAAAGCAGTGGGGTGGGCAACTGCATCAATATGCTGTCCCTGATCAATGCGGGCCGTTTCCCTTTTCTCACAATAGTTTCCATGCGGGGGGATTTCGGGGAACAGAATCCCTGGCAACTGCCGATGGGGCAAGCCGTAGAGCCATGCCTGATGGCCATGGATACTCTTTGCCTCCGTATCGAGACTCGAGAAGACATTCCGTCGACCACGGAGGCTGCGACGCAAATGGCCTACAAGTCAGACCAATCGGTTGCCATCCTGCTTTCGCAGAAACTGATCGGTGCCAAACCGTTTTGACCCCTGGTCGAATGGCAATGCGTCAACCCATTTCATACACTGCGGTCACACGTCGTTGTCTCGCATGTCATGTCCAGTGATTTTTCTTTAGATCGCCGTTCGGCAGTTCCCGCCGTAATCGGCAATCCAGCCGACTTTCTGATTATCGGAGGATTATCAGGTTCAGCAAAGGATGTTGGCTCATTAACAAATGAGTCTCCAAATGTTTACTTGCTCGGGGGAGCAATGGGCGCTGCGGTCACGATGGGGCTTGGGCTTGCGCTGGCCCAACCCACCCGTCGAGTGCTGGTCGTCAGTGGCGACGGCGAGTTCTTAATGAACTCAGGCAGTCTTGCAACGGTTGCATACATGAAGCCGGCGAATTTGTCGCTGTTGTGCGTTGATAACGGTTGTTATGGTGAAACGGGGAACCAAGTCAGTGCGACAAGTCGATCCACCGATCTTGAATTGATCGCGAGAGGCTCTGGAATTGACCACGCGTGTACCGTACAGACCGGATCCGAATTCGCGGCGGCGTCGAAGCTCCTCAGACATCCGGATGGGCCATCATTTGTTCTCCTGCGCGTTAACAACGGACCTCCACCCGATTACCGCCGCAATTTTGACGCGGTCGAGACGAAAGCGGCCTTCCGCCGGAATTGCTTGTAGAAAACGTAGGCTCGGGCCTGAACTTTAGCCAAAAAACATCGTCGTATCCTACCTACAATTCGAAAACTCCCTTCCCAGTTGTCTGGGTATCAAATAAACGGTAGGCATCGGCCGCTTCCTCGAGTCGGAAACGATGGGTGAACAAATGATCCACATCCAGCTTGTGGTCAATGATGAACTCGGTGCAATCCGCTTGACCCTGTAAAGAAAATGTCCAGGAGCCGACAACTGTTACCTGTCGGCGCAACATGTCTCTACTGACATCCAGCGTGACTTCGCCTCCCTCGCCGACGAAACACGCCTTACCCCAAGTCTTCACGCACTGCACACTCGCAAGCCGCGCTGCCGGTGCGGAGCTGCAATCAAGCGCCAAGTCGGCACCCTCGCCACGAGTCAGGTCTCGGATGGCCTGCACTGCATCATCTTGCGACGGATCTAATATTTCCTCCGCGCCGAACTCCTCTGCACGGGCCAACCGCTCGGGGCTTATATCAAGCGCGATGACGCGGGCATTCATAGCAGTAGCGATCTGCGTGGCGCTCAACCCCACCGGCCCCTGACCAAAAATTGCGATGGTGTCATCACTGCACAAGTCAATACGCCGCAAAGCGCCAAACGCCGTTCCCGTTCCGCACGAAATAGCCGCACCAGTGGAAAAAGAGAGCTCTTCAGGCAAAGAAACCAAAGTGCTAGCAGCCACTTTCATATACTGAGCGTGCGAACCGTGCCCCGTCACGCCATAGACTGTCACACCATGCAAGCAGAGCTGCGACCAGCCGGAAAGGCAATGCGTGCAATCACCACAGCCTAGGTAGTGATGCACCATCACCCGTCTCCCGACTTGGGCCGTCTTTGAGCTGACATCAGACCCGACTTCTACAACAACCCCACACGGCTCATGACCCGCAATCACGGGACTCCCGTCGCTGACCAAACCGAGTGCTGCCGCGCCGCCACGGGGGCGATAGAACTTGAGATCACTACCACACATTCCGGAAGCACGAATTTCGAGAACAACCTCTTCTGGTCCAGGCGACGGATCGGGGAAGTCTCGAATTTCCAACTCCCGTTCACCAAGAAAGACTACACCTCGCATTGTCCCACTCCTTTACGTTGATTGGCTGATTTGCACACCTCTCCGTAACATCGTGGATCGTCCCATTAACGCATGACGAATGGGTTAGGTACTTCCTCTGAGGTAGACAACCAGACCGTCTTCGTTTGCATATATTCCCGAATGGCCTCTTGCCCGTTCTCGCGCCCTAAACCCGACTGTTTATATCCGCCAAACGGAGTCGAATAGCTAATGGCACGATACATGTTGACCCAAACCGTTCCGGCCTGCAGTCTCTTCGAAAGTTCGATGGCCCGTCGGATACTCTGCGTCCAAATACCGGCGGCAAGTCCGAATACCACGTCGTTGCCAATTTCGATGGCCTCGTCTTCGTCTTTGAAGGGGATGACAGAAAGCACCGGTCCGAAGATCTCCTCCTGTGCAATTCGCATACTGTTCTGTACGTTCGTGTATATGGTCGGCTCCACAAACCAACCCTCACCACATTCCGGGCGCGTCGCTTTATCGCCACCGAGAACACAGTTAACGCCCTCCTCCCGCGCAACCTCCAGATAACCGAGAACCTTCTCGAACTGAGGGTACGTAGTCACCGGACCGACATGAGTATCCTCAGACATCGGATCTCCCATCTTCGCCGTTTTTGCAAAAGTCACGAGTTTGTCAACAAACTCATCGTGAATCGATTCCTGGATCAAGAGCCGAGAACCGGCCACACAGGTCTGGCCAGTTGCTGCGAAGATCCCCGAAATCGCTCCCTTCACCGCATTGTCGATATTGCAATCATCGAAAACGATATTTGGCGATTTCCCACCGAGTTCCAAACTGACTTTCTTCAATGACTCAGCAGCACGAGCGTACACATGGCGACCGCTTGCCGATCCGCCCGTAAACGCGACTTTAGCCACATCCGGATGGGTGATCAGCGCCTCCCCGACTTCTTTGCCGTACCCCGTAACGACATTGACCACACCCTTGGGAAATCCGGCTTTCTCAACCAGTTTTACGAATTCCAAAGCCGAGGCGGAGGTAAACTCCGACGGTTTTATGATGACCGTATTCCCGGCTGCTAAGGCTGGCGCTAATTTAAAACTTACCAATAGAAGAGGCGAGTTCCACGGAATAATTGCTACACAGACACCCAATGGCTCGTGCAGGGTATAGGTAAAAGTTTCCGGCTTTTCTATTGGAATGACCGAGCCTTCAATCTTGTCTGCCAGTCCTCCGAAGTAGTAATACCACTGCGGCGCATACCGGAGTTGTAGGTGCATTTCGGCAAATAACTTGCCGTTGTCCCGAACCTCAACTTTCGCCAAGGCCTCGGCATTCTCGGTTATTAGATCACCCAATTTACGAAGCAGGTGACCGCGTGCCGTCGGTGTGAGGTCCCGCCATTCTGGGTTATGAAATGCTTTCTTTGCCGCTTCAACAGCACGATTTGCGTCTTCCTCGCCTCCCCTCCCGACCATCAACCAGGGTTTGCCGGTATATGGATTGTGGGACTCGAAGTAATCCCCAGTCAGTGGTGTTACCCACTCTCCGCCCAAAAACATCTTTGATTTTGACATCTCAGCCATTGTCAGCTCCTTGGCGTCAATCTGCCTATTCTTGACTACATAAGTTACGTTAGTTCTAACAGGTCTTCCACCCGGCTTAGCGCCTGTTCAATATTCTCGATGCTGTTGGCATACGAGAATCTGATATACCCCTCGCCCATCGCACCGAAACTGGTACCAGCGACCGTTGCCACTCCTGCCTCCTCCAACAGGCGATCTTGCAAATTTCTCGCAGTTAACCCCGTTTCCGTAATATTCGGGAACGCATAGAACGCACCCGCTGGAATACAACATCGTATCCCAGGCAGGTTATTCAAGCCTTTCACAATCAAACGCCGCCGTCGATCAAACGCCGAGACCATCCCATCAACCGCATCTTGCGGCCCTTCTAACGCCGCAATCCCGGCATGTTGGGCGGCCGAGTTCACACACGAATGGCAATTAACCGCCAAACGAGTCGCACCCTCCACCAGGGCCTCTGGCCAGACCGCATAGCCCATTCGCCACCCCGTCATGGCATAAGTCTTACTCCAGCCATCCAAAAGAATAAGTCGATCATCGAGTTCTGGGTACGATAACAGCGATATGTGCTCTCGGTCGTCGTAGGTGATCCGTGAATAAATCTCATCACTCAACACCGCAACTTGGGGATGCATGTCCGTTAGGCCCGATACGAGTCTGTCCATTTCGGATTTTGACGCAGCCCCCCCGGTTGGATTGGCCGGAGAATTCAAAATCAATAATCTGGTGTTCTCTGTGATCTGGCTCAAAATTGTGTCAGCGTCTAAAGAAAAATCGTTTTCTTCCAGCAAGCGCACAGGCACTGCCCTCGCGCCCGTAAATTCGATTACTGACTGGTATATCGGGAATCCAGGGTTGGGATACAGAATTTCCGCGCCCGGTTCACCAAACATCAGGATTGCAAAAAACATCGTTACCTTTCCACCCGGGACGATCACGATTCGATCTGGAGCAACATTTACCCCCCGGTAGGTCGCAAGATCCTGGGCTACTGATTCACGCAACTGTGGAATGCCTGGTGAAGGCGTGTAGCCATGGTGACCATCATGAAGCGCCTTGATGGCCGCCTCCACAATATGCCCTGGCGTTTTGAAGTCTGGTTGGCCGATGCCAAGATTAATGATATCCCGGCCTTCCTGTGCCAAGATCTCGGCCCGCGCTAAAACATCAAATGCCGTCTCAGTTCCGAGTCGGCTCATTTTTTCTGCGAGTCGCAGCATAATTTAAAAACCTATTCTCCTATCACAAAAGCCTGCAATCATACCGGACGCCGCGTCTCAAAGGCCTGACTGGCGTTTACTGCGCTTGAATTCGGTTTTGCACTGTATTAGCGATATCGTTTGTCCGGCTACTTCCGCCAAACTCAAATGGCTTGATTTCCTCCTCCTTGTATCCGGAGAACACCGCATTTCGAATTCTTTGCCCCGCGCGTTTGCAAGCGCTGACCTGGTGCTGCTGTCCTAACCACTCTAGCATCATGGCAGCCGATATCAGCATCGCGGTCGGATTAGCTACGCCGGTCCCAGCAATATCTGGCGCGGAACCATGGGCCGGTTGAAACAAACCGTGCTGTGTCCCGATTTCTCCGCACGGCGCTAAGCCCAACCCCCCCACAATTCCCGCGCCGAGATCCGACAAAATATCGCCAAACATGTTCTCCATAACCAATACATCATATTTCCATGGTTGGCGAACAAGGTCTAACGCCATCGCATCTACATACCTATATTCGGCAGAAATTTCGGGATACCGTTGGGCTCGTTCGTCAAACACTTGGCGAAAAAACGCCATTGAACGGAAGACATTGGCTTTATCGACACAGGTGACGATACCAGGCCCTCCTTCTGATTTTCTTCGCACTGCCAAGTCAAACGCAAAGTCGAACAATCGTTCGCAGTTCGGTCGAGTAATTTCAAGAACATCCCTCGCAATACGATCGTCTTCTACAACGCCGGAATTCCTGTGCGCGAACAAACCTTCGGTCGACTCACGAAGAATCACTATATCGATTTCTTTCGCACGGCTATCTGCCAGTGTTGCTGGTAGATTCGGATAACTTTTTACTGGGCGAACACCAGCAAAGAGTCCGAATTCGGTGCGCATCCTAAGGTGAGGTGCAATTTCCGTGCCATCGGGATAGCGGATATTTGGCAGACCCATCGCCCCCAGCAGTATTGCGTCCGCGGCACGCGCTTCTTCAAAGGACTTCTCGGAAATATCCTCTCCGGTAGTTTGGAAATAATTGGCGCCGGCCTCAAGCGTCTTAAGCAGAAGGCGAAATCCCCCATTAACTTCCTGAACAACCTCGAGAATCTGGGTGCAAGCTTCCATTACTTCTACACCGATGCCGTCACCAGGAAGCACAACAATATGAAAAGTAGGAGGCTTTGTCCTTTCCATCGGATTATCGAGAGACAACGTTAGAGGTTCAGTACAATGGCCAGACTAATAGAATCATTGGGAGTGCGACCACGACAACGAGTATTTCGAGTGGCAACCCCATTCGCCAATAATCACCGAAACGATATCCTCCAGGACCCAAGATAATGGTGTTGTTTTTATGTCCTATTGGCGTCAAGAAGGCACACGAGGCAGCTACAGCTACCGCCATTAGGAAGGGATCGGGACTCACACCGAGGCTAAACGCAATATCAACCGCAATCGGTGCAGCAATCAGGGCTGTTGCTACGTTATTCAAGACATCAGAAAGGGTCATCGTGACAACCATTAAAGTCAAAAGAACAACAAACACCGGAAACCCTTCCGTACCGTCGACGATCAACTGAGCAATCAATGCTGCTCCCCCGCTGCTCTCGAAGGCGGCGCCAATCGGGATCATGGATCCCAATAAGATAATTATGGGCCACTCAACTGATTCATACAGTTCTGCCGGTCGTACCAGACCGAACAACACGTACAAAACTGCTGCAGCACCAAGCGCCACCGGCAAATAGACGACCCCTGTACTGGCAGCCAAAATAGCTAACCCAAAAAATCCAATTGCGAGCCACGTCTTTTTCCTCTGCAATAAACGCAGCCCTCGATCCGCCAACGGAAGGCACCCCAACCACATTACGACATCGGGCAATCGATCTTCGGGCCCCGAGAGTAGAAGAACGTCTCCAGCTCGCAGCGGTAGTTTGCGAACCCGATCCCGAAAAGGTGTCCCTTGACGCAGAACCCCTAATAACATCACGCCCTGCCGATACGCCAATCGCATATCCATCGCCGATCGACCTTCAATTCTCGCTCCCTCCGGAACAACAACCTCTGCTAGTGATTGGCTCTCACCTAGCATTTCTATATTTTGATCTGTACCTGCAAACTCCAGCCCTGCCGTACCAATGAATGTCTCCATTGCTGTCGCCGCACCTTCCATCACGACAAAATCACCCACGCTTACCTTCTCTCGACGAGCGGAGCCCGGCAATCGCCGCCCATTACGGACCAGGCCGAGAATCGCAACATCGTGGTCCTCCGCGAGGGGGAAAACTTCCCGTAATGACTCCCCTACAATGTTGGAGCCTTGTAATACTATGGCTTCGGAGACATACCCAGCCAGATCCTGCAATTCTTTCCGAGCATCGCGCTTAACCAGTTCCACGGGCAGAAGGCGCCAACCGAAAAGTGCTACAAACACCACACCCACTATAGCGACTACTCCACCTACAGCTGCAAAATCGAACATTCGAAACGGTTCACCCAACGCATCGTTACGGAACGTTGCAACAACGATATTGGGAGGCGTTCCGATCAGCGTCACCATGCCGCCGAGGATCGTCGCGAAAGACAAAGGCATCAGGGTGAGCGCTGGACTTCGATCTGCTCGCTTTGCAGCTTCCCCGTCAACCGGCATCAAGAGCGCCAACGCAGCAACGTTGTTCATCAGCGCAGATAAAGCGGCGCCGACCCCCGACATCAGGCCAATATGCATTGTGATAGTGCGAGAACCACTCACTACGAAACGGGCGATAAATTCTACGGCACCTGAATTAGATAGTCCTCGGCTCACCACCAAAACCAACGCTATGATTACTGTTGCAGGATGTCCAAAGCCTGCGAAAGCTTGCTCAACTGGTATGACTCCGGTGATTATCGTAATAATCAGGGCCGCAAATGCCACTATGTCGTAGCGCACCCGCCCCCACAACAGCAGTGCGAACACACCGACAATTAAGAGAAATAGCACGATCTGGTCTATAGTTAGTTCCATCGATTTCAGCCTGATCCGCGATGACGCTTGTTAATGTAGGGAATAATCATATCCTAGGGCGTTATGATAATCCGCTATGGGGGCACTCCCAAAAATTAATCACAAAGAATTACTCTTCACCCAATAATCGTAAGAATTTGATAATGAACAACACCTCTTCAGATAAGACATTTGGTCGAGACGCCTTCCTTTCTTTACTGGTAGATGAGGGTGTAACGCATTTATTCGGTAACCCCGGCACCACCGAATTGCCGATCATGCATGCACTTAGTGACCATACCAGTTTGACCTACGTACTGGGCCTGCAGGAATCAGTCGTTGTTGCGATGGCGGATGGATTCTGCCGGGCTTCTGGCAAACTGGCGGCTTGTAATGTTCATGTCGCGCCTGGCCTCGGTAATGCCCTCGGCGCTATCTACAACGCAAATCTTTCGGGCTCACCCCTCATTATCACTGCCGGTCAACAGGAACAGGGTCACGGTCTCATGGAGCCCCTATTGTACGGTCCGCTTGTTGACATGGCGCGGCCGCTGGTCAAATGGGCGACTGAAATTACGCGCATTGAAGACGTGCCACGAATTGTTCGTCGAGCAGCAAAAATCGCGTTGGCTCCACCTACCGGGCCGGTCTTCCTGTCGCTGCCGGGGGATATTTTAAACAAGTCGGCTGCGCTTGACCTTGGCCGACGTACCCGTGTCGATGCCATGACCTACCCTTCGGATGAAAGTCTTCGCCGCTTGTCAGAACGAATCATGGCTGCAGAACAGCCTGTACTATTGGCGGGTACAGAGATTGTTAGAAGTGATGCGCTAACTGAGGCAGCTGAACTGGCTGAAGTGCTGGGAGCGCCGGTATATCAACAGACGGTCCCCCACGGCGCGCATTTCTTTTCCGAACACCCCGCTTTCATGGGTGCACTGACTCGTATTCAGGACCAGGTTCGATCGACTCTGTCTCCTTATGACCTGATGATTTGTATTGGCGCTGATGTATTACAAATGTCTGTCTGGAGCGAAACAGATCCCCTGCCACCTGATCTACCTATTATTCAAATTGGGCTTCGCGATTGGGAGATGGGAAAAAACTATCCTGCCGAAATGGCACTGCGCAGTGACGTGAAAGAAACACTCCAAAAACTGATCCCTCAGCTCAGAGAACTACAAAATACTAAAAGAGCAAAAACTAATGTCACTGCCTTAGAAGGCTTTACTCAAAACAACTGGTCAACACACCGAAGGCAGCGTCGACAGGACATTAGTGCGCGTGGCGATGAATCGTCGATCGATCCCGACTGGCTGATGATGCGGATTGCTGATTGCATCCCGGCAGACGCGATCATCGTGGATGAAGGTCTCACAACCTCCAAAAACCTGCTTCATTTTCTGCCCCATCGGGACAGATACAGCTATTTCGGAATGGTTAGCGGTGGAATAGGATGGGGTATCGCGGCAGCTGTAGGCGTGCAACTAGCACAACCCAACCGCCGCGTAGTCGCCATATCAGGGGATGGCAGTGCTATGTACAGTCCGCAGGCACTATGGACAGCTGCTCATCTAAAACTACCCATACTTTTCTTGATCTTTAACAATCAAGGCTACCGAATCTTAAAAGAACGGCTCCTGGCATTTCACGGCAACGATCAGTATATCGGCATGAATTTACGTGAGCCGTCCATAGATTTTACGGGCCTGGCAACATCCTTCGGCATGCGCGCCAAAAAGATTACCGAAACTGCCCAATTTGAAGCCGCTTTCAAGCCCGCCGTAATCTCCGATGCGCCGTGCCTATTCGAAATCATGCTTCAACCCGGCCCTTGAAGTTACCAACCACTACCCCGGCCCACCAAGCTGTCTTTCGGATTTCAAATTCCCATTCTTGCTGTCTTGGTGCTCCTGGTAAGCCATGTAACTGACCGATAAAAAAATTACCGCCCCCCCAAGCCATGTCCCCCAATCTGGAATCTCGGCGAAAAAGAGATAGCCAAAAACTGCCGCCCAAATTAATTTTGTGAAATCGGCCGGAAGTACAGCGACGACATCTCCCTCCTTCATCGCCTCCGCCAGCGCTAAATGGCCGAGACTACCTAGGCCTCCCACAAGCGCCAACCACAAAAACTGGTGCCAGTCAGGTGTCTGCCAAACAGTAAGCGCCACGATCAAAGTTACTGGACTAATAAATATTGTGGAATAAATTGTGGTCGTGAGACTCGTCTCAGTGCGCGACAACTTTTTAATGGCGATCATGGCGGAACCCCAGGCGACAGCGGCGCCTAAAATTGCGAGCAACCCCATATTGACATCCAAAAAGCCGGGCCGCAGTACCACCAGGACCCCAACGAACCCCATCAATAGGGCGAATAGCCTATTGACACGCAACACTTCTCCAAGCAACACCATTGCAAGCACCGAAGCAAACAAAGGAGCTGAAAATGAGATCGACATGGCCTTCGCCAAAGGAGTCACACTAACTCCGTAGAAAAACAACAAGATAGAGATAACGTGTAAGAGACTGCGAATGCCATGCAGGCCAATTCTCTGAGTTTTAAGAATTCCCACCCCGCTTTTGAGCAAAATAGGAACAAACACTAGAAAACCAAAGAATGCACGAAAAAATGCCGCCTCAAACGGGTGAATTTCTTGACTAACGTGTCGCACAACCGCAATCATTGCTGACATCGAACATGCGAAAACCAGCATATAAGCAATTCCACGCATACTGTTTGGCGCGGTACTTACGTTGTTTTTTTCCACAGTAATCGGCGGCTTCAATGAACCGTCGTTCGTCCTTCATGTGCGTCGATGGCGGTCGGAACTTTCTGATTACTCTGTAGCGAAAGATTCTTCTTTAATAGTATTTCTTTCACCCAATCTATGAGATTAGAGAGTAGTTCACGTACTCCTCCCAAAAACAACTAACCAATTAATGGATTTAATCCCCAGGAAAAGAAAGGGGTAGCACCGTCTGTAGTAACGTGCGCCACTTCTTCTATCCACATACGATTATTTTCATCGCCCGGATATAAAACGTGCAGTGGTACAACCATACCCTCCTCTAATGCCCAATCCGCGTTTGGAATGCCCTCTGAAGAAACCTGCTCAAGATCCATATGACTGAGCCCCAATCCGTGAAAAAAGATAATCGCACTATCAGCATCGGGAACACCCGCCTTTCGAAACACTGAGCGGCCTCTAGCTTGAAGTTCACTCACCTTGATACCAGGGCGCATCGCATTCAACAAATCACCCGCAACTTCCTCGGTTGCTCTAGCAATCTGTCTGGCTTGGATATTCGGTTCGCTGTCCACCACCCAAGTCTTGCCCCCATCCCAACAATACGAATCTAATGTCCCATGACAGTCGAACAGAATATGCAATCCCGTCTCAACTTCGAAATCCTCGAGACCTGTCTGCAGCGTAATAGCAGCATCTCCGCCACGAGGGTGCCCCCAAACCATGGCTCCCGGATCTCGAACAAATCCGCCCAATCCCACAGCATTTTGATGGTAGGTCTGATTAAGCTCCCGCCAACTCATACCACGGTTCCAAGCTGACACAGTACGCTCAATTGCCATCTGATTGAGTCGGGTTGCTCGCTGTAACAAACCGATTTCCTGGCTGGTCTTAACACTTCGAGCGTACATCAAGGGATCATAGCCATCGACGATATCAACACCATCCACGCCAAGTTGATGGCCGAATCTCAATTCATCAAACGCTATCCGCGAATTCGTAAGTCCAAGATCTCCTAGCGCGTGCCTGCAGGCATCGCCAATATTTTCATGGAAATTGGAACGCAGCTCTGGTAACCACGGAGCATCTTTAGCTTTGTTGGGTACGAAGCGATCGATATCATCTGGTTTACCCGCCAAATCAAGCGGCAGCATCACGCCACGAAAAGACCGAACATCATTAATCCAAGTTGGCTGAGTGGTGAGACTGCCTACATAGTAGTCGGCGATAATCAGAATTGGATGTTCAGGCGAATGGCGAGATAGGATTACTGCGTATGGTCGGGGCTCGTCAGATTTGTGAGCAATACCATGGAACCCTGAGAGGTAAAATACGTTATAGGATGTTGATACAACAACCCCGTCGAGATTTCGTCGCTCGAGCGAATCGAACAATCGTTCAAGATTACAAAATGGAACGGTTAAAGGTTTTCTCCTGAACTCCAACGTTCGATGTGTTTTTGTTGCCGCGGCCATATCTACACCTCACAGATTTATGCAGAACTTCTATAGAGAGGCTTCCCACTCCACCCCAACTTTCTTGCCCAGTTATGGTTTCGAAATAAACAACAAATAAGGGAAATAGCACACAATGAACAGAGTTACCCACCTCCAATCCGCGGCATTAAGTGAACCTCACTGTCGGGACCAATGGCCGCAAACCAGTCATCTTGATAAATTTTCCCATCAATTGCGACCGCGAGATCGTCCGTGAGTTGGGCCGCTAAGTCAGGATATTGTTTACCTAGATTTCGCAGCAGTTCCCGAATATTGCTTGCTTTGATCTCTAATTCCGTTACACCCGCTGTATATAACCGGAGGTTACCGGTCAACGTCACCTTCGCCATAAATTCAGATGCCGGTTGGTCATTTCGAACTACTAGCGGCTGCGATGGCAGCCAGAACTCTGGGGGGTGACATCGGCAACTCACTAAATCGAATTCCTAGCGCATTCGCTACCGCGTTAGAGATCGCGGCCAACGGTGGCACTATGGGAGTTTCCCCTACCCCTTTTACACCGTAAGGATGCGCAGGATTGGGTACCTCGACGATGACCGTATCAATCATGGGTACGTCGGAACAAACTGGCATTCGATAATCAAGAAATCCAGCATTCTCAAGACGCCCTTCCGAATCGTAGATATACTCTTCATTCAACGCCCACCCAATCCCTTGGACTGCCCCGCCCTGGTACTGTCCTTCAACATACGAGGGGTGTATGGCTTTTCCGGCGTCCTGTACTACTGTATAGCGCAAAATTTCGACTCGACCTGTTTCTCTGTCGACATCTACATCGACGACATGAGTGCCAAAGCTTGGCGCGGCACCTTGTACGTTCTCTGAGGCTTGGCCAACCAACGGCCCTCCCGTTTTGCCCATGCTTTCAGCGAGATCTCGAAAACTGAGTGTCTCAGTTGGGCCGCCTCGACCATTTTTTTGAAGGGCCTCGCCGTTATGCCATAGGATATCGCCAACCGGGACATCCCATATTTTTGCTGCACGCTCGCGCAACTGACTCACGAGGTCGCGTGCCGCATCTACCGCTACTTTGCCAGTGGCGAAGGTGGTTCGGCTGCCGCCCGTCAGGAAGTTGTAACCAAGACTACTGGTATCACCAATCATTGGTCGAACTTTGTCGAGCTCGACGCCGAGCTCCTCGGCGACCATCATGCCAAGAGACGCCCGAGAACCGCCAATGTCGGGGGTCCCTACGACGAGAGCCACCGTTCCATCTTCGCTCGTATTCAACGTGACTGACGATTGTCCGCCGATATTAAACCAATAACCAGACGCCACTCCCCGGCCTTGACCCGGTTGCAATGGCGACTGATAGTGATCGTGTGCTTGTGCGGCTTCCAAGGTTTCAACCAGACCGATGGGCCCAAATTTCGGACCATGAGACGCCTTTGTACCTTCCCTCGACGCATTTTTAAGTCGAAACTCAATTGGGTCGATGTTTAGCTTCTTGGCAACCTCATCCACCACTGATTCCACGGCGTATTCAGATATAGGTGCGCCTGGCGCCCGGTACGCAGCCACCTTCGGTCGATTGACCAGAACATCGAAGCCAACAGCACGTACATGCTCAAGGTCGTAAGGCGCAAATGCGCACTGCGCGCCGGGCGGAACGGGCGAGCCTTGGAAGGCGCCTGCCTGATAGTGAAGAATTGCCTCGCCCGCAGTAATTCGACCATCACGGGTCGCCCCGATCTTGACCCGCATGTTGGCGCCTGATGCGGGACCGGAAGCTTTAAATACTTCTTCTCTGGTCATCACCATCTTGACCGGCTGACAAGCTTTACGGGACAGCGCTAACGCGACCGGTTCAAGATAAACTACTGTTTTACCGCCGAAGCCACCGCCGATCTCCGATGCCGTCACTCGAAGCTTAGCCACGTCCATCCCAAGAATACGGGCGCAATGGCCGCGAACGACATAATGGCCTTGGGTCGAACACCAAAGCTCTGCCTGTCCATCCTCTGAAACGCTCGCCACACACGCATGCGGCTCGATATAACCCTGATGTACCGGCCGGGTATTGAACTCTCGCTCAACGATCACATCCGCTTTAGCAAAACCGGTCTCTATATCTCCATGTCCAAACTCAACGCGTTTCGCGATATTCGAAGGTTTGTCAGCCGGAGGATCTGCGCCATCTGTCAGCAAGTCCTCTTGAATTAAGACAGCCTCTGGTTTCATGGCCTCTACCACATCGAGTACATGTGGCAATACTTCGTAATCTACCTGAATCAGCGCCAACGCCTCCCGGGCGACGATTGCGTTGACCGCAGCCACTGCTGCAAGAGCATGGCCTTCATAAAGAACCTTTTCCCGGGCCATGACATTGCGGGTGATATCCCGATAATTGACCATCATTTCACCCGCTGGGACAAACTCCGATGCGAGATCTGAAAAATCTTCTCGAGTGACGATGGCCTTCACGCCGGGTAATTTTTCTGCTGAAGAAATATCAATGGACAGAATACGGGCGTGTGCGTGTGGGCTTCGCAACATCTTGCCGACTAACATATTCGGCAGATGGAGATCGGCTCCAAACTTTGCCCTACCCGTCACTTTATCGACCCCATCCGGCCGAACCGCCCGTGTCCCAACCCAATTAAAGTTTTGTTCTTCAGCTTCTCGTTCGTCACTGACTCTCTTCGTTACGATTGCCATGTTTCAATTCCTCGTTTCAGCGGCAGTATCTAAAACCGCACGAACAATCTTGTCATAACCTGTACATCGACATAGGTTTCCTGCTAACCAATATCTCACTTCGGTTTCAGTGGGATCCGGGTTCCGATCTAACAACGCCTTTGCGGCTATTAAAAATCCTGGTGTACACACGCCACACTGTAAAGCGGCATGATCAAGAAATTGTTGTTGCAGAGGATGTAAATCAGAACCGTTTGCCATACCCTCAATGGTCTCTATGGTGCTGCCTTCTGCCTCAGCCGCTAGCAAAAGGCACGCGCAGACCAAGCGACCATCCATTATTACGCTGCAGGCACCACAGTCTCCAGAAGCACACCCCTCTTTACTCCCTGTTAATCGTAGGTCATCACGCAAGACATCGAGTAATGTCTGCTCGGACTCACATAAGAACTCAACGGTATCATCGTTGATGATTGTCGAAACATGAACTTTACTCACTCATGCCTCCTTGTTCGCTGTAAAGCAATTCGGCATACCCGCCCCGCCAGTACCCCTGCCACTTGAGTTCTATATACCACCGTGCCGCGTTTGTCATCGATCGGGTCGCAAGAATCACGCACGGCAGCAATCATCTTATCAATGCTAGCATCATCTACCATCGTTCCCACCAGCGCCGCGGCTGATTCTTCTACCAGTAAAACTGTTGGTGCCACCGCACCAACAGCAACCCGCGCATCCACGCAAACATTCTCGGCGTCGAGGGTAATATGAATCCCCACACCCACCACCGCAATATCCATCTCAGTCCTGGGAATGAAACGCAAATAAGCATCACCGGATCGTGGTTTTGGTATCGGAAATAAAAACGATACGACAAATTCGCCGGGCGACAGGCTGGTCTGGCCGGGACCCGTACATATCGCCCCCACAGGCAGTTCCCGGCGTCCATTTGGTCCTGCGATCATGCATATGGCGCCAGCCGCTACAAGGGCGGGGACCGCATCCGCAGCGGGTGAAGCGTTACAGAGGTTGCCGCCGAGTGAAGCTCGACCTTGAATTTGAGTCGAACCAATCAATTCGGCTGCTTCGACTACTCCGGGCCAAGCTGCCTTTAGGTCTCCATGTTCGCCAAGTTCGGCACCCGTAACCACTGCACCGACTCGGAATTTTCCATCTTCTTTCAGAATTGATCGAACCTCCGGAATCTTTTTGATATCCACAATCAGTTCGGGTTCTATCATTCCCGATCGGAGTTGTACTAGTAAGTCTGTACCTCCTGCCAGCACTTTGGATGCATTTCCCGAATTTTTCAGCAAAGCGACCGCCTGGTCAACTGTAGTGGGAGCCTCGTACTGCATCTTAGTTTTTCACTCTCTCTTAAGTGGGTTGGTTACCTGCAATATGAAGTTTATTCTAACGAAGCCATCCCTACTGGGTATAGTCCCGCCGACTAATTCGAACCAATAGGATTCAGTGAACTTAGGAAATTGTCTATCTGCCGTTCGTACGAGTCGTCACCACGGTCATACCATAGAGGCAAATACAGTACCGTCAGTGCCTCCACAAACGATATGATCACAAAGAATTTTCAGGAGCAGCGAAATGTCGTATCTGACAATCGGACCCGATGATGGCCTGTACTACGAACGTGACTCTCCATCAGGCACCGGCATGCCCACCTTTGTGTTTGTCAACCCGGTCTCTGGAACCACCCAACAATGGCAGGCGGAAGTTGGGCCAGCACTTCGTGATGCCGGTTATGGCACGCTGGCCTATAACTTTCGTGGCCAACCCGACAGCCCGTTCTCCCAAGGAAAGACGCTCAATGACACACTGATCGCTGGAGACCTGCGCCTAATTATCGACACGCTAGAGATTGCGAGGCCTATCTTGGTGGGGTTGTCGATCGGCGGCCTGTTCGCAGCCCAGGCACATCTCGCCGGACTCGCCGCAAACGGACTCGTTCTTATAAACACCTTGCGAAAAATTGGTCCTCGCATATCCTGGATTAACGACGCAGTGGTCCGCGTCATGGAGGTCGGGGGCCCGCAACTTATGGCGGATATGATGACGCCGTTGCTCTGGGGCCCTGATTGGCTGGCTGCCAACCGAAAGAATTTCATTCAGCCAGACACCGACTACCAGCCGCTTGATAAACAATCTGGAACTTACAATTTACTTAAGAATATGGGTGCGGCCGACTGGGAAATCGAATACGAGAAGATCACATGCCCGGTTCTAATCGTTATGGGCTTAAACGATCGTGTGTTTTTCGACGCCAATGTGGTTGATAGCCTGATAGAGCGGATTCCTAACGCACAACGAGTGGATATAAAAGAAGCAGGGCATATGCTTCCAATTGAGACACCTCGACCACTGATTGAGTCCTTGCTGGACTTTGGGCGGAATTTGTAAAGTCCAAGGATCAACGATCAAATTCATCGCTGCACCTCGCGCTCCTCACTAATCGTTCGATGCTTACTGGACTTCGGCGCTCTCTGTTTCAAACTCTGAGTCGTAGAGTGTTCTATGGCTGGGTTATTCTTCCCGTCGCCGCAATTGTGATGTTTGGCAGCGGGCCCGGGCAATCTCATCTGATTGGCCTGTTTTTTGACCCTCTATCGCGGGAGCTGGGATTAACCCGCACCTCCCTTGCTGCAGCCTACGGCGTTGCGACGTTGATGGCCGCCTTTCTGTTACCCAAGCTCGGCAGTCTTATTGACAAGGTCGGCCCGGTACGCATGCTCTGGATACTGACGCTGGCGCTGGGTTCAGCGTGCGTGTTATTCAGCTTTGCATCTAATTGGATCTATGTGGCAATTGGATTCGGTTTGTTACGGTTCCTCGGTCAAGGCTCGCTGATGCTGAATTGCAACAACATGGTCTCGCAGTGGTTTGTTCGCAAACGCGGTTTCGCTCTTGGCATCATGTCCCTAGGTTTTCCAATTTCGATAGCAATTCATCCTCCCTTGTGCCAATGGTTAATCGAGGCCATCGGTTGGCGCGAGACGTGGATATGGTTAGGAATTAGCACCTGGATCATTTTGCTGCCACCGATCCTTCTATTCGCCTACAACAAACCAGAACAAGTCGGCCTCGCACCGGACGGTGTTATCGCAACGGACGACTCACTCAGTTCTACCACGATCACTGGAATAACCCGCACTGCAGCGTTGCGTACGCCAGCTTTTTACATCATCACGGGAAGCCTTTTCACACTTTCGATGCTGGTAACTGCGCTTCATGTAGAGAACAAAGGTATCTTGATGGAACATGGACTCTCGGCGCAGAACGCAGCTTCTATGTTTACAATTACCGGAATCACGGCAGCGATTACGATGCCGATCGTCGGTCGAATGCTCGATCACTTTCGAACCGAATGGATGCTTTCTGGCGGCCTCATCATCATGGTGGCGTCACTATTTTCTGTCACTCTGGTTACTGGCATGTCTGGGGCGATTATCTATGCGTTAATCTTTGGCATAAATAACGCCGTGACTATGACGTTTGTTGCATTTATGTGGCCGAAATACTTTGGGCGAAAACATTTGGGCAGCATTCAGGGATTCGGTCAAATGATAGTCATTGTCGGCGCATCGCTGGGTCCGCTCCCTCTTGCAATTGCTTTAGATTCCACCGGGTCTTATGACATCACTCTTCGCAGTTTGACAATCCTACCAATACTCTTGGCATTCGTTGCCCTGTTTTTACGAGCGCCCAAACAACTATCGCAGTTGACAACGCCAACCGCTGAAACTAAGTCCTAAACACTTATTCGATTTACAATAGGCCTATTGGACCACTGAGATGGAAAGATGACAAAACCTGTCGTGGTGGTAACACGAAGCTGGACACCAACTGCACAACAAGCAATTGCTGAACGATTCGATGCGAGGCTAAATCCAACGGATCGAATTCTAACTCCGGCAGAGATCGTAAAGCAGTGTGAAGGTGCCACTGCACTTTGCCCCTCCGGTTTTGATGCTATCGATGCAGATTTAATTTCGAGGCTCCCGGAAAGCATCAAACTGATCGCAACCATTAGTGCAGGTACTCAACATATTGACATTTCAGCCGCCACAAAGCGCGGTATCCAGGTCAGCAATACGCCAGACGTCGTAGCAGAGGACACAGCAGATCTCACAATTGGGCTGATGATCTCCGTCTGCCGACGGCTTATTGATCTGGACAACATTGTGCGGTGTGGCAACTGGCAAGGATTTAAAGTCGACGATCCCTTATGTGGCCTTAGAGTCTGGGGGAAAACAGTCGGGATCATAGGACTTGGTGGCATCGGTAAAGCCGTAGCCCGCCGTGTTCGGGCGTTTCGTATGCCTGTTATTTACTACAATCGAAATCGAGATCGCGTCGCCGAGAAAGAATTCGAGGCTCGCTACTGTCCTGAGCTATATGAACTGCTCGCGCTTGCGGACATTGTCTCAATCCACTGTCCACTCACAGCCGAGACCCACCATCTTATCAATGATGAAGCGTTTCGGACAATGAAACCCACCAGTATATTGATTAACGCTGCTAGAGGAGGCGTGGTCGATGAGGATGCTTTGATACGCGCCCTGCGAGACGGCATCATCTCTGGTGCTGGACTGGACGTTTACGAAAACGAGCCGGAGGTTAATCCCGCCCTAATGATGAAAAACGTGGTGCTGTCTCCTCACGTGGGAACAGCAACGACGGAAGCCCGAGATGAAATGGGGTTTCGCGTAATAGAAAATATTGAAGTATTCCTTGAAACGGGTACACCCAAAGATCGCGTAACCTCTTAACCCTCACACTTCCCCTAGTCCACAAATAAATCTATTTACTTGCAGATGAGACCTGACTTCTATTGTTCGAAGAAGTCGGTTGTTGCGAGTTTCCCAGTCGATTCACAAAACCGATTTCCTCAGCACTATCCGCCAGCCATTTCGCCAGGTAATCGGCATAACTACGACGAACAACGATATCGAATCGACAGGTTCCGTTCGCGTCATCAACTCTGCGACTGATCAGAACCGGCACGTGGGCCAACAACGACTGCGCGCATTGACCTACCTTAAATACCCTATGATGTAAATCTAGGGTACAGCCATGGTTGAATAATTCGCGCGCCCTGTCTCCCTGTATTCGAACTACGGTTTGCCCCCCTGTGATGTCCGTCACTGAATGATGGAACCCTGTCCATGCCGAAACGATCTTGTCGACTAGGTGTATGTCAGTCGTGGGGGCTACTACCAACCATTCGTCCGGCCCAAGCCAGTGTATTCGTATGTCCGATGCCTCATGAAAGGTATTAGGGCGCAACGGCAATGCGACACCCAAGGCTGTTGAGGCTGCCGTAAGTGCTTGGGAATCTGATGGATCACAACGCAAGTTCAGATGAATACAAAATGCGAGCTCTTCCAATTCGACCCCACGCCACCCGTTTATCCCAAGTTGACTGGAAACGTCGACATGTTCTACCAACGGAGATACCGCTGTGATCTTGGGATGATTCACGATGAAGCTCTACCCGCTATCCGTAAGCCGACGCTGGGCCGAAGTTTGAAACGATCGAATTGGGTTTTTGTTCATTTTTTAAATACGTACGCTTACACCTTCTGGCGTTGATTTTCCGGGTCAAAAAATTTTGGTTGTCCAATTGTCGCGGGAATTACGCGCCCATCAATTAACTGCGCATAGACCATGCTACCCTCTCGGCTCCGGCCCCCTTTGACCAGCGCCAATGCAATCGAATGCCGGAGGGATGGACTAAAATAACTGGATGTCACGTGCCCAACCATAGGGGCCGGAAATTCTTTCGCCGGCTCATTCAGCAACTGTGCACCCTCCGGTAATACCAACGTCGGATCGACAGTCGTAAGGCCGACCAGCTGTTTCCGATTTTCCCGTCGAGTATCTTGGCGGGACAACGAGCGCTTCCCAATACAATCCTTGCCATTTGACACAATCCAATCCATGCCGAGGTCACCTGGCGTCACTGAACCATCGGTATCCTGACCCACGATGATATAGCCTTTTTCGGCGCGCAACACATGCATTGCCTCCGTGCCATAGGGCGTAATATTCAATGACTGGCCAGCAGTCATTATTGCCTGCCAGAGGCTGCGACCATAATTGGCAGACACGTTAATCTCGTATGCCAGCTCACCGCTGAAACTGATTCGATAAACACGGGCCGGGATTCCGGCAACAGTACCTGCCCGAACAGACATAAATGGGAAAGCATCGGCGGAAAAATCGATATCGGTGCAAAGCTTCGTAAGAATCTCACGGCTATTTGGGCCCGCTACACTCGTTACAAACCAATGATCTGTCACAGACGTCAGATAGACCCTGAGGTGTGGCCACTCCGTCTGCAGCCATCGTTCCATCCAGGCCAGTACGTGGGCTGCGCCACCGGTCGTGGTAGTCATCAGGTAATGATCCTCTCCAATTCGCGACGTGACACCATCATCCATTACCATGCCGTCCTCACCCAACATCAACCCGTACCGGCAGCGCCCAATTTCAAGCGTTAACCAAGAATTTGTGTAGATTCGATTCAGAAATTCCGCGGAGTCGGGGCCTCGAATCTCGATCTTGCCAAGCGTTGATGCATCCAATATCCCCAGACTCTCCCGAGTCGCCAAACACTCCCGGCGCACAGCTTCGTTCATCGTCTCTCCCGGCAACGGGTAGTACCACGGTCTTTTCCATTGTCCGACGTCTTCGAATTCAGCCCCGTTTTCCACATGCCATTGATGAACCGCTGTCTTTCGTGTTGGATCGAAGAAAGTTGAGCCAATCTCCCGCCCCGCAATCGCACCAAAAGTAACAGGCGTGTAGTTCGGGCGAAAAGTTGTCGTCCCTATTTTCCCCGGAGCCTGCCCCAGCACATCCGCAAGGATCGCCATACCATTAATGTTCCCCAGTTTTCCCTGGTCCGTGCCAAACCCAAGAGCCGTATATCTCTTGAGGTGTTCAACAGAACGATATCCCTCCCGTGCGGCGAGTCGAATATCCGCTACGGTCGTATCATTCTGCAAATCAACGAACTTTTTTCCGCCGCGCCCTTCAGCCAAACCATTAGGAACGACCCAGATTGGATGCAACGACCCTTCTACATGGCTCTCGACCTTAGGGATATCGACACTGCCATCGCCAGTTAGCCCTGCGTCTTGTGCCGCACGTCGGCCGGCTTCCGCCCCTTCACGCAAGCAGTCAGCGAGACCGAAGGTTCCATTTCCGGCCCCTGCAGATCGCTCATTCTGTACCGATGGACCCGGTAAAAAGCTAGCACACTCCTCGTTAAACACCGGTTTACCCCCAGATTGCGCGTGCAGGTGAACCACTGGATTCCAACCTCCCGAAACCGCAAGGACATCGCAACGAAGCTCGCCCTTGTGGCTTAGTATTTCATCCAGCGTCTTATTAACTCTGGCAATCAAAACCATTCTTAATCCACTGGTTCCTCCGCGCACGTCGACTACCACGTGTCCTTCGAATATAGGGACGCCTGCCGAACGTACTTGCTGAATGAGATCACCCTGAGGGTCGGACCGGACATCCACAACCGCAACCACCTCCATACCCGCATCCACAAGTTGCAAGACTGTTTGGTAAGCCGAATCATTGTTGGTAAAAAAAACAATTTTCCGTCCGGGTAGAACGCCGTAACGAACGAGGTATGTAGAAACCGCCGATGCCAGCATCACGCCCGGTTTATCATTATTTGAAAAAACCAGTGGCCTTTCTATCGCACCAGTTGCTAATACCACCTGACTTGCCCGGACTCGCCAGATTCGCTCGCGACGAAGCCTTGGATCTGGTCGCTCCAGATGATCCGTACGGCGCTCGTTAATCACAAGGAAATTGTGATCGTAATATCCGGTGACTGTACTGCGAGGAAGTAGAATGACTTCTGGCATCCGAGTAAGTTCACTGACAACGGTTTCAACCCAATCGCCTGGCTTCTTGCCGCCAATTGAGGCCGTACTTGAAAGAAGGCTTCCTCCCATTTCCGCCTGTTCGTCGGCCATGATCACCCTGGCACCCGCACGACCCGCCGCCCGCGCCGCCATGAGGCCCGTCGGCCCCCCTCCGACGATAAGGACATCACAATGAATGTTTAATTTATCGTAGTGATCTAAGTCGGCCTCGCGGGGCGCCTGCCCCAGGCCAGCTGCTTTTCGTATGAAATGCTCGTACCAACTCCAAAGAAAGCGAGGCCGCATAAATGTTTTGTAATAAAAACCCGCCGGCAATAAACGACCCAACAGGCCATTCAACGCATAGAGATCAACACGTAGGCTCGGCCAACCCGATACTGATCGAGCAGTCAAACCATCGTAAAGTTCAATTTGCGTCGCACGCAAATTAGGTGTCGCCTTCGAGCCACTGCCCACTTGGACTATTGAATTTGGTTCTTCTGCACCGCTGCCCACGACTCCCCTTGGCCGATGATATTTGAAACTCCGATGTACCGTGCGCACATTATTGGCAAGCAATGCGGATGCCAACGTATCTCCTTCGAAGCCCGAATACAGTGTGCCGTTGAACGAAAACGACAACAGCCGCGTACGGCGGATGCTGCCACCATTTGCTACTCGCAACGAACGACTCATCTGCTGGTCTTCTCCGGTAGATCTTCCCCAATCCGATAGACCGTTTCGAACTGATAGGTCACGGTATTTCGAATCGCATTGAACCACTTTCGACAACCGGCCGTGTGGCACCATTGTTCATGGTGGCGCCCTTCGGGGTTCTTGCGGTAAAAAAGGTAATCTGCCCAATCGTCATCCGATAGGTTCTCTGGCTCAAGCGGGCGAACGATATGGGCTTCGCCACCGCAGCTAAACTCGATCTGGTCTCGTGGCCCGCACCAGGGACAATTAATTTCCAGCATCTTTATCGCTTCTAGTCAGTGCGCTACACCCGCAGCGCCATGTTCGTCGATGAGCGCTCCCGTGCTGAACCGCTCAAGGGTGAACGCGGCATTGAGCGAGTGTGGTTCACCGCGGGCAATGGTGTGGGCGAAAACCCACCCTGAGCCGGGCGTGGCCTTGAAGCCGCCGGTGCCCCACCCACAGTTGAAATAGAGGCCTCGAATAGGCGTCTTGCCGATGATTGGGCACGCGTCTGGACATACATCGACAATGCCGCCCCACTGTCGCAACATTCGAACTCGACTAAACACCGGAAACAGTTCGACAATCGCGCCGATATTGCCTTCGACAACCGAAAAGCTACCTCTTTGTCCATACCCAGTGTAGGAGTCAACACCAGCTCCTATGACCAATTCGCCTTTGTCGGATTGGCTGATATAACCGTGTACCGCATTGGACATTACGACGGTATGCAGTATGGGTTTCAGCGGTTCTGAAACCAACGCCTGTAGCGGGTGACTTTCAATAGGAAGTCTGAGTCCAGCCATAGAGGCAATGACACTCGAATGCCCCGCCACGACTACACCAACTTTCTTTGCTTGTATTCTGCCGCGATTTGTTTCGACCCCTGTCACAGCGCCATTGTGCCGAAGAATTCCGGTCACTTCACAATTTTGAAGAATGTCGACACCTTCTCTATCCGCGGCACGTGCAAATCCCCACGCGACCGCATCATGACGAGCAACTCCCCCGCGCCGTTGAAAAGATGCGCCCAATACCGGGTAACGGGCATGGGGCGAGGTATTCATAATCGGAACAATTTGTCGAATCTGTTCGGGCCTTAACACCTCACTGTCAATCCCGTTTAAGTAGTTGGCATTCGAGCGGCGTTCAATGTCCCGCATATCCTGCAATGTATGACCCAGATTCATCACCCCTCTTTGACTGAACATTACGTTGTAATTAAGCTTTTGACTCAAGCCTTCCCAAAGTCGTAATGACTTCTCATAAAGATGGGCCGACTCGTCCCAAAGGTAGTTCGAACGGACAATCGTGGTATTGCGGCCCGTATTGCCGCCGCCGATCCAATTCTTCTCTAACACCGCGACATTACGGATACCATGTTCGCTCGCAAGATAGTAAGCGGTAGCTAAACCATGCCCTCCACCGCCGATCACGATCACATCGTAGCCCTTCCTCGGTTCCGGACTGCGCCAAGCTTCACGCCAGTTTTCGTGGTAGGTGACCGCGTTCCTCGCCAAGCTGAATATCGAGTACTTATTTTTCATTATGAAGTGTTTTCCATATGACGCAGGCTGTGCTGCCCACATCGAATCATCGCTCTGCGATTGAAGTCCGCCTTGCAGATTTTCCGCCAGGAGCTCTGGACTTTCTCTACCTCATGCGCAGGACTTCCCGGCGCATTACCATTCACATCGTTCTGCGCTATCCCTCGCGGTAAACCGGAAATCGGATACAAAGCTCCTCGACATTACCCCGCACCGTGTCGACTACTGATTCATCGCCCAAATGGTCGAGGATGTCACAAATCCAATTGGCGATTTGACTCATTTCTTTCTCTTTAAATCCCCGAGTCGTGCCGGCCGGCGTTCCAATACGCAAGCCACTGGTAACGAACGGAGACCTCGGGTCATTCGGAACGGCGTTCTTATTGACCGTGATGTTCGCTCGGCCGAGTGCTGCATCTGCGTCCTTGCCCGTAATATCCTTGTCGATTAAATCCAGCAAAAACAAATGGTTATCGGTACCACCGGAAACCACAGAATACCCCCGCTCCATAAACGTAGATGCCATCGTCTGTGCGTTGGCAAGTACCTGCTTCTGATACTTACGAAAAGAGGGATCTAAAGCCTCCTGAAATGCGATGGCCTTCCCTGCAATCGCGTGCATCAGAGGACCTCCCTGAGTTCCGGGAAAAACAAGTGAACTCAACTTTTTCTCAATCTCTTGGTTCTCTCGCGCCATAATCATGCCGCCTCGGGCGCCCCGCAGCGTCTTATGCGTCGTGGTCGTTGTCACGTCAGCGATCGACACCGGACTTGGGTAAAGGCCAACTGCAACAAGTCCTGCTACGTGGGCCATATCTACGACCAAGTAAGCACCCACCGCATCCGAAATCTCACGAAATCGCTGCCAGTCAACCACCCGGCTGTACGCTGAAAAACCGGCCATAATCATCTTCGGCTGATGCTCTCTAGCAAGAACTTCCACTTGTTGGTATGCAATCTCACCTGTTGACTCGTCCAGACCATATTGCACCGCGTCGTATAACTTTCCTGAAAAGTTGACTTTAGCGCCGTGTGTAAGGTGGCCACCGTGCGCAAGACTCATACCAAGTACATGATCTCCAGGTTCTAAAAGCGCCATGTAAACCGCGGCATTGGCCTGAGAGCCCGAGTGCGGTTGAACGTTAACGTAGGCAGCACCAAACAACTTCTTTGCACGGTCGATTGCCAACTGTTCCACAACATCCACGTGTTCGCAGCCCCCGTAGTATCGTCGACCTGGATATCCCTCCGCGTATTTATTAGTCAGTACCGAGCCTTGCGCTTCGAGGACGCGTGGGCTTGTGTAGTTCTCTGATGCAATCAACTCAATATGTTCTTCCTGTCGCCGCTTTTCGTCTTCGATAGCTTGCGCCAACTGTGGATCAATATCTGCAATACACTCCGTGCTCTTAAACATCCTTCTTACCTCTATCCCCCGAATTAATTTGTGCGATCGCGTCTATCCTCGTGCCCGTGCTATGGCTGGGGCAAACCATAAATAGCGTGGAAACTTCTGCTACGAGGTCAACCAGAATTTTGCCGATCGCACAATCCATTGTACCGAGACAGCCTACAACCGGCTAGCAATTAACGGCTAGGAAATGCCGAAAATCCTATTCGGCTTGTTCACGGACTGCCTGTAAACTCGTCAATGAAAGCGCCCCGTGATAGTCAAGTTGTACATCTGAATAACGCTGAGAGGTACCGATTGGGCAGGCCAACCGCGACAAACACAAATGGGCACAGTTGGATTCTTTCGCCAATCGATACGAACCACAGGCCATCAACCCGAATGCTTCTATATCAGTGACAGCACCCGATGGGCAATGCGAACGACAGGGTTTTTCCAAGCACGATTCACAAGGTGAACGACTCGACTCGCGTGGCGTGCATTCGATTGATCGGGAAACCACAATGACTGCCCGGCAAGCGAACCATGTTCCAAACTGCGCATGGATGTCCAATCCCAGTAGTGAAGGATGACTCCAGCCTGCCTGTCGGCAGAGCCGTTGAATTGGAATCGGGCATGGCCCGGGATGCAGCCATTCGATCTTTTGACCGTGCCAGTGCAGCTTTCTGAGCTCCTCAACGATCCTAATGGAGTATCGGTCGATTGGATCCGAATCCTGCCAATGGTCCCGACGAACGATCTCCCAGAGGGTACGGCCGACGGATCCCAGCAATACAATTCGAGTACCCATAGGCAGGTTGATATCTAAGGTCCGAAAGGATTCCCTCAGTGGTTCCGGCCACCGTGCGGGATCCATCACCGCAAACAGATCAAACCCTCTAATCCGCAACCAATTCTCTACCCTTTTATTTTCGCTGGCGTTCGTTTCATCCATCGGCTTACTCTCGGTCCGACGTCGTAGGCGATTCGGGCGCTGAAATTGCTATAGTGTTGCTCATTCACTCGTCATCCGCAGTAATCAAGCGCTGTCCATAATAACCGGAAGCCTACCGGCATAATGTATTGCACAGCTATCCACGGTCATCGGGGCGCTCGCGGACATGCCCCTGAAAACACCCTAGCCGGCTTTGAAACTGCCTTGCGCTTTGGCGTAACAGCTCTCGAGCTGGATATCAACGTGAGTTCCGACCATAGAATTGTCATCCATCATGATCCCCGATTGAACCCCGCCATTACGCGAAACCCAAACGGTACCTGGGTTACCCGCTTTGATGAACGACTCTACGGCATGTCTGTAATGGAACTGCAACAATTCGACGTCGGTTGTTTAGATGCCAGGACACTCTATGGGCGCGGTTTTCCTCACCAAAGACCTGTTCACGAACAGCGAATCCCTACCCTTCCTCAGCTTGCTGAGGTGCTGCGTCGGCTTGGTGCGGATCAGATGCTGCTCAATATTGAAGTGAAAATTGACCCGCGAAATCCCGATTGGTCGCCGCCCCCATCGAAATTTGCAACGCTGTTACTGAAAGAAGTCGATGAAATTGGGTGGCTAAATAAAACCTGGGTGCAATCCTTTGACTGGCATGTATTGCAAGCCGTCCAGGACCAGGAACCTACGGTGCCAACCGGTTATCTCACGTCCGAACAACCCGACTTCAATACAGTGGCGGTTAACGACCTAAATACCTCTCCATGGCTGGCTGGATTCGATCCCGTGAATTTCAATGGCGATCTGGCGTTGGCGGTTCAACAAGCGGGTGGTCGCTACTGGGGCCCTAACTATCTCGATCTAACCGAACCTCGGGTCCAACGCGCACATCGGGCGGGACTCGAGGTACACACATGGACTGTCAACGATCCCACGGATATTGCGCGGCTTTCTCGTTGGGGGGTCAATGGTGTCACCTCGGATTATCCTGATAGAGCCCGGTTCGAACTTGCGCGTCTCGGTGTAGCCCTGCCCTCGCCTATAGTTGGCGAATTGTTCCCTGGTGCATAATTGTTATCCTTTTCCTTCTAGCTCGGCTCAGCCTAGCCTGCGCTGTATCTCTTTACCGCACAGCGCAATAGCGACAAGCATTGGTGACCTATGACGACTATTTTTGATACCGGACTAGACAAGAACCCGGCCAATTATGTGCCGCTGTCTCCATTGTCATTTCTTTCCCGAACAGCCCGTGTCTTTCCCGAACACCCGGCCATGATTCATGGGCAAACCCGCCGCAGTTGGTCTGAGACTGCACAACGGTGCCGGCGACTGGCCTCGGCACTTACTGATCGAGGCATTGGGCGTGGCGATACGGTGGCCGTGATGGCGCCAAATATCCCTGAGTTGTTCGAGGCTCATTTTGGTGTACCCATGACAGGAGCCGTATTGAATGCGTTAAACATCAGACTGGATGCGGCCAGCCTAGCCTACATCCTCGATCACGGCGAAGCCAAGGTTCTGTTGACAGATACCGAGTTCGCACCCGTCATCCAGGAGGCGCTCCATCAGTGCAAAAGTAATCCCTTGGTGGTCGACATCGACGACTCCGAGGGGCCAGGCGGCGAACGATTGGGCTCCATTTTGTATGATGAATTTCTTGCTGAAGGTGATCCAGACTATGCCGCGAACTTCCCCAGCGACGAGTGGGACGCCATCTCTCTCAACTATACCTCTGGAACAACCGGTGATCCCAAAGGGGTGGTCTACCATCACCGAGGCGCGTATCTCAATTCGCTCAGCAATCTGGTCGGCTGGGACATGGGGCACCACCCCGTCTATCTCTGGACGCTGCCGATGTTCCATTGCAACGGCTGGTGTTTCCCTTGGTCTCTGGCGGCAGTCGCCGGAACAAGCGTCTGCCTGCGTAAGGTGGATGCGGCAAATATCTACTCAGCGATCGCGGATTATGGAGTAACTCATTTTTGCGCTGCACCGGTAGTACTCAATTTCGTCGTCAACGCGTCGGCTGAAGAAAAGCGAGCACTTCAACATACCGTTCATGTGATGACAGCCGCTGCACCACCACCCGCTGCTGTGCTCGCCGCCATGGAAGAGGCGGGATTCTCTATGACCCACGTATATGGACTAACAGAAACCTATGGCCCGGCTGTCATTTGTGCATGGCATCGAGAGTGGGACCAACTGCCGCTAGAAGAACAGGCGAAGGTCAAATCTCGGCAAGGTGTCCCCTATCACGCACTCGAGGAACTACAGATTTTAAACCCGGATACCCTGGACCCCGTTGCAACCGATGGCTCCAGTATGGGTGAAGCTATGTTCCGGGGTAACGTAGTCATGAAGGGTTATCTAAAAAATGCAAAAGCCACCGAAGAAGCATTTGCCGGAGGCTGGTTTCACTCCGGTGATCTCGGTGTCACTCATGCTGATCGTTACATTCAACTTAAGGATCGTTCGAAAGACATCATCATCTCCGGCGGTGAAAATGTCTCTTCTATCGAGATCGAGGATGTTCTCTATAGGCACCCGGCTGTGCTGGAAGCGGCCGTCGTAGCGCGTCCCGACGATCAATGGGGTGAGACCCCCTGTGCATTTGTAACCTTGAAATCATCAGCTGACCGTGTTGACGAACAGGCTCTAATCGAGTTTTGCCGCAACAATATGGCCCACTACAAGTCTCCGAAAACAATTGTTTTCGGAGACTTGCCCAAGACTTCAACCGGTAAAGTACAAAAATTTAAACTCCGGGAACAGGCGTATACTCTCGGCAGCCCGTAATTTTTTTACAAATAAAAAGAAACCCCGCCGCAGCGGGGTTTCTTTTTCTTCATTTTTCTGCAATTCTAGGAATCACCGCACAACCAGTTAAGCACAACCGAGTCACAAGCTCGATCTGTTGTATCTGATAGCGTCGCACATCCGCTCAAGATCAAAACTGCGGCTATCAATGCAAAGACTGTCTTCCTCATAATCTTCTTCTCCTTGTTGGTATTACCGGAATCTAACACGGCAGATCTGCAACTGCCAGATAGGCTCGTTACTCCGGCTGCAAACGTATCGCGCCATCAAGCCGTATGACTTCCCCATTCAGCATCTCATTGTCTATGATATGTTCAACTAACGCAGCGAATTCATCGGCGCTGCCTAATCGGCGGGGAAACGGTACCTGACTCGCCAGAGAGGCCTGCACTTCCTCCGGCATGGCGTGCAACATAGGAGTACCGATGAGCCCGGGCGCTACCGTAACCACACGGATTCCGAATTGCGCCAACTCGCGCGCTGCCGGTAAAGTTAACGCAACCACTCCGCCTTTGGAGGCGCTATAAGCGGCCTGTCCGATTTGGCCTTCATAGGCAGCCACAGAAGCCGTATTGATCATGACTCCGCGCGCACCGCTTTCGCCGACCGGGTCCAGCTGCTTCATCTCCTCGGCTACGAGACGCATCATATTAAACGTGCCGACAAGATTGGTACGAATCACTTTCTGAAAGAGACCCAAATCATGGGGACCTTTACGTCCAGATATCCGTTGGGCCGCGGCGATCCCGGCGCAATTGACCAGCACCCGGGGTGGCCCAAACTCCGCGACAACTCTTTGAATCGCCGTTCGAACCGACGATTCGCTCCCTACATCGCATTCGATACCAAGCCCGCCGAGTTCTTGAGCCAGCGCTAGGACCGGCTTTGCCGCGATATCAAGCGCCGCCACTAGGGCATTACGACGCGCAAGCCTGCAGGCTGTGGCCTTGCCCATGCCCGATCCCGCCCCCGTCACGACGACTGCTTGTTCGGCTAGGTCCATCGATGTCCCTGTCTCCCCGTTAGGACGTTTTATAGCAGAAATAATCCACTAGGGGACTTCCCCCTATTCCTTCGAAACGTTACCCTTCGACGATCTATCAACCCGGGCGCTGGAAAAGCTATGAACGACCAGACTGTATCCTCTGATCGCGAATCCATGGATGTCGATGTCGTTGTCATTGGTGCGGGGCCAGCGGGTCTCGCGACGGCCTGCCGCTTGATGCAACTATCCAGCGAGAACGAGCATCCGTTGGCCGTCGTGGTACTAGAAAAAGGCTCGGAAGTCGGAGCGCATATCCTATCCGGTGCTGTTATTGAAACCACCGCGTTAGATGAACTGTTCCCGGACTGGCCATCCATGGGTGCGCCGCTGCAGACACCGGTATCTCGTGACGAGATCTACTTCTATACAAGCCCCCATAAAGCTCTTCGGTGGCCCAATTCGTTCGCACCGCGGCCGATGCACAACTACGGTAACTACATTGGCAGCCTCGGTCGCTTGGTGCGGTGGCTCGGCAAACAAGCCGAAACACTGGGCGTAGAAATTTATCCTGGATTTTCAGCCAGCGAGGTTCTGATTGATGAAGAAGATCGTGTTGTTGGTGTTGCCACGGGCGATATGGGCATTGCAACGGACGGAACCCGGAAGAATACCTTTGAGCCGGGAATGGAACTGCGCGCCAAATACACGGTTTTTGCGGAAGGATCACGCGGCCATCTAGGAAAACAAATGATCCATAGGTATCGCCTGGACGAGCATGTGACACCTCAGCATTTCGGAAT
>CAJXWH010000004.1 GCA_913062915.1 uncultured Acidiferrobacteraceae bacterium | reverse complement strand
ACTGGTGGAATTTCTGGATTATGGTGCCATGGGGCATTTTGTTGGCCGGACATTATTTCGTCGCCAGTGCACTCGATGCAGACGAGGAATGGGCGACCGACCGGGTCCTGGACCTTCAAACCAGCAGTTACGATTTTGATCACATCGGCAGTATCGAGAAACGGATCAGCGAGAAAGACCCCAGCGTCACCCCGCACACCGAGCGCGATCGATAGCGTGTGCAGATCGTCGACGCCCATCGGCATCTGTGGGATCTTTCCCGAAATTATCACCCGTGGCTGTGTGACGACCCGCGTATCGCTTTTCGCTACGGCGACTACCGAGAGATCTGTAACAACTACCTGCCCGAAGATTATGATCGCGACAGCGCCGGTTACGACGTCGTCGGTTCTGTTCACATCGAGGCCGAATGGGATCCGAGTGATCCGGTCGCTGAAACCCGCTGGCTCGACACCATCGCCCCTGAGTGCCGCCACCCGCTCGTCGTCGTGGCGCAGGCGCGGCTTGAGCGGGAGGACATCGAAGACGTATTGCGTGCCCATGCAGCCAGCCCCAACGTGCGTGGCGTACGGCATAAACCCGCTGCATCCCCCGCCGCCCACGGCGCAAAAAGAGGCGGGGCCGGCTCGATGGACGACCCCAGATGGCGGGACGGTTTTGCCCGCCTGCCCAATTACGAATTCTCTTTCGATCTCCAGGTGCCGTTCTGGCATCTAGACCAGGCCGCCGAGCTGGCCCGAGATTTCCCGCAGACCACAATCATTTTGAACCACACCGGCCTGCCTGGTGACCGGAATCGAGATGGTCCCACCCCATGGCGAGACGCACTGGAATTATTGGCAGTGGAGCCCAACACCGCGGTCAAGATCTCCGGGTTAGGCCTACCGGGTCAACCTTGGACAGTGGCATCTAATCGCAACGTGGTGAGAGATACGATTTCTATATTCGGTGTGAATCGATGTATGTTTGCGAGCAACTTTCCGGTGGATCGACTGTGTGCAACGTTCAATGACATCTATCGCGGATTCAAAGAGATCGTTTCTGATTATTCCCGCGATGACCGTGACAAACTCTTTCGATCAAACGCCGTTGACTACTATCGAATGAGTATCTAAGGAGGGCGCCTCTATACCCCCACTCGGTATTCCCGAATGACATCGGGATCGGGAAGCAGCCCAAGGCCTGGGCCCTCGGGGAGATCAAATGCACCCGCAGTTGGATCGATCCACTTCCCGTAAAGACTCGCTTCTGGGGTAAGGTAAAAACGCTCGATCATGCAGTTCGCCGGCTCAAGCGCCGCAAGATGCAAAGTCGCCAGAAATCCCGGTCCAAAATAAGGCGAGTGCGGCATCAAGTGAACGCCGGCAACTGAACACTGCGATGCCACCTTCCTGAGTTCTGTGACGCCCCCCACCTTGGTGACACTGGGCTGGGCGTAGCGAACCGCCTTCACTTCAAACATCTTCTCGAATTCAAACGAAGTACAGGCATTCTCCCCGGCAGCAATCGGAATATCGAATTTCTCCTGAAGGGTTGCGAGTGCTTTAAAGTTCTCCGGTGGAAATATGGGCTCTTCCAGCCAGTAGAGTCCGTACTGACGTAAAGACGCGGCCCGCTCGTGTGCTTCGGCCTCTGCCCAAGGGCAATTGGTATCGAGCATGATGGGGAAGCCTTCTCCGACTGTTTGTCGAGCCGCGGCCACTTCCCGGTTCTCGGTTTCGTGCAATTTGATCCAGCCATAACCTTCCCCGATCGCCTGACTGCAACGCTCTGCAACAATCTCAGGCTCTCCGTACCGATAGAGGCTCGCGTATGCGGGCAATCGATCCCGCTGCCTTTCGCCCAACAGTTGCCAAAGGGGTATATTTTTGCTCTTCGCCGCGATGTCCCACAACGCGATATCGAGGCCAGACAACGCAAACATCACAATGCCGTAGCGCCCAAACAGATGCAATTTTTGCTGTACCTCACCAAGAAAAGCACCGATGTCGTCAACTTCCTGGCCGATGATGATGGGCACCACCATGTCGTCTAAAGCGGCCCGAACTGGGCCAAGACAGTTATAACTGAACGCTTCCCCATAGCCGGTCAAGCCCGTCTCGGTGGTGACCTTGACCAGAAGGATACTGAGTGATGTCCATGCCTTCCCACCCCATCCCGCGGGCTTCCCGCCATGAGTGAACGGTATGGCAAGCGGAATCGTCTCGATCTCGGCAATCTTCACCTTTTCCCCTCACGGGCAATTTCTGCAATCCGGTCGGCAAAATTGATCTGGCTGTTGTCCTGCGGCTGATACCCAATCACACGACGGGCATTCACAATGCTCCAAAAGTTGTGGGTATTTCCACTGACACCGTAGAAAATCTGGAATGGGACCCCATTCGCATCAGCAATGTCTTCCGCTTCAATACTTTTAACAAACAATTGGACTTGGTCCCGACGACTCAAGTAAGCGCCGAGCCCCCGGTGCATTTTTTTCAGGTCTCCGGGCGCCACATTGTCCAGGTCTGCGTCGTCACGGGGGCCACCGATCCGCAGTTGCACAACCTCGAGCGATCGACCCTCTACTTGACCCGTTGCGAAGACAAAGCCCAATTGTTCATAGGCGACCTTGGACCAACCGTAAAAGTTATCCGTGTACGGGGCCATTTCTGGGGTCACGAACTCCAGCCGTTCCGACCAGATCAAGCGCTCGAAATAATCCGCTGCGTGATTGGAACTGGCGACGACCACACGCCGCACTCCAGCCTCCTGCGCGGCACGGTAAACGTTATAGGCCATCCCCACATTGGCATATTCCGCCTGGAATTTTTGATCGCTATTGTTCTGCCAGGTTGTGGCATCCAGGCCAGCGGCACTCACAAAAGCACAGTGAAGCACAGCATCCGCGCCAGTGAAATGTTCCAGGTAGTGGCTGCGATCCGGATCTGTCAGGTCACAAACTCGCACGTCCCGTAACTTCGTTCCATCCCCCGTCACCTCCCCGACATCCACAGCGACCAGGTCGTAAAGTTCACTGAGTTCCGGCCACATGCGTTGCGCGATGTACCCGCAGGCACCCGTGACTACGATCGTTCTTTTCGTCATGTTCTCTCCTGTTCATTTTGGACAGCTGAAGGGCGAGCCCAGCCTACCGCCTTCCAACGCATTGCGCAAAAGGCGCAACAATTGTCTGCAGCCCTAGCGTCATTCGAATCAGGAGCCATCAGCCTTTTGGATAAATTCGATCGTGATGCCATCAAGGTCGCGAAGGTACGCCACCTTGCTCCCCTGGTTGGGGCCTTGATCGATAACGGTAACCGGTCCGATCGGTTTAACATTATGCTCAGATGATGCCCCAATGGCTGCATCGATATCATCTACATCATACGCAACATGGGCGAATCCGACGTCACACGGTCTAGGATAAACCGCCGAGCGGTCGTTCGGTCCCACATACTCAATCAATTCCAAGCTGTGCCCCGGACCTCGCACATAGGCAATCATTACACTGGCACCCTCAACGCCGGTGATGCGCTCGATAAGCGCGGGATCCCGGGGCGCCTTTGAAGTGACCTCAAAACCTAAGGCATCTTTAAAGAAAGCAACAGTTCGATCCAAATTAGAGACCGTAAAGCTGGTATGGTTGGTTGCAAGAACATTGAAATCCGGCATGAGACGCCTCCTTATCGTTACTAGAGTCTGGACAATTCTAATCCCGACCACCCGTCCAAACTAACGTTTGATAACAAGAAAAATGGATCACAAATACCGATCTAGACAGCGATTGAAAAATTGTCGCCGATCCTGTTTACGTTCTCTCCCGCTGAACGTTTTGTATACTGACCACGCGTCAAAGCAGATAACGGAGTGACGATGGGCAGATTGGAGGGCAAACGAGCGCTGATCACGGGATCCGCGAGCGGCATTGGTCGCGCCGCGGCCAAGTTATTTGCCAAGGAAGGTGCCCGGCTGACACTGTGTGACATTAAGTTGGAGGAAAACAACGGACTGGCCGAGGAAATCCGCAGTACCGGAGGCGAAGCCCTGCCGATCCATACTGACGTAGGCGATCCCGAGGCCATGCAAACCGCTTTCGAGCGCTCAATCAAAGCTTTCGACGGCTTGGATGTGATCTACAACAATGCCGGTGGCGCCACTTCGAATGACGGGCGGATCACCGAAATTGAACTCGAGGAATTCTGGCACGCGATCCGGCTGAACCTCTTCGGAACAGTGCTCGGCTGCCGGTATGGAATCCCACATTTGGTTGCATCGGGTGGTGGATCCGTCATTAACACGGCCTCCATCCGAGCCCTCATAGGTACCGCGGGCGCCGATGCCTACACGTCTGCAAAAGGAGGTATAACCGCGCTGACCCGTGCGCTTGCCCTGCAATGGGCGCATGCCAATATTCGAGTCAACGCAATTTCACCCGGGGTCATCCTGACCGACCGGGTGCGTCAGCTGCTCTCCGATGATGACCCCATACGAGCGAAGACCCCACTCGGCCCGAGCCAACCGGAAGAGGTCGCACCTCTCGCCGTATACCTCGCATCTGACGAGTCACGCCAGGTGACGGGCGCGATTCTACCGATGGATGGAGGCGCCGGCGTCGTATAAATGGATTAACTTCTGCGTCACCCTGACTGACTCAGCGCAGCACCCTGCCCTACTTTGCCGCTTTGAGCACCTTCTGTAACCGATGTTGGCGGTTTCGTGTATAGGGGCGAACCTCGGTGGGCCAACGGCCTTTCTCCACTGCCTTCGCCCATTCTGGACTGGCAATGACTTCCGGGCTTTCAATCTCGTAGACGGCACTATATCGGGGTTCGCTACCCGGCTCGACCGAGCGCAACTCACCACCAATCGCCATGGTAAAGGGTTGGTTCACCAGTCGAGTGACAGATACCAGACCCGGAACTTCATACAGATTCGGAATATGCTCTGTATCGTACACCTCATTGAATAGATCCTCCTTATCCGGATCCACATCCATGCTTGCGATGAACAAATAGTGAGTCTTAATAGCCATCGGAGCCTCCTTGTCTAGAATGTTGTTTGACTGATTGGCACAAGTGGATTTATTGCGAGATCATGATCATACGACTGCCGGTATATGTGTGCTGTGCCGCACCCGTCAGCCGGGAAAGGTGCTAAGCGTTCCACCCGCCTCGAGCCCAACAAACCTTTGAACGCGGATCTCAAGTTCGAATCGCTTTGGGTCGAGAGACAAAGTAAAGCCCGGCACCGACAAATACAACACCCCAAAGAATAGCGGGGGTGATTTCGTCACCCAACAAGAGGGCACTCAGCAACACGCCCGAGATGGGAGACACAAAGTTGAAACTTGTAATCACGCTCGGCGTATAACGGCTTAATAAATAGGAGATCACCATGAAACCTAACCCAGCGATCACGACCCCCTGGTAAAGTAACCCGGCGATCGGCGCAAAAGCCAAGTTTTCCCATCGAATGGTCTCGAATGCTGCACCGGCGAAAGCGAAGAGCGGCAACGACACGATCATCTGCCAGAGCACCACACGTACACCGGAAATCTCCTGCTGCACCCGAGCCATGAACACCAGTCGCATCCCCAGTAGAGCTGAACTCAGGAGCACCACCACACCACCCAACCCGATGGGGTTCAGGCTTTCAAGGCTGACACCGCCCAGCAGTACTATAGCGACGCCACCAAACGCAATAATGAGTCCCGCGATCTTACGAACACTCAAGCGATCGCCAACGATCACGAAGTGAGCGGCGAAGGCTGCAAACAACGGATTGGTAGAAATTAGAATCGCAGCGATGGAACCCTTGGTAAGGTCGAATCCGATATTCAAGGTGCCCATCTGTATTACAAACAGGACTCCGAGCAGAATCAACAGACGCCACTCCCCCTTCTTCGGCCACATCGGAATTCCACGAAACGCAGCCCAGGCGGCAATACAAATTATTCCGATAACAAAGCGAATGAAGGCGCTCCACATGGGAGGAAAAACAAGCAGGCCAAACTTAACAGCCACGGGATTGCCGCCCCAAAATGAGTGCATAACAATGCTGACTAGAACCGCCTGCAGTGGCAATGCAGTTCCGGTCTGGCGTCGAGGAAGACTCAAATCATTAAAAACACGGGGTTATTCAGGGTAAAGTCGCCCGCCCGCCGTCGACCACAAACGTCTGGCCCGAAATAAAGCTCGCACGGTCAGACACCAAAAACAGAACCGCCTCCGAGATATCTTCGGGAACTCCGAGCCTTTTTAGAAACGCCTCTTCCTTCATCTCCGTTTTTAACGACGGATCCATCCCCTGGGTCATATCAGTTTGAATGAGTCCTGGTGCCACACCGTTTACTCGGACCTCGGGTCCCAAGGCGGCAGCAAAACTCCGAATCAATCCGATCACCGCCGCTTTCGAGATACTGTATGAGATCATGTTGGGCCGCGCGAGTAATCCCGCAATCGATGTAATGCAAACGATACTTCCGGCGCCTCGCTCTATCATCCCGTCTTTAACCGCCACAATTGGTAAGAATGTCCCATCAACATTCGTTGTCATCATTTCTCGATACTTTTCAAAAGTCAGCTCCCGGTGATTCTGCGCAGTCACAACACCCGCGCTGGTCACTAGCGTCTCTATCGGCCCAAGGGTCCGCTCGATATCTATGACCATTTTTTTGACAGCTGCCTCATTTGCAACATCTGCCTGGTAGGTTGCACCGCTGCCGCCTGCGCCTTCGATCTCGGATAACGTTGAACGCGCCGCTGCGTCATCGTGTACATAATTCACGGCAACTTTTGCCCCGGCCTGCCCGAGCGCGACGCTAATGGCCCGTCCAATCCCACGCGAACCCCCTGTCACCAACGCCACCTGATTTGAAAATTCCTGGTTCATCTTCTGATTCTCTATCGTCTATGGTTTGTCAACCGAAGATTGTAGTTTACTGCGCCTGATTGTCGGTGAACTCGGCACAAGGGAGCTCTTATGTCACGTTCACTATTCAACCAACAGTTCTCCAGAAGAGCACTACAGGCCCCAGGCGTCAACGCTGTTCGGGTCTGGAGACTACGACTCAGTTGAAATTGGACTCAGGAATTGCCTAATTATTTAGCGATCCAATTCGCCGTTTTCGGCGTAATTGAATACAATAGCAATGACGCGTGGCTGTCATTATCGATGCAGTTTGCCTAACGAACCACCACGCCGTCTTCTTATAACCACATAACCACAGGGCGAGAGAAGTGTTATGAAATTACTGCGATACGGAGAAGTGGGTGCTGAAAAGCCCGGCATGCTCGATGACCAAGGCGGCATTCGAGATTTGTCATCCATAGTAGACGATATTTCCCCGGCGATCATCGAAGCAGGTAAGTTAGAGCAGATTGCATCGGTAGATCCAACCGACCTCCCCCGCGTTGAGGGCAATCCCCGTCTTGGGCCTTGTGTCGGCCGGATTGGTAAATTTGTCTGTATCGGTCTTAATTACTCCGATCATGCGAAAGAAACCGGTATGCCCATTCCGACCGAACCGATTGTGTTCATGAAAACCACCAGTTCCATCTCGGGACCCGATGACGACATCGAATTGATTCGCGGATCGGTCAAGACCGACTGGGAAGTAGAGCTTGGCGTCGTTATGGGGGCGCACACCAAATATGTTTCGGAAGAGGACGCGCTCGATCATGTTGCCGGCTATTGCATCGTCAATGACGTCTCTGAACGGCAATGGCAACTGGAGCAAGGTGGCCAATGGATTAAGGGGAAATCAGGCGATACCTATGGGCCCATCGGCCCCTGGTTGGTAACCCGGGACGACGTCCCTGACCCGCAAAATCTAGATCTGTGGTTAGAAGTCAATAATAAACGCCATCAGGATGGCAACACCCGTACGATGATTTTTCCGGTAAGTAAAATTGTTTCCTACCTCAGCCAGTGTATGAGTTTGCAAGCAGGAGATGTCATTGCGACCGGCACACCACCTGGGGTTGGTCAAGGCATGAAACCACCCATCTATTTGCAGGCCGGAGATAGGGTTCGCCTCAGTGTCGAAGGCCTCGGCATCCAGCAACAAACCGTAGTCGAAAGCACATAGATTCTAACGATAAAAGCCACTCTTTATTCTCGAAACGATAAACTGGAGGTTCAACTTCGGCTCGGATTGCACTGTGTTTATTTCAGCGCACTGGGAGTTTCATCGCGCGCACTAAGAAGTGACTGCCGCAGTTATCCGGATGAAACGGGATGGATGGATGGATGCCGCAATTGGCGCCTTGGTGCTGCGATCACGAAAGCGATGGCTGATATCCCAAAGCACAACATAGAAAGTCCAAAGGCGTATCGATAGCTACCAAAAAGATCATGGATGTATCCACCCACCCATGGACCGGCCGCGCCTCCGACACCCATGCCGCCCAAGATCAGTCCATTTATTGCGCCAAAGTGACGTCCGGAAAAAAGATCTGATGCGCCCACAAAAAGCGTGGGGGCCTGAAGGCCGGCGCCCAATCCAAATCCGATCGCGTATGCGTACAACATCCAAGGATTCGAAGAGTCTCTAATCAGAGTCAAAATAAATACCGATCCAATTGCGAGGACACAACCCAAAACCAAAGTCGATTCTCTTCCAATCTTGTCCGAAATCGATGCACTGACCTGACCTATCACCATGGAAATACCAAAAAATCCGAAAGTCGATGCTGCAAACATAGCGCTATAGCCCATGTCTTGAGCAAACTTAACCTGATGTGCAAGTAGCATGTAGCAACCGACCCCCCAGAACAAAGTTTGCGAGATTACAAGCAACCATAACTGATAAGTACGGCTCGCCTGTTTTAAGGTCCAACTGAATTTTTTCTCTATTTTCCCCGGGCGCTGACCTAGATCGGGTTTTCCGCCTTCTATACCAAACGCCTCCAAGCGTCTCTCTCTTGGATGGTATACATAGAAGCGAAAAAGCATCGGAACCAAGATCACAAATAGCGTAACACCGAGTACGAAATAAGCTTTCCTCCACCCAAAAGCTGAGATCATAGATTCCGCATAGATGGCATAAATAAAACTGAGTCCGCCTCCCATTTGCGCCAAACTAAACGCTATACCCCGGAACTTATAGAACCAATTGGTAATGGTCGGGTTAATTAAAGGAGAGCCGACAAAAGCCAGGCCAATCGGCGTGAAGATTCCAAAAATAACGTAGAAATGCCACAACTCGGAGGCAAAACCACAACTTGCTGTTGCTAGGGCCATAACGAGTGCGCCGAACAAAATCATTCGTTTGGCCCGCCAACGATCGCTGAGGGCCCCCGCAAACGGCGCGACACTGCCGTACACAAATAGATGAATAGACAGCATCACAGCAGTGCTGCCTCGACTCCATCCAAACTCATCTAATATCGGCGGAAAGAAAACGCCAAACGAATGACGCACTCCATAGGCAAGCGTCATGGTCACCGTACAGATAGCAACAATTGTCCAACCGTAGAACCAATTCGACCGATGTTTCACACTTTCGTTCACAATGTTGCCCCGTCCATCCCTTGCCCGTTTCGCGCTGCTCAGCCAGGAACGATGGTATCTGCGACCGTAATTGGTGATCCAAATGAAAGGGCTAAACCAAAATCTTGCCGCCGGAAACCTCGGTCCAAAAAGTTTTTTCCCGCTCAGGAAATACCCGCTATGGCTGCGTCATAAAAAAATGGAGATAATGGCCGGGGCGCACTATACCCTCGCCCTACAAGATTGTCAGAAGATCGACCTAGATTACATTCTTCCGTGATTTCTACGCCTGCATCGGTTGCAGCCAGCACCCTAATCGAGGAGTATCTCTCCTTCAGCAATCGCAAACCATGTCCTAAGGCGAAACCAGCGAGGACCCCCGATGAGTAATGAACATTTCTTTGTCACCGGCGCAATGGGTTGCATTGGCGCCTGGGTTGTCCGCAATCTGGTGCAGTCAAACGCTGGCGTTACCGTTTTTGACCTCAGCTCGAATCAGCACCGACCTAAACTCGTCATGACTGACAAAGAACTGGTTAACATCCGATTCATTGCAGGGGATGTCACCGATACCGATACTGTCAAGCGATCGGTATCAGAATCAGGCGCGACTCATATCATTCACCTGGGCGCCCTTCAAGTTCCTTTTTGTAAGGCAGACCCGCCGCTCGGTGCTGCAGTCAATGTGGTCGGTACCGCAAACATGTTTGAAGCGGCCAAGGAAGCGGGCATCAACCAACTCGTCTATGCCAGCAGCATAGCGGTCTATGGCGACAGGGATTTTTATTCGACTGAACTTTTGCAACATGATTCTTCGCTACATCCACAAACCCTTTATGGCGTATACAAGCAAGCGAACGAAGGCACTGCAGCTGTCTACTGGCAGGACGATCACATCGCCAGCATCGGCCTTCGCCCATATACCGTCTACGGACCAGGGCGCGACCAAGGTATGACATCGACCCCCACCGCCGCAATGCTCGCTGCAGTACGAAATGAGGATTACCACATCAGTTTTGGCGGTTACTGTGGATTTCAATACGTCGATGATGTTGCAAAAATACTCATCCAAGCAGCCAAAATCCAACAACACGATGCCCGCGTCTTCAACATAGGGGGCTCTGTCGCGCACATGAGTGAAGTGGTTGCTGCCATTAAGTCTGTTACGCCCGAGGCGAGCATCACGCATGAAGACACTGCATTGCCATTTCCAAAGGGCGCAACAGACGCCGAATTACATACTCTACTCGGTGAGATTCCGTACACACCACTAGAAGAGGGGGTTGCAAAGACCATGGCTCATTTCAAAACTGCGATCGCCGAAGGACTTCTCCCGAATCACAGCTAAACCTCAGATAGTCGAGATAAAACGTTAGTAAAGTGCTTTCGATGAAAATCGAGAAAATTCAAACTTATATTCTGCGAAGTCCTTTACGTGAACCGTTCTATTCTTCCCAAGCTCGATTCACTGACCGCAATAGCCTATTGGTTCGTATCTCGACCTATGACGGAATCGTAGGATGGGGTGAAGGTGGTCAGTATGGTCCGCCTGAACCGGTCGCGTCCTGCATTAATGATGTACTGGCTCCCAGACTTATCAATTCTCCTGCCGATACTCCCATCCGTACATTTGAAGAGCTTTATGCGTTCAGTCGAGATTTCGGTCAAAAAGGCACTTACGTTGAGGCGCTTAGCGCAATTGACATCGCCCTCTGGGATATTATGGGCAAGTCTCTTGGTCGTCCCGTGCACGCCCTACTCGGTGGAGCCTTTCGAGATCAGATTAAGGCCTACGGTACTGGATGCTACTACCCGGATTTCTTCGCCGATACACCGAAAATGATGCGGGCGCTCGAAAGCGAAGCGCAAAAACTCAAAGAATCGGGCCTTCAAGCGATCAAAATAAAGGTGGGACTCCTACCGATTGAGACAGACGGACAACGAGTGGATCTCGTTCGAGAGATTTTTGGCCCGGATTTTCCGTTAATGATCGATGCCAACCATGCCTATACCGCGACGACTGCGATTCGTATGGGTCGGCGGCTGAGAAACAGTCAAATCCTGTGGTTCGAAGAACCCGTCACGCCCGAAGACCGTGTCGGTTATCGGCAGGTACGAACTGCCCTAGATATCCCAATTGCGGGAGGTGAATGTGAATTTACACGGTACGGGTTTCGAGACTTGATCGAAGATTGTGTAGATATCGTGCAGCCTGATCTTTGTTGTGCGGGCGGGTTCACTGAATGGCAGAAAATTTCTGCTATGGCGGCAACTTTCAACAAATCGATTCTGCCGCATGTCTGGGGCTCGGGTATCGCGGTCACAGCAGCGCTGCAAGCCATCGCTACGATCCCCCCCTCTCCCCATACTGCCAATCCAATTGTCTTGCAAAACGAGCCTATGGTCGAGTTCGACCGTACGCCAAACCCCATTCGAGATGACTTGCTCCAGACCGAATTTCGGTTAGAAAATGGACACCTGCCAGTACCGTCGGGGCCAGGGCTCGGGGTCGACATCGACGAGAACGTACTTCAGCGCTTGGCCGTTAGCCATTAACAAAACTTCGAATCACCGTTGACCGTGATTGGCAAGTCCAGAATCTGAGCTACGATTCGTACACGGCAACGGGGTTTGACACCGCTTCTCTATTCAATTCCACCCCCAGGCCTGGGGCATCGGATGCTTGCATCGTCCCATGATCTCTTCTTGGCCCCCCATGTGCGTTGGAAATCGTGAGATAACTATTGAAATCGGTCGATGAAAACCGAAAAGCCTCTGGTGTCGAGTGTGCAAGGTGTGCTATCGCCGCAGTAACGATATCGCCACCCCAGCTGTCTTCGATCGTCATCGGAATACCAAGGGAAACGCAAAGATCCCGCATCTGCCGCGCCTTGGAGATGCCCCCAACTTTCGAGATCTTTAGATTGACCACGTCCATCGCACGGTCGCTGTAAGCGCGAAGCAACATATCAAGTCCATCTATATTTTCATCCAGTATGAGCGGCAGCGAAATTCGTTCCCGTACAGAACGGCACTGTTCGTAACTTGAACATGGCTGTTCGATAAACACATCTAGATCCGAAACTGCGTTCGCAACCCGAATCGCATCGGCAGCAGTCCAGCCAGTGTTCGCGTCAGCAACGAGAATCTCTCCCACATTTAGCAATGCTGCTGTCGATCGAATGCGTCCCACATCATCGGATGGATCACCACCCACTTTCAGTTGAAACTTTCTATAACCCTGCTCACGGTAGAGAGCGACATTGGAAACCATTTCTTCCTCTGAGCGTTGGCTTATTGCTCGATAAAGTGAGACCGAATCGCCGAACTTTCCCCCAAGCAGAGCCCAGAGCGGTTTGCCCGTTTCTTTGCCGAGCAGATCCCAACACGCCATATCGATTGCCGACTTGACGTACGGATGACCCAAAAGGGCCTGATCCATAATGCTTTGAATGTGACCAATATGTGTCGCCGGTTGATTGATCAGATGCTGGGCAAGCTCGCCGATACCGGTTCGCGCACCAGCGCCAAAAGCGGGGAGATAAAAAGGCCCCAGAGGGCAAACTTCGCCAAGGCCACATAGACCGTCGTGTGTTTCGATTTCGACAATCGTAGAATCAAACGTTTCCACAAATTTCCCGTCAGCCCAGGTGTAACGCCCTTCGACGAGGGGCAAATCAACTTGGTACACCGATATTCTCTTAATATTCATCCCCTAGAGACCGTCCTTTTTTATTGTGTATAAACGTCGCCAACTATTTGACCATCAATTTGTGCAGACCACCTGCGAGGCATTTAACATCGAATACCCATCCGAAATGGATCTCTTGGATCGAAGATTAAGGTGGCCTCTGCGTTGACAAACGCGCTGCCAACAATCTCTGTTATTACGTGGTCTCCCACCCAGGTACCCTTAATCTCAAAGACACTGCCAACGATACTCTGCTGACGCCAAATTTCACTCGATTGAAGCTTTCCGTCTGCCATTAAGCAGGCGATTTTTGCGCTGCTTCCCGTTCCGCAAGGTGACCGATCGTACGCGCCGCCTGGACACAGAACAAAATTCCGGCTGTTCGTACCCGGATCACCAGCGCCGAATAATTCAATGTGGTCAATGACCGCGCCCCCTGCCCCCGTAATCTGGTTTTCTTCAAGGCTATTGCGTATTCTGGTGGCAAAATCGGTCAACCGACTTGTGTTGTCGAGTTTGATCTCTTCTCGATGTTCCTCTACCAAGAAAAACCAGTTTCCGCCCCAAGCGATATCGCCCTTTACTGACCTCTCGCCAGGCACATCCACAACGACATCAGCAAGATATCGATAACTTGCAACGTTGGTTACCGTGACTTGGCCATCTGCCCCCAGTCGGACACTGACATCCCCGACGGGGGTCTCTATCAAATGGGTCCCAGGTCCAATGCGTTCCAGGTAGGACAACGTCACCGTTAGGCCGATCATGCCGTGTCCACACATGTTCAGAACGCCGACATTGTTGAAAAACACAATTCCGGCAACCGCTTTTGGATTGATAGGAGAACAAAGGATGCCACCAACCCAGACGTCGCTTCCTCGGGGCTCGCTGATTACTGCCGACCGAAAATCATCGAACTGATCGCGAAAAATCACCCGGCGTTCGGCTAACGTTCCTGACCCGAGTTCCGGCCCCCCCGACACCACGATGCGAGTCGGCTCACCTCCAGTATGAGTATCAACTACCCGGACCTTGGAGTATTCCACTTACATGTACTCCTGTTGCGGACACCGAGCAGCTAGTGACTCTCCCGAGGGACTGCCGCACCGCTCTGACCAATCAAAAAATCTAAATCGCAACCTTTATCCGCCTGGTTCACGTGCTCGATGTAGAGGCGAACGTAGCCCCGGTTTGATTCGAGTTCCGCCGGCTCCCACTCCTTTTTTCGTGTCTCCAGCTCTTCGTCCGGAAGTTCGACATGTATAGAACGCCCTGGGACATCAACTTCAATCATGTCGCCACTTCGAATCAAGGCCAGCGGGCCACCAGCCGCCGCCTCTGGCACCACGTGAAGCACGACCGTGCCGTACGCCGTTCCGCTCATGCGAGCGTCGGAGATACGCACCATATCGGTAATCCCTTTTTTCAATATCTTTGCCGGTAAGGCCATATTGCCAACTTCTGCCATCCCTGGGTAACCTTTCGGTCCGCAATTTTTTAGAACCATGATGCAGGTTTCATCGATATCAAGGTCGGGGGCATCAATTCGGGCCTTGTAATCTTCTATGGATTCGAACACCACCGCTCTTCCTCGATGCTTCATTAACTCCGGGGATGCAGCAGATGGCTTAATTACTGCCCCGCCAGGTGCCAGGTTTCCACGTAACACTGCGATACCGCCAACAGGTTTGAACGGATCTTCAAATGGGAAAATGACCTTGCGGTCGTAACACTCGGCGTCTTTTACATTTTCCCAGATGGTCTGGCCATTCGCGGTAAGGGCGTCTTTGTGCAAACAGTCATGAGTACCGAGCTCTCGGAGAACCACCGGTAGACCGCCGGCGTAATAAAAATCCTCCATCAGGTATTCGCCCGACGGCATCAGATTCACGAGGCAAGGGATCTCGCGCCCCAAGGTATCCCAATCCTCGAGCGACAGTTTGATCCCAAGCCGGCCCGCTATGGCCATCAAATGAATGACTGCGTTAGTCGAACCTCCAATGGCCGCATTGACTCGAATCGCATTTTCAAACGCTTCCCGGTTTAGGATTTTTGTGATCGTAATATCTTCGTGGACCATCCCCACAATTCGCCGACCTACAATTTGTGCCAAAGTCTTGCGCCTTGAGTCGGCAGCAGGAATTGCCGCGTTCGTGGGCAGGCCTATACCTAGCGCTTCCACCATGCTGGCCATCGTCGATGCCGTACCCATCGTCATACAATGTCCTGAAGATCGCGCGTTGCACGCCTCGGCCCCGAGAAAGTCCTCTAGCGTGATCTCCCCCGCTTTGACCATGGCATCGAATTTCCAGACATGGGTCCCCGATCCGATGCGCTCGCCGCGGTACACGCCATTCAGCATCGGCCCGCCAGATAAAGCCAGTGTCGGGACACCACAACTGGCCGCGCCCATGAGAAGAGCCGGCGTCGTCTTGTCACAGCCAACCAGAAGTACCACCCCATCGATCGGGTTGGCACGAATTGATTCCTCGACATCCATGCTGACTAAATTACGAAACAGCATGGCTGTGGGCCGCATCAATGTTTCACCGGTAGAGGTAACTGGGAACTCGAGGGGAAATCCCCCCGCCTCCAAAACCCCCCGCTTCACCTTCTCGGCCAATTCTCGAAAATGACCGTTACAGGGGGTCAACTCGGACCAGGTGTTGCAGATCCCGATGACGGGCCGACCGTCGAATTGATCATCTGGGACCCCTTGGTTTTTCATCCAGCTGCGGTGGGTAAATCCGTCCTTGTCGGCCTTGCCAAACCACTCTGAACTGCGTCTGCGTTTACTGTCGTTCATGCGTCAATTGACTCCCTATTAGTTAACCTCGGAGATAATCGTCAATGTAGTATCGAACAATCTCCTCCAGACTTTCTTCTTTCTGTAATCCGAGTTGCATTGCTCGGTCACTCTCACAGTCCTGGGGCCAAGTACGGCAGATCCCTACAATAAACGGATCTGGCTTTACAAAGATTTTCCCCAACAGACGAGCACCACTGGCGGCTTGCAAGGCATCGATCATCTGCTGGACTGTAACAGTATGGCTTGGTAGCCCAACCGCTCGATCATCGCTCAACCGCCCACCGTCGACTTCGTGCAGTTCAATCAGATTTTGAACTATTGCACGATAGCCCAGCACAGGCATCACCGTATCAAGCGGTACCGGCAAGTTAAAATCAACGCCATTCAATGGCTCGCGAAAAACGCCACTGACAAAACTTGATGCTGCCAGGTTCGGCTTGCCGGGTCGGATGATCACAGTGGGTAACCGAGCGCTACGTCCGTCTAGAAAGCCTTTGCGGGTGTAGTCGTTAATCAGTAGTTCTAGAACCGCCTTCGTGATGCCGTATGTCGTTTGAGGCGCCTGCTTAACCGTATCGCCGACACGGCTGGGCATTCCGGCACCCCCAAACACAGCGATCGAACTGGCAAATACGATTCGCTGTAGACCATCTCGTGCCCGCAGTGCTTCGAGTAGATACCGCCCGCCATCGAGGTTGACCCGCATTGCGAGATCGAAATCTTTCTCCCCGCCGCCACTGACGACTGATGCGAGGTGAAATACCGAGATGTCGTCACGGTCGATCAGACCTCTCACTGTCTCCCGGTCCGAAATGTCTCCGACAGCGCGACGAATCACAATGTCCCCCTCTTTCTTCCCAAAAAGTCCGGGTACATCAACCGAGTCAAAGAGAAGCAGCTCATCGATGGGCTCTTCATTACCCGTAACCCCGATCAATACACCTCTCTCCAGCAATGCGCGCGCCAGCCTAGCGCCTATAAATCCAGTACCCCCCGTTATCAAGACTTTCATGTTCGGTCCTTTTGGATTGGAAATTCAGTGAGATTTTGTCAGGCGCCTTCCGACAACAACGGCGGCCTTCGTTGGTGCCAGTCCGTGCCAGCCTGATAAATCGACCCAATCCGGAACAGTGCACCCTCTTCATAGGGGCGACCGTTTAACAACATGCCGATGGGCAGTCCGTCGGCTGTAAACCCGCAAGGGATCGACAGCCCAGGCAGGCCAGCCCAAGAAAACAGGTAAGTGAATCGCGTCAAGTGATGGGTGGTGGCCAACATATCGGTACTCGACTCGATCAATGGCGCGGCCCTGGGAGTTGTTGGCGTGAGAATGACGTCTACTTCCTGCAACGCCCGGTCGATGACCCGGTTCCACCGTTCGCGGGCCCGTAGTGCGGCTGCGTAGTCCCTGCCAGAGACATCCTGACCCAGTAGGATTCGATCCAACACGTCCTGGCCGAATAGCTCCGGGTTGCCCTCAGCCCGTTCGCGGTGGTACTCGTAGGCGTCAGCCCACACCATTGGCATCACGGCCTGTTGAGCACTGTCCGCACCCTCTAGTTCGATTTCGGTGATCACCGCCCCAAGTTCAATCATCTGCGTCGCAGCCTCTTCAACTGCTTCTGCTATCCCCGATGCGAGGTCCTCAAAGAAAAAACGTCGTGGGACACCGATTCGCAACCCCGCGATACCATCAGTCATCTGGCTAAGAGCATCGTCCCAGGAATGGCGAACCGAGTAGAGGTCGTCGTCGTCATAACCGGCCATGACCCCGAACATCCGAGCCACGATGTCCACTGATTTTCCTAGAGGGCCGACTGTGTCGATTGCAGGACAGATTCGGGTAAAGCTTCCTGTCATCGGAATCGACCCCATGGACGGTCGCAACCCGCTGACCCCGTTGATCGCAGCTGGGGTACGCACCGAACCGCCGGTATCCGAACCCACGGCACCCACGCACATATCGGCCGCCAACGAAGCGCCTGCTCCACCACTCGATCCGCTAGGAATTCGTGTTAGGTCCCACGGATTACGGGTCGGGCCATAGTGCGGATTCTGGGTCGTCGAACCATAAGCAAATTCATGAAGATTGGTCTTACCGACAATTACAGCGCCGGCTCTCCGCAAGCGCTGAACGATCAAAGCGTCTTTTTCCGGCACATGGTCCTGAAAGAAAAGGGAACCGTTTGTGCACCTGAAGCCGGCTACGTCTATACAATCCTTGACTGAGATAGGGACACCGGCCAGCAGTCCTTGCCCGCCGCCACGTTCGTAGTCTTCATCCGCGCGCTGAGCCTCTTCCAGCGCAGTGTCCGAAAGCACTGTAATAAACGCATTTACTTGATCATCGAAACGCTCAATATTACCAAGGCAGCGTTTGACCTCGTCCATCGCGGTATGTGTTTTCATCTTTCCCTCGCTTCTCTGATCTCTTCCAATGATGCATCGCACCAGGTCGCATAAAATTACGCGTCCGCACTTGCCCGGTGCCAGTTTCATGACGATTGTGACCTTGGAGTCGCTATAACGGCAAGCATTAAAAACCATGTATCCCGTGCGGGAGCGAGTTACAAAATTGCCCGTTCTGGCCCGCTGCTGTCAGCGCGTGAATTGAATTGCCAGGTGCTGCTATCCTTCATCTGGCCCGATACTTTGATGCGATGGCCCCTTAGATATTTACCACCGCCACACATCCGTCCCGCTAAAAGAAGGAGAACCAATTGGCCAGACCCAATATGAAACGATTGTTTGCCTCCAGCAAACTCAAAGTCGGCCACCTATTGTTCGAGTTTTCGACACCTGGCATAGGACAGATTTTGAAGGCCGTCAATATCGATTTTGTGTTTGTCGACATGGAACATTCCGGTTTCGGAATCTCTGAGATCAAGCGCATTATCACCAGTCTTAGAGCTGCCGAACTGCCCTCGTTGATTCGGCCACCATCGAAAAATTACCATCATATGGCACGGGTTCTTGACGTGGGAGCCGACGGCCTGATACTGCCCATGGTGGCTTCAGCCGAAGAAGCACAGGACATCATCCAACATATGAGCTATCCACCTCGCGGGCACCGTGGCATCGCATTGGGTGTTGCCCATGACGGCTATGCACCTAAGATACCAGCCGCTGCCCTCGCTGCAGCCAATCGTCGAATCGCGATGGCCGCTTTAATCGAAACGGTGGAAGGTCTCAAGAACGTGGATGAAATTGCTGCTGTATCAGGTGTGGACTGCATCTGGATCGGTCACTTCGATCTCAGCGCTTCAATGGGCATCCCTGGACAATTCGATCATCCCGACTACATAAGAGCAGAGCGTCGAATCAGGCGTGCTGCCAACAAGCACGACAAAGCACTCGGATTCTTGGTGGTCTCTGCCAAACAGGGTATAGAGTGTTTTCGTAAAGGCTATGACGTCATCTGTTACCAGACGGATATACTGGCCTATCAGCAGACACTCGGCCGTGGCATCGACCAGTTACGTAAAGGCTGTGCTCGAAACAAAGGCAGGAAAAAGTGATGAACAAGGCCAATCGGTTTCGTGTGGCTCTTTCAGGCACATTCCAAACCGATAACGGTGAACCGGTATTTCCGATGTTCGACCTGTCACCGCTCGCCAACGCCCCAGATATTGAGTCTGCCTATGTGAACGGCGTCGGCGGTCGGATGACGGCCGAATCCCTGAAAGACTTCGATGCGTTGATACTTTTGCTCGAGAAATTCGACGCCGATAGCATCCCCCTAAATGGCCGGCTAACGCTCGTTACGCGATTTGGCGTCGGTTATGACACGGTTGACGTAGAAGCCTGCACTGCAGCAGGCATTGGGGTCAGCATCACACCCGATGGTGTTAGACGACCCGTTGCCGCATCGATCCTGACCTTCATCCTTGCCTTATCCGGGAAACTTATGGTTAAGGATGCACTCGTCCGTAGCGGCCCGGAAACCTTTGCCCAGCGTTCGGATCACATGGGTATCGGCCTTGTTGGCAGAACACTGGGATCGATCGGCCTCGGCAACATCGGAGCCGAAGTATTTCGGCTCTGTGCCCCGCTTAATATGCGATTTATCGCTCATGATCCCTACGTAGACACGCCCAGTGCGCCAGCGCTCAACGTCGAACTCACCGATCTTGACACGGTGTTTCGTGAAAGTGATTTCCTTTCGGTCAATGTCCCGCTGTCCGCCGAAACCCTGCATCTTGTAAACGAGGCGAGACTCAAATTGATGAAACCGAGCGCCTATCTGATCAATACATCACGAGGTGCGGTAGTCGATCAGGATGCTCTCGTCGAGGCGCTGAAAACAGGCATCATCGCCGGTGCAGGATTGGATGTCTTCGATCCGGAGCCACCCAATGCTGACGACCCTCTACTGACACTGGATAATGTGATCCTGACCCCGCATGCGCTGTGCTGGACCGATCAGTGTTTCGCGGGGATCGGTGCCCAGGACCTCGAACACGTCCTCTCTATCAAGCGCGGGACGCCCCCGTCTGTTCTGGTCGATCCCAACGTTGTCGACAACCCAGAATTCAAAATTAAACTCGAACGTTACAAAAACAATTTTATATAACTGTAAATGAACATACGGAGAATCGAATGTAAATCTACTGGTCAATAAATTTAGTTGTGGTGATTATAGAATTCACCTGCCCACTAACAATGCCTCGTTTTTCCCTTGAGTAACTAGAAGAATTCAATCTAGATATCGTGTCCTATCGGACTTTAAGTAATCATCCACCCAGGGCGCGTAACAAAGACCTTCTTTGATTTTCGATTCGAGTTCGACTTCTATTTCTTTCAACGTCTTAAGGCTTGAAATTACTCTATCAATATCACCTCTAGAGATCACCACTACGCCGTCGCCATCACCAACCACCATATCTCCAGGCTGTATTACCGATCGTGAAATCGCGATCGGTAGGCCGACTCGCCCCGGACCGCGCGCATAAGGAGAATTAGGGGAAACCCCACAACAAAATACCGGAATACCTGCTGCTAGAATTCCTTCAATATCCCGCACCAATCCATCCGTAACGATTGCCGCAAGACCCTGATTCCTCGCCATTGCAGTCACATTGTCACCGATGACGGCGGCACCGTCATAGCCCCCATTTGATATCACCAGAACGTCTCCAGGGCGAGACAGTGCTATTGCTGGCTGAACAGGAAGACAATCACGAGGCTCAGCATCTGCCGTCATGGCAGGGCCTGCAAATCGCATGTTCGCATCAAGAGGCTTGATTCTCCAGTCCAAGGCCCCGGTCCCATTTTGGGCATCGACGACAAATCCCGTTGGGACGCCTTGGAACATTTTGACTTGCTCGCTTGACGGCCTTTCGAAGTGCTTCCGCACAATCAGCTCCACTGGTTCTCCAATCATTAGCAACTCTCCCGAAACAGTTTTAGTAAAATTTGTTGCTCTTCACACAGAAATAGTTTATGTACATGCATTACAGTTTGTCTCCCTACCCAATATTTTTTTAATCATCATTTCAGTCCAAAACGAATTCTTAACGAGCTATGAACATTGTATTTACGGAACTGGAAGAGTTTTCCAGAAAAATCTTCGCCGCGATTGGCTGCGATAACACCGAAGCAAGGAATATCAGCCGACTTCTCGTTCGCGCCAATCTGACCGGTCACGATTCTCACGGCGTTATTCGGATTTCACAGTATATCGAGTTCTGGCGAAAAGGAGATGTGATCCCCAATCAAACGGCTTCTGTCATTTTCGAGAATGAGACAATTACGCTGTTTCACGGAAACAAAGGATTCGGCCAAACCATTGGAAATCAAGTCATCGACGAGGGAATTCGGAAAGCAAGCAAATCGGGGATTGCAATGGTCAGTGTAGGGAACGTCGGTCATCTCGGTCGGATTGGCGATTGGACAGAAAAAGCCGCTAAGGCAGGTCAAGCTTCCCTCCATTTTGTAAACACTTCGGGCGCATCAACGTTAGTTGCTCCATTTGGCGGCACAAATGGCCGCTATGCGACCAATCCTATATCCATTGGGATGCCGAAAAAAAATGGAGACCCGATAATTTTTGATGCCGCAACATCTAAACTTGCGGAAGGAAAGGTCAAAGTCGCGCTTAATAAAAACGCGGAACTCCCGCCGGATACACTTCTTGACGCGAACGGAACACCGACACGTGATCCGGCCGCTCTTTATACCGAGCCACCCGGCGCGCTGATGCCCATGGGGGGTTATAAAGGTTCTGGTCTCGCCATCATGACTGATCTCCTTGCTGGCGCGATTGGCGGTGGTGGCTGCCATGCTCCGGGTGTTACCGCCCTGTCAAATGGTATGTTGTCGATTCTTCTTGATCCGGGCGTCTTTGCTGATCGGGATTATGTGGATTCTGAAACAAGTCGATTCGCGGATTGGGTCAGTCAATCGACACCAGCTGACCTCGAACGTCCCGTCCAGTTGCCAGGCGAACCGGAACGAAAAACAGAACATGAACGGCGCAAAAACGGAATAACGCTCGACGATAACACGTGGCAACAAATCGTCTCTACAGCAGAGAATCTAGGCATTACTCGCTAGCGTGTTTACTGATTGGTACTTCGACCGACTGTTGCCGACTTGAAATAGATAATGAAAAACCCTGTATCTCTAGACGCCATGAACCTGACAATTCAAACGCCCTATACTCTTTATGTATACCCAAACCGCCTCAAGAACCCCTTTGCGAGAACATGACTTGATGTTATTTTAAGACGATGGCCAAGGTTCAACTTAATGACATTGCCCGTTTGGCTAGCAGTGCCGATAACGTAGCCATTGCTACCCACCGCATTGAGCCCGACACGTTTATCGAAGGCCCCAAGGGACAGTTCAAGATTCAGCACACTATACTCGAAGGACATCGTTTTGTTTTGATTCCGATCGGATCTGGTGAACCGCTTCTCTCTTGGGCATTACCCTTCGGAACTGCCATACGAGATCTTTTTCCCGGTGAATATGTGTGCAACGAAAAGATTCTTATTGCATTGGGGCAACGAAACATCGACTTCGATCTGCCACACAAGCCCAACTTTCTCGATGTCATGGTGGAGCATCAGATTGATGCAACGAGCTTTTCTCCAGGACAGCAAGTCCCACGAAATAGTGAGATAGAGACCTTTTTTGGATATCGGCGTTCAGGGCGGCGGGGTGTAGGCACTCGAAACTTTATTGTGATACTCGCAGTAACAGTTAAATCCGCTGCCTTTGCCCGCCAAATTGAGTCGAAATATTCATCACAAAACCTCGGGGAGAACATTGATGGTGTGATTGCGGTCACTCATACAGAAGGTGATGGCACTTTGCCGCCAAATAATTTTTCTCTAGTGATGCGAACCCTAGCCGGCTTCATGGTCCATCCAAATGTGGGTGCAGTCCAGGTTGTAGATTATGGAGATGGTACGTTTACGGCGGGCGATCTCAAACAATTCGTATTGGATAACGATTACCCACTGGAACATACGTTGCATGAATTCTTCCGAATTGAGGGATCCAGCGATCGGGGGCTCATCGATGCAATTAAGACAATCGACCAATGGATCCCCATTGTCGGTAAACAAGTTCGGACAGAGGAATCTATAGAAAATATTAGTCTGGCGCTCCAATGCGGAGGGTCTGATGCGTTTTCGGGTATTTCCGGTAACCCACTTGCGGGATCTGTAGCAAAAGAAGTCATCCGCCGCGGTGGCAAGGCCAATCTTGCCGAAACCGATGAGTTAATCGGCGCGGAGTCTTATGTGCTCAGTAACGTGAAAGATCTTCCCACTGCACAACTGTTTCTCCAGAAAATTAAGAATTTTAAGCAATACGCCGCAAACCATGGCGCGAGCGCTGAGGGAAATCCAAGCGGTGGTAATAATTTCCGAGGTCTGTACAACATTGCGTTGAAATCTATCGGGGCCGCAAGGAAAAAGGACCCCGAAGTTCGTCTGGATGCTGTCATTGACTACGGGGCTCTAATGGCTGACAGCGGGTACTACTTTATGGACAGCCCTGGCAACGATCTCGAGAGCATTGCAGGGCAAGTGGCTTCCGGGTGCAATATGATTCTATTTATTACCGGAAACGGCTCCATCACCAATTTTCCATTCGTGCCCACTTTGAAATTTGTCACGACTACTGGGCGCTTCGAGATGCTATCCAATGAAATGGATGTAAATGCAGGCCGTTATAACGATGGCGAGAGCATGGAAAGTCTCACTCACGAGACATTTGCTCTTACTACCCGAGTCGCTTCGGGCGAAAAAAGCAAGGGAGAACTTGCTGGCCATTCGCAGGTACAACTGTGGCGCAATTGGCAACAATCATCTTCTCTGGAAACACGCCACACTAATTCAATCTCAACACCTGTTGGCCCGATTGATGTCGGTGCCGGTAACAAGAGAAATTTGTCATTTTCAGGCTACGAATTAGAAAATGGGGTCACGAGTGACAATGTCGGCTTGATTATGCCGACCAGCCTTTGCTCAGGACAGGTCGCCCAACTCATTGCCAACAAATTAAATGTGGCACGTGAAAACGAGCCGGTATTAGCTAGGGTTAATCGTTATATTGCGCTTGTTCATACAGAGGGCTGTGGCAGCGCGAATGCAGAAGAATTATTCTTGAATATCGTCAGCGGGCACCTACAACACCCGTTCATCACACACGCAGTACTGCTCGAACATGGGTGCGAGCGAACTCACAATGACGCCATTCGACATGATCTGTTAAGTAAGGGATTAAATCCGACGCGCTTTGACTGGGCCAGTGTTCAACTTGATGGCGGTCTCGATCGAGTGGCTAAAAAAGTTGAAACACAGTTTCGGGTCGCTCTCGATTCCCCCGTACAACGTAAAACGGGCTCTATTGCAGACCTCAAAATCGGTCTCATGACCCAAGGATCCATCAGCGAAATCACGGCTCGGGCGTTGGCGGGGCTGATACGCGACTTGGTGGTATCCGGGTCAACAATTGTCGTCCCCGAAAATGCCAGCATTGTTGACTCGACCGTCTTCATGGAACGACTTTTAACCGACGAGCAAAGCTGGTCGGTCAATCTTGACTATGGCGCACATCCATCCAGTAACGGATGTTTTGTGATGGCGACTCCGACAACCAGCACCACCGAAATTTTGACCGGACTCGGAGGTACTGGAGTAGAGATTATTTTAATGTATACCAACGGTATGCCCGTTGCATCCCATCCTTTAGTTCCAGTATTACAGTTCAGCGATCAAAATGAATACAGTGACAAATTTTTTGATGATCTGGATTTTGTTTTACCTCAACTTATGGATAAGCCCAGCGACTTCTTGATGACAAAAATAGAGCATACTATTACGCGGCGACATATCCCTAAATTGCACCACCGCGGATACAGTAATTTTCAGGTGACCAGAGGAACCGTCGGCGTTTCGCTGTAATGGCCCGCGGTTAATAAACCAACTCTGACCATTTGTTTGACCCGTGTAGGTGGAGATACCCATGTTAACTGATGATCAAGTTTTTCAATATCAAGAAAATGGTTACACCATACCGAACTATCGCCTTCCAGATGATGTCCTGGCTAATATCCGCAGGGACCATGGCCGATTGATACAAACCCACCCTGAGTTTCGTAATTATTGCCCGAATATTCTCGCCTATGACTTAAGTTTTCTAAACTACGCTCGGTTACCCAAAATTCTGGATATGGTTGAACAGGTCATAGGATCAGATTTTGCACTTTGGAATTCCAGTTTCTTTGCCAAACCGGCCCTTGATGGCCAGGCAACACCCTGGCATCAAGACGGCGAATATTGGCCCATCCGCCCACTTGCCACTTGCAGTGTATGGATGGCAATCGACAATGCGACCGTGGACAATGGATGCCTAAGATTTATTCCGGGCTCTCATAAGAAGCAAACCTTGCGTCAGCATAGAATCAATTCCGATCCCAACTTGACCTTAAATCAGGAATTGCTTCCGAACGAATACTCGGAAGACGAAGCTATCGATTTAACTCTTGAGGCAGGACAGATCTCCTTACACGACATCTACATGATGCATGGATCAAAGGAAAATCGGTCGCCGCATTCGCGACGCGGGATGACACTGCGGTACATGCCAACAACATCTGTTTTCGACCGTGATCTGGCCTCACGCCAAGCCTCGGAAAAGGGGCTACTTGATCACACAGAAAGAACATTGTTCCTAATGCGTGGTACTGATCTTTCCGGGGAGAATGACTTTCGCGTTAGACGATAAACGTTGTTACTGTACGACTACCAAATAGCGACAACCTAAACGGCCAGTTAAAGTTATGTCAAAACAGAAATTGAAGGGAATAATCGTTCCCGCCACAACCCCATTCGATACAGCGGGCGAGATAGATTTCAGCGCAGTGTCACTACAAATTGACTGGCTTATCAGCAACGGTGTGCATGGAATTGCTGTAGGTGGCAGCACGGGCGAGGGCCACACGTTGGCGCTTGACGAATACGTAAAACTGGTAGACACCGCTGTGGACGCCGTAAACGGCCGCGTACCGCTAATTGCGGGAATCATTACCGACTCGACCCGTGATGCCATCAAACGCGGTCAAATGGTTCAACAATCCGGCGTCGCAGCGCTGCAGGTCACGCCGGTTCATTATCTATTCAAACCGACCGATTCCGCCACAATTGAACATTTCCGTGCTGTCACAGAAGAAACGGGCATGCCGGTGATCATTTATAACGTTGTACCTTGGAGCTATATCGAACCCGAACTGCTTTGTCGGTTAATGCGAGAAATTCCAGGCGTAATTGGGGTAAAACAAAGCGCAGGTGACATGAAACTCTTCGCTGACCTGATGATCATGGCCGACGCCGATCACCTTGTCTTCAGCGCTGTTGATGCGCTGCTCTACTCCTGTTACGCGCTCGGTGCGCATGGCGCAATTGCAGCGATTCTTGCGGCTGCGCCAGGACCCAGCGTGGCGCTTTGGGAAGCCGCAGCTGCAGGTCAGTTAGATAAAGCGGTTGATCTGCATGAACGAATTCTTCGATTGTGGAATGCGATTAATGGGCACAACCTTCCTGCCTGCACAAAATACGCCCAAACGCTTCAGAAAATTCCCGCCGGTCTTCCTCGAAAACCAATGACGATGCCCGAAGCATCCCAGCAATCGATCATTCGGTCTGCACTTGACGGGTTAGGGCTCATTTGATTTCTCTAATATAGGGAAACAATTAAAAACGTTATTGTGAATTCAACCGTCCTAACGGTCGCGGAACTTAAAGCCAAAGTTGGGCAGGAAATCGGTTGTGCCTCGTGGCTGACGATAAGCCAGGAGATGATCAACACGTTTGCGAACCTGACAAACGACCACCAGTACATTCATGTCAATCAGTCCCGGGCAGTGACGGAAACCCCTTATGGGGGCACCATTGCCCATGGCTTCCTTACCCTTTCAATGCTGACTCAAATGCTGGTGTCAGCAGTGCCACACATTGAAGGTACTTCAACCAGCATCAACTACGGCTTTGACAAGGTCCGATTTTTATCGCCAGTGCTGTCTGGCAGCGCCATTCGAGGCCGATTTAAACTGGCTGCGGTAGACGAGCGGATGCCTAATGAATTGACCGTACGCTACGATGCAACACTAGAGATACGTGATAATGACCGGCCAGCGCTATTTGCAGAATGGCTGGTGCGTCTTTATCTACGGTAGGCAACGATTGCGAACGGTAACCTCGCGCCACCTGTCAAATTCTATGATCGACACTCTCTGGTGATGCGCTGATGTCATGAATTCTGAGGTTTTTCGAATGGGCACAGGGGCGGGATTCTCTGCTGACCGCTTAGACCCCGCTGTCGACCTTGCTCGGAGAGGCAACCTAAATGCGATCGTATTTGAATGTCTCGGCGAGCGAACGTTGGCCGCAGGGCTTCGAGAGAAACTCGTTGACCCATCTCTGGGTTATAACCCGCTCCTGGAAACACGTATGCGAACCATTCTGCCGTTCTGTCGCGCGAATAATACCTGCCTTATCACAAATATGGGTGCCGCAAATCCTCTGGCAGCAGGAAATTTGGTCGCCAACGTTGCGGGAAAGCTCGGGCTGCAGGGAATGCGAATTGCGGTTGTTACGGGGGATGACGTCACCGATTTGCTGAACGACAACACCCGCCTTTTCGAACCAGGTTGCACGCTTAAGGACTTCGAACAACCGGTGGTTGGTGCCAACGCCTACCTGGGTGCTGAGGGCATCGTTCAGGCCCTGCAACAAAAAGCCGATGTCGTGATCACTGGGCGGGTTGCCGACCCATCCCTTTTCCTTGCTCCCCTCCAGCATTTCTTCGAATGGCAATACAACGACTGGATGCGGGCAGGTGCAGGCACGATGATTGGACATTTAATGGAATGCGCAGCCCAGGTCACTGGGGGTTATTTCGCCGATCCGGGGTACAAGAATGTTGACGATCTTGTGTCTGTCGGGTTTCCAATTGCCGAAGTCCAACCCGACGGCACCGCTATCATCACCAAGCTTACTGGAACGGGGGGTTGTGTCGACCTGCGCACCGTGAAGGAACAGTTACTTTATGAAGTACACGACCCTGCGCGATATCTCACACCGGACGTCACGGCTGATTTTTCGTCGGCGAGACTTAACTCTGAGGGTGTAAATCGAGTTTCCATTTCAGGCGCCCATGGGACGGAACGGCCGCAGGAGCTAAAGGTAACCGTTGCGTTTGATGGCGGCTTCTTGGGCGAAGCGGAGCTCTCATATGCCGGGCCCGGTGCAGAAGAACGCGCTCGTATGGCAAATGAGATCGTAGACGAACGTTTGCGGCACGTGCACGGTATTCGGACAACGCTGCGCTGCGATCTCATTGGTGTGTCATCTTTGCACCACACTTTAGGTCAATACGAGATGGGCTCAAAAGACGTTCGCATCCGCTGCGCCATCCGGACACCCGACCGTAACGAGGCTGAAAATCTGCTGTGGGAAGTCGAGTCCCTGCTCTGCTGTGGCCCAGCGGGTGGAGGAGGATACCGTGGCAACATCCAGTCAAGCGTCTTGACCTACTCTACTTTTGTCGATCGCGCTCAAATTTCACCTCGTTTAGACATTCTCGACGTATGACTCAGCGGATTCCACTTCGAGAAATTGCTCATGCCCGGGCAGGCGACAAGGGCAACCGATCTAATGTATCGGTTTTTGCTTTCGATGCTAAACACTACTCTATTTTAGTTGACCAGATTACACCCGAACGCCTAAAGCAAACTTTTGGGGCATTGTTTACCGGACCGATTCAACGTTATCTCCTGCCGCAACTTAGTGGACTCAACTTTGTGCTTGATGAGGCCCTGGAGGGTGGTGTCAATGAATCGCTTAATCTCGACAGTCATGGCAAGTCTTGGAGTTCACTAATCCTCAGCCTCGAGATAGAACTCCCGTGACGTTGTACGCAGTGGAATAAGCGGCTTTCTTGTCCTGGTGTCATTCTCGACGGCTTGGCAAAAGCTCTGGTAACAACGTGTCATCAGGTTGCGTAGATTGTAATTTCGGGGTCAAATCGGCTACATAACGTTGGAACTGCCTTTGGAAGGAGAAACAAATCATGCGTCTTGAAAACAAAATTGCCCTCGTCACCGCAGCCGCCTCAGGCATGGGTCGGGCCGGCGTGATTCGATTTGCTGCGGAGGGCGCGAAGGTTGCTGCAGTGGACATCGATAAAAATGGTCTTGACTCGGTCGTTCAGGAGATCACAGATGCGGGTCACGAGGCGATCGGCATATGCGCCGATTTGTCCGACGATGAGGCGTGCGCCAGCATTGTCGGTGAGACTGTTGGTCAATTTGGTGGTATCGATTTACTCTGGAACCATGTTGGCCATCCAGGATTTTCACGGGTAGAAGGTATCGCTCTCGAAGATTACGCGATCACAATGGACCTGAATCTTCGATCAGTCTTTGTGACCACAGGAGCCGCAATACCGGAGATGAAGACCCGTGGGGGCGGCAGCATACTCTTCACCTCTTCCATTGCGGGCCTCATTGGGTCCCCGTTTAGTCCGCTTTACTCGGCGGCAAAGTGGGGCGTAAATGGTTTCATGGCATCTCTCGCCGGACGACTCGCCTCAGACAATATTCGGGTAAATAGCGTCTGTCCAGGGGTTATCGATACGCCGATGGCGAAGATATTTATGGCTCGGCCCGATCAAGAGACCGATGGGGAAGCCAATCTTGCCATGATGAAATCCTTGATTCCCTTGAAACGTATTGGCCAACCAGAAGAAGTCGTGAACAGCGCTCTCTTTCTGCTTTCAGATGAAGCGTCCTACATCACAGGTGTTGCCCTGCCCGTCGATGGTGGATTTGTATCCAAATAGACTCGAATGCCATCTGGATTTCTTTTGCGTTGAGCTTGCTTTACCTCGATGCTTATTCAATCCCAAAACCTTCAGGCGGTTGCCGTTGAGATCCTGTTAGCTGCTGGCAGTTCTGGCGATGAGCCTCGAATCGTCGCTGAGAACCTGGTCCGGGCTAACCTCGCAGGACATGATAGTCACGGTATCGGCATGCTTCCGCGTTATATTGCGTGCGTAAAGACGGGTGAGTTGATTCCAAATCAACACGCTGAGGTTGTCATCGATGAGGGGCCCATTATTTCCATCGAAGGCGGGGCAGGATATGGGCAGGTGATCGGACAAGAAGCGATGGATGTTGGGATCGAACGTGCGCACACGCTGGGTGTCTGTGTGCTCACCATTCGGCATTCTTTTCACCTGGGGCGTATTGGGGCTTGGGGAGAACGTTGCGCAGAAGCCGGTTTGGTATCCATCCATCACGTCAACGCGGTGGGCCATGTGGGAAATGCGGCGCCCTATCGGGGCTCCGACGCCCGCTATACCACTAATCCCTACTGTTGCACCATTCCAGGAGCCCGCGAAGCAGCGCCCCTGGTGCTCGATATGGCCACCACGGTTATGGCGCATGGAAAGGTTCGCGTTGCCAGAAACAAAGGAGAAAAGTTGCCCGAAGGCGTGCTGTTGGACGGGCAAGGACAACCTACAACTGATCCTGAAGCCCTGTTTTCAGAGCCGCCTGGCGCTCTACGTCCAGTCGGAACCTACAAAGGATATGGACTTGCCCTGGTCAACGAATTGCTCGCTGGAATTCTAAGTGGAGGCGGTACCTGTCGGCCCGAGACCCATCATGAGAACGATACGATTTTAAATAATATGTTCTCTGTCATCCTCGATCCGAATCGATTTGTGGATTCTGTATATTTTCAGTCCGAACTCGATTTAACGGTGGCGCATGTAACGTCATCCCCCCCGATGAATCCTGCGGAACCCGTGTTAATACCGGGCGACCCCGAGCGGGCAAACGCTTCTAAACGCAAAGTAGCGGGTATCCCCATCGATGAGAACAGTTGGGCACTCGTAGTCAATACAGCGGAATCGGTCGGTCTAGCCAGTAGCCAAATTTCAGACCTCGCGCAAAATGTTACTTAACATTTTCCTCCTAATACTGAAACTATGAACAATGTTCAGTGACCCCTGTTAGTTATTTTCGATCGCTGAATTCCAGATCTGCTGAACAATTCAATTCTTGGTTCAGTCACAGTTCCGGATGCCCGATGCCACCCCGCGCAGCTTCAAACGACGCACCCACACGAATTGCGTTTGCTTCGTCACCATGACGGGCCAGGATCTGCAATCCTCCAGGTAAACCGTCTGACGTCAGTCCCATAGGAACTGACAGCCCACACAAACCTAAGTAATTGCCGGCCCGCGTAAAATGGGCGGGGGTCGAATCTTGATCGACCTGGTCTAATGGTATCGCGGGATAGGCCACCGTCGGCGTGAGGAACGCCGTGTACTCTCGCATTCCATGAAGAAACTCTGCTTGGTCATTACGCCGCTTCATTAATGCAGCAACATAGTCACGCGCTGAAATGTCGCGCCCGCCGAGAATTCGCGGGCGAACATAAGGATCGATCTGCGAATTCTCATTTTCAAACATCTCACCATGATGATAGTAACCTTCCGAATAAATAATAGAACCGGTGGCGCCCTGCATGTCAGCAAATCGCATCGGCATTTGAAATACAGAAATCTCGGCTCCTAAAGAGCGCAGGAGGTCAATCGCACTGTCATAAAGCGCTAAAATTTCAACATCGGTTCCTTCCCGCTCATCCTCCGACAATACGCCGAGTCGAAGACCCCTGATCCCGGCTTCCCTCGATCCGAAAAGCCCCTGACGAAGTTCCAGATCCCGGTCCGTGTCTATTGGATGCCGACCAGCCATGACTTCAAACATCAACGAGACATCATCTACACAGCGGGCCATGGGCCCCGGGGTGTCCAAGGTATGTGATAAGGGGATAATGCCGTCAGTCGGTAACAAGCCCTCCGAAGTCTTAAGACCCACGATTCCGCACCATGCCGACGGCAGGCGAACCGAACCGCCCGTGTCCGTACCCACAGCGCACCCAGCCAGCCCAGCCGCAACAGAGACACCGGAACCGCTGGAAGACCCGCCCGGCGTGCGCGGTATTTTCAGGTCCCAAGGATTCCACGGCGTACCCATATGTTCATTGGTGCCCCAACCCCCCATCGCCACTTCGACAGTCTTTGTCTTACCCAGGAGTATTCCGCCAGCGGCCAGTAGCCGCCGGGCGATAGTTGCGGTCCCCGGCGAGATCCGCTCACTCATCACTTTAGAGCCGCCAGTCGTGATCCTGCCTTCAACATCGATGATGTCTTTAAGCACAAATGGGATGCCGTGAAACGGACCAATCCGGTGGCCGCTTTGATAGGCCTTCTCTGCCGCTTCTGCCGCTTGCCGGGCGTCTTCAGCATACAGGGCCTGAAATGCGCCTAACTTCGGCTCAAATTGTTCGATTCGCTTCAGGCAAGAGTCAATAACCGTAACTGGACTAATTTCACCGTTTCGATAGTTATTGGAAAGATCCGAAATCGATCTAAAAGCCAGCTCAGACATCATTCCCCCCTCTATACATAATAATTAATAACCCCTGTACCTTTATAACTCAACCGGTTCAACATCCAAGCGTACAGCCGAGCCCTGCGCCGAAGTTGAAACACCCTCATAGAGAGACATGACCAGTGGATCATGGCCAGGAATCACATGTTTTGGAGAATGGGCTAGTTTCCGTAGTCGATCAAACCCTTTGACCATGTCAGAAACGTTATACACGATTGGAAAAGGCGCGTCGGACTCAAAATTTGCATAAAAGTGACTCGCATCACTTGCAAGAACCACCCAACCTCTTTTCGTCATCACCCGAACACACTGCATACCCATCGTGTGCCCACCAATGTGGTGCACTGTGACTCCGGGCGCAACTTCGCTGTCCCCTTTGTGGAAAACAATACGGTCCTGAAAGATATATCGAACCACTTGCACGATGTGATCTACCGTGTAGGCCCCAGAAAAATAGCCATTCGCCATATGGGGTCCTGTCGCATATTGGATTTCAAACTCCTGTAGGTGAAATCGTGCAGCTGGAAAATCAACCAGCGTGCCAGCATGATCATAGTGCAAATGTGTGATGATAACGTCGTTAACTTTACGAGAATCAATGCCGATTGATGCGAGACCTTCAGCTGGCGCGCACTCGTGGTCGCAACGCCAAATTCCACCCGACTCTGAGGTTCTATTGTCAGACTCCGCTTTACTGAAACCCGTGTCGACCACAATGGTTCGATTCTGGTTACGCAGCGCCCATACGTAATAAGCGATGGGCTCGGTATCATCATGCACTGGATCGGTCCAGGCATTCACAATGAAATTTTCGTGTCGCTTGCGATCGCTGCGAAAAGCATATCGAATCGCATATACCTCGTAACTTTCCGTATCTGCCATAGTTCGTTATCCCGAATTAATTCATAACATTTAATTGCCCCGTACCAACCACGCTGCCAAACTCGCCTAAACGCCGACTGAGTCAACGATTGTACATAAGGGGCGCCGAGCAAAAGATTACCACCGAAGGATAGAGATCGCTGCCACTAGTTCCTATGTGAACCCACCGGGAAGCAACTCTACATCGGAACAACTGTTGGCAAGCGGTATCCACGCTTTTCTCCTGGGCCTGGCCGCACTAGACTACCTTTGAGTGTAAATTACCAACAACAGGGAATCATTCCACCATGATCGAACTTCGCAATCGGGCCCTTGAACAGCTTCGCTCTGGACAACTCGCGATCGGTGTGGGTCTTCGCCAAGCACGGACCGTAGATACCGCGAAGGCGATGCGAACCGCCGGATTCGATTGGTTATTCATAGACATGGAACACAACTCCATGGATATAGACACCGCAGTTCAAATTAGCGTCGCGGCACAAGACGCAGGCATCTCTCCAATCGTCCGGGTTCCCGGCTATGAACACTACCACGCTACACGGGCACTCGACGGGGGGGCGCAAGGGGTGGTGGTCCCGCATGTGGATGACCCGGCCACTGCTGAACAGATCGCATCAAATTGCCGTTACCCGCCCATTGGGCACCGTTCTATTACAGGCGCCCTACCCCAACTCGGATTTGAAACTCACCCTTTGAAAGACGCTACTGAAGCAATCAATCGAGAAACCCTTGTTGTGGTGATGCTCGAGTCTCCGGAAGCAATCGACAATGTACAAGCGATTGCGGCGATACCAGGCATCGATGCGTTGCTCATCGGCACCAATGATCTATCCCTGGAGATGGGAATTCCAGGGGAACTTGGGCACCCCGATGTCGTCGCTGCCTATGCCAGTGTAATTGCAGCTTGTAAAACTCACGGGAAGTACGCGGGCATGGGTGGCGTTTATAAACCAGAGCTAATGGCGAAATACATCGAGATGGGCACCCAGCTTATCCTTGCAGGCAACGATATTTCTTTTTTAATGGAAAGTGCGCGCCGTCAGGCCTCTGCCGTTCGTGAAATGCTGCCCTGAGTCAACGACTCTCTTCGTATAACAATACTGACGTGATCGAGCTCTACACCTGGCCCACCCCAAATGGGCGGAAAGTCTCCATCGCCCTGGAAGAGCTGGGATTGGAATACACAGTTCACCCTATTGATATTACGAAGGGGGAACAAAGGGACCCCAAATTTATAGAAATTTCCCCCAACAGCAAAATTCCAGTCATTGTTGACACTGAAAACACACGACCACTAATGGAGTCAGGGGCCATCCTGCTCTATTTGGCTGAAAAATGCGGACGATTAATATCTAAAGAAAAATCGCGCTACTGGGAGACCATCGAGTGGCTGATGTGGCAAATGGGCGGGCCTGGACCGATATTGGGCCAGATTCATCACTTCGTTAAATTTAATCCGGGCAAAAGTGCATACGCGGAAGAGCGTTACACGGCTGAGGGTAAACGACTTTACGGGGTGCTGGACAAAAGACTGCAAGATCGCGAATTTGTTGTTGGCGAGTATTCAATCGCCGATGTTGCTATTTGGCCCTGGATATCACGATTTAATTGGCAAACGATCGACATTGCGCAATATCCGAATGTAACCCGATGGTACTTGTCAATTGCTGCGCGACCCGCTGTACAACGTGGCTACCAGGTGCCTCGAAAGGTCAATGAAATTCCAATGCCGGGGTCTCCCGAGTGATTCCTGGGATAGCAAAGCAGCGCAAAACTCATTCACACTCGATATGAAGATCACAGCCATTCAGACCCTTCGACTCGATGAGTTTTCCAACATTCTTTGGGTAAAAATCCACACGGATGAAGGAATCAGCGGGCTTGGTGAGACTTTTTTCGGGGCCAAGGCGGTCGAAGCATTCATCCACGAGACCGCGGCCCCGAAGTTAATCGGACGGGACCCACTTCAGATCGAGCGGATCTCTTTTGATCTCGTTCCCTACGTCGGCTTTTCGGGCTCTGGAGTGGAAACGCGCGGCCGCTCCGCGATCGACGTTGCCCTTTGGGATCTTTTCGGAAAGGCCACTGGACAACCGGTATTTCAGCTACTTGGAGGACTGGCACGGAACAAGATCCGCACCTACAACACCTGTGCCGGTTATCGCTATGTACGAAATCGTCCGGATTGGGATACTTCTGACTGGGGTCTTGACTCACCCTCGGAAGGGCCTTACGAGGATCTCGATGCTTTCCTTAATCGACCCGATGAGTTGGCCCTTGATTTGCTTGAACAGGGCATTACCGGGATGAAAATTTGGCCATTCGACCACGCAGCCAAAAACAGTGACGGCTACTACATTTCAAGCGAATCCCTGGACCGCTGCCTCGATCCAATTAGAAAGATTCGTAAGGCAGTCGGTAACAAGATGGACATCATGGTCGAACTTCACTCTCTTTGGCGACTTCCCGCTGCGCTACAGATTGCCAAAGCTCTCGAGCCATACGAGCCTTACTGGTACGAAGATCCCGTCCGCATGGACAGTCTTCCGGCCCTCGCTCGTTTCGCGGAAGCCACCCGGGTCCCCGTTTGTGCCAGCGAAACAATTGCCGGGCGCTGGGGCTACCGTGATTTGATCGAAAGTCGCGCACCTGCAATCTTGATGCCGGACATCGTCTGGTGCGGGGGACTGACTGAAGCCAAAAAGATATCAACCCTCGGTGAAACCTATCATCTTCCGGTTGCACCGCATGACTGTACGGGACCCGTGGCTTTTATGGCAGCCGTTCATCTTTCCATGAATATCACTAACGCCTTAGTTCAAGAATCCGTCCGGGCGTTTTACGATGGCTGGTACCAGGAACTGGTTACCGTCATACCGACCATTAAAGATGGTTGGATCCTGCCGCCATCGGGCCCGGGCCTAGGAACGGAACTCTTGCCCGAGCTAGAGAGCCGACCAGATGCCACTTCCATCGTTACGGATCGATCGTGAGCCACTCTCAGACCCCGTAGAATTATTTTTAATGATCCAGCCCGTAATCACTCGAGAGTCAATTCTTAATGGCACCATCCGCCGTCTTGTAGAACAGTCTGGCGATGATGGTCGACTGATGACGGACCAAGAACGCAAACAGATTGTCGAAAATATGATTGAAACGGCTCCATCTCTAAATTCGATGTGGGTCTTTGGCTATGGGTCGTTAATCTGGAACCCAGCACTTTATTTCACGGAAAAGAAACGCGGCACGGTACACGGCTATCACCGACGATTTTGTCTTTGGTCCACCATCGGGCGCGGTTCACCATCCAGGCCCGGTCTCATGCTGGGACTTGAACGGGGCGGCTCTTGCAAGGGTATTTTCTATAAAATTGATCGCCGCGAGATTCGCACTGAGCTTGATATTGTCTTTCGGCGGGAGCTCATAACGGCTGCCTATCGCCCCACTTGGGTAAGTGCCCGAGTTTTGGGAAAATCACCCTTTAAAGCGATTGCCTTCGTCATTAACCGCGACCACAATCGTTATGCTGGTATGCTCGACGACGAGACCGTGATCCAGACCATTGCGGACGCAAAGGGTACCTTGGGATCTTGTTCCGACTACTTGTACGAAACGGTCTTGCAACTGGAAAATCTTGGTATGCCTGATCGGCGCCTCGCTTCAATTGCGCGACATGTGCGACAAAAAGAACACGAGCTCGCTCAGCGTTAATACGCCACACAATACTTGCGTTAGTCACTTCGACCGGGCTCTGGCTTGTTTGCACTGCACTGACGTTGTTCAAATAGTGGGTGCAAATTGTGAATGACTCTACGACCCCGGTTCTGTTTACTCCGATTCAAATGCGTGAACTTGAGATTCAGAATCGGGTCATGGTCTCACCAATGTGCCAATACTCGTCAACAGAAGGTTCTGCCGGGCCTTGGCATCACATGCACCTTGGTCAATTCGCGGCATCTGGAGTCGGGTTGCTATGTATTGAGATGACCAATGTTGAGCCCATAGGGCGCATTACACCCCACTGTATGGGACTTTATAGCGACGACAACGAGTCTGCCTTAAGGCAGGTGGTTCATTTCTGCAAAGAAATCTCAGACACGCCGATTGCCCTGCAACTGGCACACGCGGGACGCAAAGCATCTTCTACCCGCCCCTGGGAAGGAAGGAAACCAATTCTGCCCGCCAACGGCGGCTGGCAAACCGTGGCTCCATCAGCCATTGCCTTTCATGACACAGCTCCCGCACCTAGAGAATTGAGTTCAGCTGAAATTGCGGCCATCGTGAAAAACTTTTCTGATGCTGCTCATCGTGCAGAACGCATTGGAATTGACGCAATCGAGCTACACGCGGCGCATGGCTACCTGCTTCACCAATTCCTTTCCCCCATCAGCAATCTAAGAACCGACGGCTATGGGGGGTCTTTGGATAATCGTATGCGTTTCATACTCGAAGTATTCGAGGCCACTCGCTCTGCCTGGCCATCGAACAAACCGCTTGGTATCCGCTTATCGGCTACTGACTGGATTCATGGCGGGTGGGATATTGACCAATCCATTGTGCTCTGCAACCTGCTACGGGAGTCCGGCTGCGACTGGATCGATGTTTCAAGTGGAGGACTGGCTCCAGACCAAGTGGTTCCGATTGGGCCCGGATACCAGGTTCCCCTGTCTGAGCGGATTCGACAAGAAACCGGTCTTGCAACGATTGCCGTTGGAATGATCACTGAACCTCGCCAAGCCGAAATCATATTGTCCCAAGGGAAAGCCGACATGGTCGCTTTGGCGCGTGGCATGTTATACAACCCGCGCTGGGTCTGGCACGCTGCGGATGAGCTTGGAGCTCGAGCCGAATATCCCATACGCTACCAGCGGTGCCGGCCGTCTCAACGTGACGATGTCTTCGGCGAACGCGATACGGAACCTACAAGCTGATCTAATACCTTACTGTGGCAGTGGCAGCGTCGTCTTGTAGCAAACCTGTTTCAACGAAAAGCTTGATTTAATGCTTGCGATTCCTTTAATTCGCGTTAGATGCTCTAACAAGAAATGTTCGTAGGCTTCAAGGTCCGGCACTACTACCCGCAGTAGATAGTCGAATTCCCCGGTCATCAGATAACATTCCATCACCTCCGGTCGTTCAGCGACCGATTTTTCGAATGCCTCGAGCGCCGACTCGATTTGCTTTTCCAACGTCACAGTAGCGAACACGTTAATCGGCAACCCCACAGACTTCGCACTGACCAAAGCCACGTACTGTTGAATCACACCTGCATCTTCTAAGGCTCTGACCCTGCGCCAACAAGGCGATGGGGAGAGACCGACATGTTGTGCAAGGTCTGAATTTGATATGCGGGCCTGTTCTTGAAGAATTTCCAAGATTCTAAGATCTTTCTTATCCCACTCGAGTTCTAGCATATCTATCCATTTTCTCTATATTATTTGCTTATTTATTGCATTATATCCGATATTTTTACATCAATTAGAAGCCTATACCCGAGTGAGTGCAATATAGTCAACGACATCATTCCATGTACAACATCCCCTTCGATCCCGATGATGAAGACCCACTTCCACTGATGGGCCATGACCGCCTTGTCTACCTACAGGCGTTAGAACGCAAGATTCTTTGGTTGTCGACCTGGATCATCCACCACGCCAATCATCTGCGCCCAAATGATGGCCAACTGAAAGTCGGTGGCCACCAGGCTTCTTGCGCCTCAATGGTCACACTCATGACTGCGCTCTATTTTTCTGTGCTCCGTCCTGACGACCGAGTTGCGGTGAAGCCCCATGGAAGCCCCGTTTTCCATGCCATTCAGTATATTCTTGGACAACAAACTCAAGGTCACTTGGAACGATTTCGGGCGCTTGGTGGCGCGCAATCTTATCCGTCACGAACTAAGGATGCAGACGATGTGGATTTTTCAACTGGATCCGTAGGGCTTGGCGTCGCGATGACCAGCTTTGCTTCATTAATTCAAAAATATATCGAAACTCACAGCTGGAAAATTGAGAAGGGACGAATGGTAGCTGTGGTAGGAGACGCCGAGCTCGACGAAGGCAATATCTACGAGGCACTGTTGGAAGGCTGGAAACACAACCTCGAAAACGTCTGGTGGGTGATCGACTACAACCGCCAGAGTCTAGATTCTGTAATTTCCGACCGTCTGTTGAGTCGTTTTACCCGCCTCTTTAACAGTATGGGATGGAGGGTCACCACCATAAAATATGGGAAACGACTCCAAGACGCCTTCAACCGAAAAGGCGGCGACGCCCTACGACAATGGATCGATGCCTGCCCGAATTCAAAATACTCCGCACTTGTTTACAAAGGTCCTGCGGCATGGCGTCAGCCTCTACTCGATGACATTGGCGCGAGGGCTGGCGCAGCATCACTGATTGGCGAATACGACGACTCAGAACTTTTTGCCTTGATGACCAATCTGGGCGGGCATTGCATGGAGACTGTGCTGGATGCGTTTGAAGGAGTTGAGGACGAGCAACCCACCTGTTTTTTTGCCTATACCATCAAGGGATACGGGCTGCCTCTTGCAGGCCACAAAGACAACCACGCGGGGCTGCTTAATGTAAAACAAATTCAGAAACTTAAGGAGGAGCATCGCGTACCGGATGGCCAAGAATGGTCGCCCTTTGCTGGAATCGAATTGCCGACAGAGAGCATGCAAAATTTCATCCGGAATGTCCCCTTCAAGCTGGCTAATGGACCTCGACGGCACCAGTCGCCTGCGATTCCGGTTCCTGAGCGGATTGACACCCCAACAGCTGACCAGCTTTCGACCCAAGAGGCCTTTGGGCGAATTCTGAACAGTATCGCTCGCACCAACGACAGTCTTGCTGATCGAATTGTCACCGTGTCACCCGATGTCACCGTGTCGACCAATCTGAGTGGCTGGGTCAATCGGCGCGGGCTGTTTCACCCACAAATTCAAAATGATCTTTTTCTGCAGGAAGACGTGGGCTCTCTGCACCGCTGGCCACCATCCCCGACTGGCCAACATATTGAGCTTGGCATAGCGGAGAACAACCTATTTTTACTGCTTGCTGCAGCCGGACTCTCCCACTCCCTCTTCGGGCAACGCCTCTTACCGATTGGCACGATCTACGATCCTTTCATCGAAAGAGGCCTCGATGCGCTGAACTACGCCTGTTACCAGGATGCCCGATTTATTCTGGTTGCCACACCGTCCGGGATCTCTCTATCGCCCGAAGGGGGGGCCCATCAATCGATCGGTACTCCACTCATTGGTATGTCAAAACCCGGATTAAGCTCTTTCGAGCCTGCCTATGCCGATGAGTTGGCTGCAATTCTGCGCTGGAGTTTCGTACACCTTCAGTGCGAGGGCGCTGATGAATCCCATCAAGACCTCCTTAATGATAAGCGGGGCGGGTCGGTTTATCTCCGCCTTACCACCCGCCGTGTTTTACAATTACAACGTCAAATCGATTCTGACCTCGAGACAGCGATCATTGACGGTGGCTACTGGCTGCGGGCGCCGGCCCCAGGCGCACAACTCGTGATTGCCTATGTCGGTGCAGTAGGTCCTGATGCATTGAGTGCACACACGAAGATCATCGATGAAATTCCGGGGGTTGGTTTGCTTGCCGTCACGTCGCCTGACCGCCTTCATCGAGCCTGGCTCGCGGCACAACGCCAACGTCAAGCGACCGTCAACGGTCCCGAAGCGGCAATTGAGCGTCTTCTCGCGCCGCTTGAGGCTTCGAGCCGAATCGTAACTGTCGTTGATGGCCACCCGTCCATTTTGAGCTGGCTTGGAGCGGTCTATGGTCATCCAGTCCGGGCCCTTGGCGTTGAACGGTATGGCGAATCGGGGTCGCTGTCGGAATTGTATGAGGCATATCATTTGGATTCTGACTCCATCATCAGGGCCTGTACCGAAACACATCAGCCTGCTGCATAGCGGG
>CAJXWH010000003.1 GCA_913062915.1 uncultured Acidiferrobacteraceae bacterium | reverse complement strand
CATTTCGGCGAGCGTTACCCGCACCAGGTGTCCGGGGGCCAGTTACAGCGGGCGATGACGGCAATGGCTATGGGGTGCCAGCCGGAGATTGTGGTCTTTGACGAGCCGACCACAGCGCTTGATGTCACTACCCAGATTGAAGTGCTGGCCGCGATCAAGGATGCCGTACATGCTCGGGATTCGGCTGCCATCTATATTACCCATGATCTTGCCGTGATTGCCCAGGTGGCAGACCGGATTATGGTGTTGCGGTACGGGGACCTGATCGAAGAGGGTGAGACCCGCAATTTGCTGGCGAACCCGAAGGAGGAGTACACCAAACGATTACTTGCGGTTCGCTCGTTACGCGAGGAGCGCTCGGTACAGGCGGACGACGCTGTTGTGCTGAAGGTGGAAGAAGTCACGGCTCGCTACCCGAGCACAGAGCAGAACGTACTGGAAGAAGTCAGTATCGAGGTGGAACGCGGCAAGACAGTCGCATTGGTCGGGGAATCGGGCAGCGGCAAAAGCACCCTGGCCCGCGTGATTACGGGGCTTCTGCCGCCAACCGCGGGAGCGGTTCGTTACAAAGGGGAAATTCTCCCGTCTGCGCTTCGCGACCGAACGAAAGAAGATCTGCGCCGAATCCAGATGATCTACCAGATGCCGGATGTGGCACTCAATCCGCGACAACGGATACGGGATGTCATTGGTCGGCCACTCGAATTTTACCTACGGATGCATGGGGCTCAGAAGGCGGCTCGCATTGCTGAGCTGTTGCAGCAAATTGAACTGGCCACGGATTTTGGTGATCGCCATCCCGGCCAACTGTCAGGTGGCGAAAAACAGCGGGTCTGCATTGCCCGCGCTCTTGCTGCAGAGCCCGATCTGATTATCTGTGACGAGGTCACGTCCGCGTTGGATCAGCTCGTCGCAGAAGGCATCCTCGAATTATTGCAGCGCTTGCAGAATGAGCTCGGGGTGTCGTACCTCTTTATTACTCACGATCTCGCAACAGTCAAGGCGATTGCCGACGATATCGTCGTGATGTATCAGGGAAAAATCGTTGAGCAGGGTCCGAAACAGGAGATCCTTACACCACCCCACGAAGACTATACGGCGCTTTTGTTGTCGTCCGTTCCCGAGATGGATCCAGACTGGCTGGACAACTTGATGGACAAACGCCGAGCCGGTCAAGTACCGACATCCGCATCGCTATAATGTTTTTATCATTGTTGGGTCGCACCGTGATGTGCCAACCTTTCGACCCACCAGTTGTCAAGTAAGGGCACTTTGTAAGGATTTAGCTCCTTCTGTCAGGGCCTCGTTGGCTTTTTCGAGAATGCGCCCATAGTGCAGAAAGCCATGAAGGACACCAGGGTATATTCGTAGTTGACTTGAAACACCACCGGCCGCGTCCATGCGTTTTTTCAGGGCGATAGAGTCATCGATCAGCGGGTCATGTTCGGCTGTGCCGATAAAAGCAGAAGGCAATCGCGAGAAGTCACCTGCAAGGATGTTATAGCGGGGATCGTCCGCGTCGACCGCGCTACGAAGATAGCAGGCCTCGTAATACCGCAGATCCTCTTCAGACAGTCCATCCTCGGTGCCCCCAAAACGTCGACGCGACTCGGAGTTGCGAAGTCCGAAAGCGCCGTAATAGAGCAGCAGGTACCGGACCCGATAGGGAGATGCGGCATGAAGGAGTTGTGTCGCGCTGACCGCGAGGTTGGCTCCAGCAGAATCTCCGCCGAGTGCCAAGCGGGTACTGTCAATGCCAAGCGCATCCCCGTGGCTCTCTAGATGAGCAATGACCGCCAGTGTTTCATTCAGGGCGATCGGAAACTTGTGCTCCGGCGCAAGGTGATAATCGACGCCCACTACGGCGAGATTTGATTGCGTGGCCAGAACACGCATGATTCGGTCGTGGGTATCGAGGTTGCCCATGATAAAACCGCCACCATGGAGGTAGATCAAACCCGGCAGTGCCTGTTCCTTTCTCGGCAGATAGCAACGAAGAGCAATGTCTCCGACTGGTCCCTCGATCCAGTATTCCTGGACCGAGGCGACCGCCGGCGGATCAGCGTTCCAGTAGGCGCGCTCTTGGATATATAAATTTCGTATTTCTGTCACAGATGTCTGGCTGATTAGGACTCGTGAAAGTGACCGTTCCTCTTGTACGCGGAGCACGTCGATCATCTGCGGGTCTAGGTCCGCCGCTGTCATCTGAGCGACCCAATATTGGTCAACATTGCATTGGGCGCCGCCCGAAGGAGAGCATCTGCGACCACCGGGCCGTTCGGGGACAGCAGCACGGGGTTCAATTCGAGCTCCCCAAGCGCTTTGCCGAGCGTTTCGGCCAGATGGGTTACACGAAGAACCAGATCGACGACTGGCCCCTGATTCACAGAGGCCTGGCTGCGGAAGCCCGCCATCAACGTGGACACACGGAGGCCGGCGATCGCTTGACTGATCGCCTTCCTAGAGGTGGGCAAGAGAAGGGTGCGGGTATCGCGCATCAGTTCGACCAGCGTACCTCCTGTGCCGAGGGTCAGGACGTGGCCAAACTTGGAATCGTTCACGATGCTGACGAGCAGTTCTGCTACCACGGGCTCGATCATCTGCTCGATCAGGAATTTGTTGCTGCTGATGTCTTCGTGGATGGTTCCGACACGCTCTGTGATTGTCTCGACGGCGGCACCTACGTCGTTTTCGGTCATAAGTTGTAAACGCAACAAACCCAACTCAGTTTTGTGTGCGATGTTTTTGTGATTGAGCTTAATAGCCACAGGGAACCCCAAATCCGCAGCCGCTGCAGGCGCTTCTTCGGCATCCACGAGTCGGCCGTTGGGTACGGAAATTCCGAAACGCGCGAGGAGTTGTTTGCTCTGCCATTCATCGTAGTCCCGCAGTTGTTTGTCATCACGGCCTGGGGGTTGAAGCCGCAGTGCATCGAATCGATCGATTGACTCTTGGCGTTTCTGCCCGAAACGAGAGGCGCCCGAAATCGCGGTCACCGCTTCAGCGACCCCCTGCAACGGTGCAACCCCCTGTTCCAGCAGAAACTGTCGTGCGTCGACATCCATATTTTCTGGCACGCTGCTGCAGATCGCCCCCGGTATGCCGGCGTCGCGGGTGGCCTCGATGAAAGCCCTCGCATCTGCGAGGTACATGGGGCGGTCTTCGTCGAGTGCCTGGGGCGGGTAATCCTGCACCAACAGGGCCGCGTCGAAACCGTCCTTGAGCATGGAGCGAAAGACTTTATTTAGTGCCGTTTCCTGACCCCAAAGAGGTGTTGTGTAATCGAGAGGATTAGAGATGGTCGCGATCTCCGGCAACAGGCGAGTGAGATCCGATTGAGCCGCCGCCGACGGTTCAGGAAACTCGACCCCAGTACCCTCTGCTGAGTCGGCCAACATCGCCACATCACCGCCCGAACACGTGAACGCAGCCAGCCGGTTGCCCGAAGGGGCTCCTGAGACGGTCACCATTTTCAGTGTTTCTAGAAGGAGTGAAGGGGTTGCAACGGGAATGATGCCGAGCCGCTCGAAGAGTGCTTGGTACCGTTCGCTGCTTCCAGAAATCGATCCCGTGTGCGTGATCGTCGATCTTGCCGCGAGTTCCGAGTGACCAACTTTCAGTGCAACGATTGGGGTATTCGTCTCGAGTGCCCGAATCGCCGCGTCTGTGAACTTGGGGATGTCCCGAAGAGTTTCGACGTAAAGCCCGAAGGCATTGACCGCCGGATGACCCACCAGGGTCTCCAGGTAATCCTCGATCCCAAGGATCGCCTGGTTGCCAGCGCCAATGACATAGGAGAAGGAAACGGAGCGTTGATTAAAGGTCAGCGAACTGGACAACATGCCCGATTGCGAGATGATAGCGGGACCGCAGGCCGTCCGCGCACCTCCGTGGCTGAATGGCCAAAGATGTGCGCCCGTGACGTAGTTCAGAAGGCCATAGACATTGGGTCCGACTAGAGCGAGATCTTGCGCGGCGTTTACGAGATCACATTCGAGCTCGGCACCTTCTTCTCCGAGTTCGCGAAACCCGGCGGTGTAGCAGACAACGCCGCCGGCTCCGATTTGAGCCAACTGCCTGACCAGTTCGGCGGTTTGACGTCTGGGAATCGCGAGAAATGTCGCATCTGGCGGCTCCGGCAGGTCCTCAACGCGTTTGAAACAGGGGAGCTCCCCCATGGATCGTCTTTTTGGATTGACACCCCAGATTGCTCCACCAAATCCGCCATTGACGCACTGCTTGACAGCGGATGCCGCTTCGTCGCCGCCCACGAATGCGATGTGCCGGGGCGCAAGGAGGCGTTGAAGGTTCTTTTTCTGTCGCGGCGTCATGCGCCAAGCGGGCGCAACAGCGATCGGCTGATAATGTGACGTTGAATCTCTGACGTGCCTTCCCAAATTCGCTCGAGGCGGGAATCTCGCCACAGACGCTCAATCGGAAAGTCCTCCATGAGACCCATACCGCCGTAGATCTGCACTGCGTTGTCTGCCACCCGGTGGAGCATTTCCGAGGCGAACAGTTTGCACATGGCCGCATCGGCCGGCGCCATTTTCCCTTGATCTGCCTTGCGGGCGGCGTGCATTACGAGAAGATCCGCGGCCTGAAGTTCCGTCGCCATGTCTGCAAGTTTGAACGAAGTGCCCTGGAAGTGCCCGATTGGCTGCCCAAACTGCTTGCGACTCGCAGCCCAGTCTAACGACAGGCCCAACAGTCGCTCCGCTCGGCCACAACATCCCGCGCCGACCCAAACGCGACCCATTTTGATCCATTTATCGGCCAACGCCAGTCCTTCACCCTCCTGGCCCAGCATCTGTTCCGGACCCATGCGGCAATCATCGAAGGAGAGTACGTAGGTGTGGTAGGCGCGCTGACTGACACAGCGAGGACCACGCCGAATGTCGAACCCAGGTGTGTCGCGGTCAACCAGGAAGGCAGACACACGCTTGCGGGGTTTATCACCGTCTTGGTCGATTCCCGTAATTGCAAAGACAATCGAAAAATCGGGCAACACGTGGCTGCTGATGAAATGCTTGGAGCCATTGAGGATCCAATCACCGTTCTTTTGTATGGCCTTGGTTGCCATCGAATAGATATCGGAACCGGCGCCGGGTTCTGTGATGGCAAAACATTCCGTTTTCTCTGCGCGGACACAAGGGTCAAGGTAGCGCGCAATTTGGTCCCCGGTGCAGGCCATCAGCAGTTCCGTGGGGCGCCAGGCAAACCCGTGCAGGGCATGACTGACTTTGCCGTATTCCCGTTCCAGTATTGCAAGGCTACTGTAATCGAGCCCTCCACCGCCGACCGAGAGCGGAAGATTGGCGGCATACAGGCCGAGTTCCAGGGCTCTTTCGGTAATGCGCTGACCGAGTCTTGGCGGCACTGCCTCGTTTTTTTCGATTTCGAGCTCGTGTGGCAGCAGTTCCTTCTCGACAAAGGATTTTACGGTCTCTGCCAGCATTCGCTGCTCTTCGGTCAAGTCCAGATCCATTTCTTCCTCGACTCAGTTGTGCGATGGGACAAATTCTTGCCAAAGGCCGGGTTCGGCAACTCCCCAGAATATGTTGCCTGGCGGTGCCAATATCTTATTGCTTGGTGACCCCCATTGCCATATTCTGCCCGAAGATGAATATGTCGATTGGCGTACAATGCCGGCCTTCTTCGATTACAGGTTCCAAAGCCACTGGGTGAATGGCGGGCAACCTGTGGTGTGGAATACCGGAGTTCTCACGTACGAGATTGCCAAATGAGTGAAAGAGATACGGAATTACAACTCGAGCGACGCGGCGCTGTGCTTGAGATTACGCTGGACCGTCCCAAGGTGAATGCGATCGATTATGCGCTTAGCCGTAAGATCAATGATGCCGTCGTGATGCTGCGTGACGATCCAGAGCTTCGGGTGGGTCTTTTGACCGCAGCAGGCGACCGCATCTTTTCTGCGGGATGGGATCTTAAAGCCGTGAATCGTGGAGAACAGCAACTCGATGAGTGGTGGGAAGCAGATTCCGATTTGCCGGGCGGTTTTGCCGGCTTGACCGAAATGTGGGATCTCACCAAGCCGGTGATCGCTGCAGTAAATGGTTTAGCGATTGGCGGCGGGTTTGAACTCGTTATGGCCTGCGATCTCATCGTTGCAGCGGACCACGTTGAATTCGCCTTGCCGGAAATGCCACTCGGGATCGTACCCGATGCGGGTGCGATCCAACGGTTGCCAAGGCGTATTCCCTACAACGTTGCGCTGGAAATGCTGTTACTGGGGCGGCGCATGACGGCTGCAGAGGCGGCTCAGCACGGACTCGTCAATCTCGTGGTGCCGGGCGTAGAGTTGCTACAGCGGGCTCGGGCGTGGGCCGATCAACTGGCTGAGGCGGCGCCCCTTGCGTTGCAGTCTGTCAAAGAAGTGTTGCGGGCTATCGAGGGGGACACCGTAGAGCGTGCGTTTCAGACCATGCGGACCGGCGATGTTCCGGTCTATCGGAAAATGCTGAAATCGAAGGATGCGGAAGAAGGCATTCGCGCTTTTGTTGAGAAACGAAAACCGATTTTTCGCGGTGAGTAAATCGAAAGCTACAAGGTGGCAGAAAAGACATACGAACAGATCGCGCTGATCGGGGCGGGGGTAATCGGCAGCGGCTGGGCAACGCGCTGCCTGGCCAAAGGATTGCGCGTGGTGCTTACTGACCCGTCGCCGGATGCGCGGGCACAGGTGGACCAGACCATTGAGAACGCGTGGCCAGTGCTTGAAGATGCCGGGCTTGCGGGCCAAGGTGACCGCACGAAATTCCGATTCGTAGAGACCATCCAAGAGGCCGTCGAAGGAGCGGACTTCATCCAGGAAAACGTGCCTGAGCGTGAACACATCAAAATCGAAGTTCTTGAGGCAATCGATCGTTATGCAGCCGAAGACGTGGTGATTGCCTCCAGTTCTTCCGGGTTATTACCGAGCCGCCTGCAGGCCGGGTGCCGGTATCCCGACCGGGTCGTGATCGGGCACCCGTTCGCTCCAGTGTATTTGTTGCCCCTGGTGGAGATTGTCGGCGGTGAGAAAACCAGCCCAGAAATGATTCGCCGTGCAGGAAGTTTCTACCGTCATGTTGGCATGCGACCTTTACACGTCCGCCGGGAAATCGAGGCCTACATTGCGGATCGTTTGCAGGAATCGCTGTATCGTGAGGCGCTCCACCTGATCAATGACGGTGTGGCTACCGTCCCTGAGATTGACGCGGCAGTGACCGGCGGGCCGGGTCTTCGCTGGGCATTCATGGGCACGTTCATGGCGTGGCATCTTGGCGGCGGGCCAGGAGGAATGCGACACACCATCGAGCAGTTTGGACCGGCGCTGGAATTGCCTTGGTCACACATGAAGGCGCCGCAACTGACCGATGAGTTAAAAAATAAAATCATCGAAGGCTGTGAAACGGAATCGGGAGATCGGCAGTTCACAGAATTGGAAAGGCGGCGAGACCTCTGCCTGGCTGGGATTCAGAAAGTTCTATCGGAACACTGGTATCCACACGACCAGGATGGCTGGCCAGAAATGGACTGATTTTCATCGTGTTCCTGTGGCGGATGTACTGAGACCAGAGAAACACCCAAGTCGACCAAGGAGTCAATCATGGATATGAACAGGGAGGTGGTGGTCACCTGTGCAGTAACGGGGGCCGGCGATACGGTGGATAAACACCCTGCGATACCGGTTACCCCGGAGCAGGTTGCCGATGCTGCGATTGAAGCGGTCGATGCGGGAGCCGCAATCGTACATATCCACGTTCGAGATCCGGATACCGGGCAAGGCAGCCGCGATCTTGAACTGTTTCGCGAAGCCGTTCGCCGAGTGCGCGACAGTGGCCGAGATATGTTGATTAACCTGACTGCTGGGATGGGTGGGGACCTCATCATTGATGACGACGATCCGTCGGTAGCAGGGCCGGGTTCCGACATGGTGAACGCCGAAACACGGATAGCCCACGTAGAGGAATTGCGGCCGGACATCGCGACTCTCGATTGCGGCACCATCAATTTCAGCGACAGCAATTACATCTATGTCCAGACCCCCAATATGCTGCGGAAGATGGCCAATCGATACCAGGAGCTCGGGGTTAAACCCGAAATGGAAGTGTTCGATCTCGGGCATCTTCGTTTCGCGAATCAGCTGGGCCGAGAAGGCCTAATCGATGCACCGGCAATGTATCAAGTGTGCCTCGGGATCCCGTGGGGCGCGGGTGCCGATCCCGCGACCATGACAGCGATGGTCGGGCAGTTGCCCCCGGATGTGTTCTGGTCCGGTTTTGGAATCGGTCGAACGCAAATGCCCATGGTGGCGCAGGCGATGTTGCTCGGCGGCAACGTTCGAGTCGGTCTTGAAGACAATTTATACCTCGAGAAAGGCGTTCCTGCGAGCAATGGCGAGTTGGTCGAGAAAGCCATCCGGATCATTCGAGATCTTGGTGGCCGTCCGTGCACGGTGGATGAGACGCGGGAAAAACTCGGAATCGGTACCTGATTTCGCAGTGAAGGAGCCAGGCATGAGCATTTCGATGGAACAGATGGAGGAGGTCCTTGAATCTTTTAATGACCACAATGTAGAGCGCATCGTCTCGCATTTTGAAGAAGAAGGTGAGTTCCTGATGGCTGCTGGACCGGAGCCACACGGTGAGCGATTCGTTGGCAGAGAAGCGATCGGTGAGGTTCTGCGGCAACGTTTTGCGGCGGTGCCAGACATCCGCTGGGCGGGTGTCAAAACCTGGGTCTGCGGTGACTGCGCCGTGACCGAGTGGCGCGTCCAAGGCACGACAGCACACGGTCGCCTGGACTGTTTCGGCTGTGACCTTTGGCAGTTCCGAGACAGGAAGATCCTCAAAAAAGATACCTGCTACAAACAGGTGATCCCGAGCTAATTTCCGGCTGAATCCAGCCAGATCATTCACTTTCGAAACGCTGGGCGGGGCCGGGTGAATCCGTTATGGAGATAGGGCGGCACACAGTTCGGGTGACGGCAACACCTGAGTCGGTGGGGTTCTCGCGCGATCGCCTCGAGGACATCCGGACATGGATGCAGGGCTATGTCGATGAGGGCAAACTGCCCGGCGCCATGACCATGATCTCCCGCCACGGAGAGGTTTTTTTTCTTGAATGTGTCGGCAAAAGTGATCCCGAATCGGGACTCGAGATGCAGGTCGATACCGTCTTTCGTATTTATTCGATGACTAAACCGATTGTCTCGGTGGGGCTAATGGTCCTGTTCGAGGCGGGTTTGCTGGCACTTGATGATCCACTTTCAGAATATTTACCGGTGTTTCGAGACATGGAGGTTTATCGGTCCGGGCAAGGCGAGGCGATACAGACGGAAAAGGCTCGATCGCCCATTTCCATCCGACAGCTCCTGACTCATACCTCGGGATTTGGCTACGGGGTGTTTGACGATACACCGTTGGCTTCGCTTTACAAGAGTCGACAAGTCGAGTTTTATCCAGACGATGGCCCACTCGAAGATGTCGTCTTGCGTCTCGCCGAATTACCTTTGTTGTTTCACCCCGGCAGCCGTTGGAATTATGGGGTTTCCACCGATGTTCTCGGTCACGTGATTGAAGTTGTGTCTGGGCAGGCGCTCGATGTTTTTCTGACCAAGCGTGTTTTCGAGCCGCTTGGTATGCCCGACACGGGTTTTCGTCTTCCCAGGCACAACCTGGGACGGTTTTCGGCTCTTTATGAAGCGACGCCAGCGGATCCGATGCAATTGGCGGACCCAAGAGAGGACAGCGTCTATGGCAACGAAGTGACCACGCTCTCCGGCGGGGCCGGGTTGCTGTCCACGGCGTCGGATTATTTCCGGTTTACTGAAATGATTCGCCGTAGCGGGCAGGGGCCGGAGGGCCCATTGCTGCGGCCCGAGACCGTTGCCGATATGACGCGAAATCAACTGCCCGGTGACCTCGCCAGCATGGGCCAGGGCACGTTCAATGAGATGTCTTACGACGGAATCGGATTTGGGCTGGGTTTCTCCATTGTGATCGATCCAAACGCAGTCGATTATGCCTGCGCGGTCGGGGAAGTGGCCTGGGGCGGTCTTGCCAGTACCGCATTCTGGGTCGATCCCACGAATGATCTTACGGTCAGTTTCTTTACCCAGCTGGCGCCATCCGACCTCTACCCCATCCGGTGGGATCTCAGGAATCTGGTTTACCAGGCCCTGACCGATCGTGGCGATCCGTGAGAGAGCGCGTGCAGGTTTATTCTTTGGCTATGGAGTATCAGAACGGTTCTCTTCTTTCGATTCTGAGTTTCAATATCCTTTATGGCGGGACCCACCTCGGTCAGCCGCTGAACCAGACGGCCAAGGTGATTGAGACTGCGGGGGCAGATGTCGTGGTATTGTGCGAGCACATCGGCAATGCCCGACCCTTAGCCGACCGGCTTGCGCTCCATTGCCACGAGGTCACAGCTCCACCCTACCGAGATAGCGTCGCAGTATTGAGCCGTTTTCCCATGATAGAGACCTTCGACCACGGGGTCCGTCTCGGACTTACGGAAGGTGAGACCGCTTGCGTTTTCGGTGTACACCTTTCTTCATCGCCCTATCAGCCCTACCAGGTAAGAGACGGGACTTTTTCTCGTGTTGAAGAAGTGGTCGAGAATGCGGAAACGACCCGGGGACAAGAGATCGATCGTGTCCTGGCAGAAATCGCACCGTGGATGAAAAAGGGAGAGCGGGTGTTTTTATGCGGGGATTTTAATGAGCCTTCTCATCTCGACTGGACCGATCGATCCGCTGCGGTAGGGCTTCACTTCAAAAAGATGGTTCCATGGCCTTGCTCGGGCAAAGTCATCGCAACCGGTATGGAGGATTCGCTGCGCGCGGTTCATCCAAACGAATGTCGCGCTCCGGCGGTTACGTGGACCCCAGTGCCCGGTCAGGGGGTTGGTGGTGCCGCGAACGTAGCGGACGAAGTCCACGACCGGATCGACTTCGTCTACCATACCGGGGGTGATATACGACCGGTTGCCGCCAAGATCGTCGGCGAAGATCATAAACACTCGGATTTGGTTGTTGAGCCGTACCCGTCAGATCATCGGGCCGTGGTGGTTCGTTTTCAATTGAACTTCGCACTCAACTGAAGAAATTCTGTGATGGGGGGGTCGTCGCGAGCAGCGGTCGAATTATTTGCAGCTGCAGTCGGAAGCGTTTAGATGTAGAGGGCCCCACAATATTTCCCGGTCAATCGCACCAACTATGAATAGTATTCATTGCCGGTTTTTGAGATTTCCCCGTCTTCCAGCAACTTGATCAAGTGGGACTCAAGGGACCATTTGGCGATCGGGAAGAGTGAAGAGTCGACGTCTTCGTAGACAGCCTCGACCAGTGAATCAGAAGTTCCTTGGCCGGTTGTTCGTAAACTCTCCAAGATCTTCTTTTCGCGCTCCAAGCGATGCTGAATAATCCAGTCGACCGCGGAATAGGGATCTTCCAGTACAGCCCCGTGCCCAGGCGCAATTGCTGTCATAGGATACCCCTTTAGTTTTCGTAAGGAGTCGATATAGGCGCTCATATTCCCATCGGGAGGCCGGATCACGACGGTAGAACCATTCATAATGTGATCGCCCGAGAACAGCATACCTCCGGGTTCCAAAAGAAAACACAGATGATTTGAAGCATGGCCAGGGGTATGGATTACTCGTATTCGAAAGTCTTTCCCTTCGATTATTTGCTGATCTTTGAGCAAAGCGGCAGCCTTAAAGGTTGGATCCTGATGTTGGGGATACGCTGCGATTAGTCCGTAAGCAGGTACGCCCAGTTTCTTTTGCAATAGTTGGGCGCCTGGGGAGTGATCGAGGTGGGTATGGGTAACGATGATCTGGGTGATCGTGCCAGGTGCATCGGCAATGGCCTGAGCATGGGTATCCATTGCCGGTCCTGGGTCGATTACCGTCACATTACCGTCGCCAACGAGGTACGTATTAGTTCCGGGGCCGGTGAAGACACCCGGGTTATTAGCGGTGATCCGTCGCACCATCGGAGACAGGGTTTCTACCACTTCAGGCTCTAACGCCATACTCAGTGCTCGTCGTAACCGGGTTCACCCGGTAAAAGACCGACCCATTTGCCGTTCTGCTTGAACAGCTTAGGTTCGATCGCGGAAATACTTTTTGGATCTATGTCGAATTTTGTTTGCAGCAATGCGTCGGCTGAGGAGAACCCGCAGATTTGCCGAAGATTAGCTATGGTCGGCATGATCATGGGCAACTTACCCATTTGTTGCTGTCGAAGCGCCTCTTCAGGTCGGATCCAAAGGCTGTGGATAGCTTCTGCACCATCGTGCATGGCGTCTTGATTTTCCGGTACTGCGGCAACAAAGAATCTCGTCGTATAGCGTTTTCTTTCCGTCTTTGGAGTGATCCAATGCGAAAGGTAGGCCAGTTGATTGGTATTGAGAACGAGGCTTTCTTCTGCACACATCTTTTCGAAAATCCGTTCCCTTTGATTAAGTCTTTGCCGATAATTCGAAAATCGTTGACTGTCGTTATCTCCCTTAATTGCCGAATCGACTCCACTATTTTTATTTGCTAGCAGTATGCCGGCTTCTTCAAAACACTCTCGAATGCAGGTTACCCAGTAGGCGAGCCCTCCGTCTTCGATGCCAAGTACGGCGGAGGCGTCGCTGTTGTTCGGGCCGTTGGACATTTGACCAAACCTCGGTGCGTGGTCTTCCGGTGCAACGGTGCCGCCCGGAAAAACGAAAGCACCTCCAAAATTGGTAGAGAGAGCCCGCTCGATGAGGAGAACTTCAACTTCGTCATGATTGGAGTGATTCCTAACGAGGAGTACCGTGGAGGCTGGCTTGGGCGAACTTGGAGCTTTAGTTCCGTTAGGCGGGTCGTGCCAGATGCGAGAGAAGTCGTGCACCATCTTGATTACCGGATCCAATCGTTAGCCATACAAAACAGAAGTAGAAGTCTCATAATTCTGTTTGATCTGACAAAGAAATCTCGTATTGACTATTCGAAGAAAATGACGCATTAGCTAATTTTTTACGTAGGCAAAGGGCAATCTGCGCTGTAGAACCGGTTTTGGCCAGCGTAGGGCCATTTTGATCCGACCGCAACCTCTTGTATTTTCGTGGAGTTTGTGGTTTGCTTCTTTCGAGATTTTGGGTTCGATGTTGAACGAAAATCAATCAGAAACGCTAAAACTCAATGGAGGAATGCGCACATTATGAAAGAGATCAATCACCTTAAATCGAAACTGGCTGAGGGACGGATCACGCGGCGCGATTTTATTCGAAGCGCCATCGCCTTAGGTATTGCTACACCGACCGCATTGTCTTTGTCGAGCGCAGTGCTGGCAGCAACGCCCAAGAAAGGCGGGGTCTTGAGACAGGCACTGACGGGCGCTTCTTCGAGCGATTCTTTGGACCCCGCAACGTATCTCGATTCATACATGATCAATGTCGGTATGGGTCAGCTGCGTAACAACCTTACTGAGATCGATGAGAACAACCAGTTGATTCCGGAACTTGCCGAGTCGTGGGATTCTAGCGACGGCCAGACCTGGGTTTTCAACTTACGCAAGGGCGTCGAATTCCACAACGGCCGATCGCTGGAAGCCAACGATGTGGTTGCCTCCATCCAGCATCATTTAGGTGAGGACACGAAGTCCGGCGCCAAAGGTATCGTTTCGCAGGTGCAAGAAATCTCGGCGGATGGCAATAGCCAGGTCGTCATGAAGCTGGAAGGGCCAAATGCGGACTTCCCATACTTGATGACGGACTATCACCTCGGTATTTGCCCCGCCAACGCGGATGGCACGATCGACACGCAGTCCGGGGTCGGTACAGGCGGGTACAAACTGGAATCTCACGATCCTGGAATCCGAACCTTAACGTCGCGCAATCCAAATTACTGGAAGGCAGGACGAGCACACTTTGATGGAATTGAAACACTCTTTATATCTGATACCGGCGCTCGTGAAAATGGGTTAATCAGCGGTGAGCTCGATGTGATCACTTCACCTGACCCGCGAACTGCAGAACGTCTTGGACAGCGACCGGGTGTCGATGTGTTTTATACCAATGGCAATCAACACTGCACGTTGCCCATGCTCAGCGATCGTGCACCCTACGATAATAATAACCTGGTCATGGCACTTAAATATGCAATTGATCGGCAGGAATGGCTGCAGAAGATCTGGTTTGGGTATGCCTCGCTGGGTAATGACATCCCAATCGGTCCGGCCAACCGCTTTCGTGCAACCGAAGAGGAAATTCCGCAGCGTGGATACGATCTCGATAAGGCCAAGTACTATATGAAGCAGGCGGGATTGTCATCGATAGATCTACAGATCAGTGTCGCCGATACAGCGTTCCAGAATTCAGACGACGCAATGGTGTTGTTTGCAGAAACCGCACGACCTGCGGGTATCAACATCGAAGTACTACGTAAACCTGATGATGGTTATTGGTCCAATGTCTGGCTGGTTGATTCTTGGTGTGCTTCGTACTGGGGTGGCCGCCCGACGGAGGATTGGATGTTCAGTCAGGTTTATTCCAAGAACGCGATTGAAACAGGATGGTCAGAAACGTTTTTCAATCATCCGCGTTTTGAAGAGCTATTGGTACAAGCACGCGCAGAGTTGGATGATGCCAAACGTCGTGAGATGTACGTGGAGATGCAACGTATCGTGCATGACAATTGCAGTGTTATTATTCCGATCTTCTCTTCCTATGGACACGCGTGTTCGGTCGGTGTGGTGCGTCCGGACGTGATGGCCTCCAATTGGGAATTCGACGGTCACAAAAACGCCGAGCGCTGGTGGTTGGCTTGATCTATTTTTTATTGTTCAAAACGGCTGCTTCGGCAGCCGTTTTTTTATTATGAAGATTGTCTTTGGTATGAAATAAAGCCCTCATCCCCCAAGCCGCCCAAACGCCTCTCCACCCTGATGAAAGAGATGACACTTGTCAGCGGTGAATCCAATTGAGATCTCATCCCCGGTAGCGACCACCTTGTCACCCGGGGCATGAACGGTGATCTCGTGGCCCTCGGGGGTATGTAGGTAAAGGTAGGTCTCGCCGCCTAAGCGCTCCACTGCATAGATCTTGCCGGGGATCTTCGAATCGCCAGTGCCTTCCGGGCTCAGCGCTTCCGGGCGCACCCCCAAAGTGATCGGGGCGCCCTGGGTGGCCGATCCAGTCGCCTCGCAGCGAACCGTGGCGTGGTGCCCGCCTTCAAGCTCGACTTCGATGATCTGATCGTTCACTTCTTTGATCTCGCCATCTAAGAAGTTCATCGCCGGCGAGCCAATAAAACCGGCCACAAAGCGGTTCTTCGGGGTGTGATAAAGATCCAGCGGCGGGCCTACCTGCTCGACATGGCCTTCATGCAGGACCACGATCTTGTCGGCCATGGTCATGGCCTCGACCTGATCATGGGTCACATAGATCATGGTTGCGTTGAGTCGCTTCTGAAGCCGGGTCAGCTCGACCCGCATTTGGACCCTTAACTTGGCATCTAAGTTGGACAGCGGCTCATCAAAGAGAAAGACCTTGGGTTCCCTGACAATGGCCCGGCCAATCGCGACTCTCTGGCGCTGGCCACCGGAGAGGGCCTTGGGTTTTCGTTCCAGGAGCTCTGTGATCTGCAGGATCTCGGCGGCTTCCTGGACCCTTTCTTGGATGAACTCTTTCTTGGCCTTGGCCAGACGCAACCCGAAGGACATGTTCTGATAGACCGACATGTGGGGATAGAGGGCATAGTTCTGGAATACCATGGCGATGCCGCGCTTTGAAGGCGGCAATTGATCGATCCTTTCTCCGCCGATGTGTATGGCGCCTTCATTTAATTCCTCTAACCCTGCGATCAACCGGAGCAAGGTGGTCTTGCCACAACCCGAGGGCCCCACAAAGACCGTAAACTCCTCCTTTTCAACCGCAAGATCGACCCCGTGGATCACTTCGGTCTCGCCAAAGGCCTTGACCACGGATTTCATTTCGACGTAGGGCATGGTGTGTAGCTGTTTTTTCTTTAGGAGGAGGGAATCTTGGATGAAGCGGAAATGACGAATGCGGTGACTGGGTGGAGCTGCAAAGATTGGGGTGCTGCTCTCGTTGTCCGTTGGTGAGGTGATTATAATTTTACAAGGGCGTTACGGTTTTAGGGGAAATCGGTTATTTGGTCGTCTGGAAAGCGAACGGTAACGAATTATCACCATTTATCCATCTTTTCAATAACAAAAGAGCCTTTCAACATTGTGACCCATCAAGATCCAAGTTTCGCACCAAACGGGAAGCTAGAAGATGCCATTTCTCTGCTTCGCCATACTCCAGAGAAAAAATCTGATTTACCCCGGGAGTGCCCGGAGTCGGGGCTCGGTGAGTTGGCAACGTTGGAGCTATTGTCGCCCTATGTTATTGGGGAGGCAGCTAAGCTCGATGCGCCGGAGGCGTTCGCGAATATGGATCCGCCGACGCCCTGGATCACTTGGGCGATCGCGCTTTGGAATGCCCGGTTGAACCAGAATTTACTGCATCCGGCTACTGCTCCGTTTGCTATCAAAGCAGAGCAGCGTGTTTTTGATTGGTTAATGCCGTTTTTTGGCATGCATGGTGGCCATATGTGTTCAGGGTCTACGCTGGCGAATCTGACTGCGATCTGGGCGGCCCGCGACAGCAAAGATGTGCAACGAGTTGTGGCGTCGCAGGCCGCACATTTGAGCATTCAGAAAGCCGCCCGTATGTTGCGGTTGCCAATTGAGGTAGTGCCTGCAAGTAAACAAGGCCAACTCGATACTTCGCAACTGGGTGACGTGTCGGATGCCTGCCTGGTCTTGACGGCTGGCACCACGGCAACCGGCGAAATCGATCCCCTGGAATTGATCGGGCAGGCCAGATGGACACATGTGGATGCAGCCTGGGGCGGCCCGCTGCGGTTGAGCTCAACGCACTTCCATAAGCTTGCCGGCATCGAGGGGGCGGACTCGGTTGCGGTTTCTGCGCATAAGCTGTTGATGCAGCCAAAAGACTCGGCGCTTGTAATGTTTCGTGATCCAGAGTTGGCAAATTCGGCCATCAGTTTTGGCGGCGGGTATCTGACCACGCCCAACATTGGGGTGCAAGGGTCCCGTGGCGCAGCTGCCATCAGTTTATTGGCGACCCTGCTTGCCCTGGGTAGGGCTGGAATCGCCGAGCGAATCGATCGAGTAATGGAGATGGCGAATCAACTGGCGGAAAAGCTTCGGGCGGACGAAAACATAGAGCTATTGGCGATGCCTAAAACCGGTGTAACTGTATTTCGTCCGCGTAACTTCGATACCGACGGAATTCATGCGAAACTGCCTTCGGGTATGTTTTCGACTTGCGTGATCGAAGATGAGCGCTGGCTGCGGTCGGTGGCTGCGAACCCATTAGCAGATATCGATTTGATTGTGACCACGATTAAGGAGGCCGTTCGCGGCTAAAGTGTAAGGAGAATAAATGTGGGAGAAAAGTTTTGGATTTTTCATTGAGCGAAGAACAGCGAGCGCTGCAGGAGAGTGCGCGTCGATTTGCCGAAGTTGAACTCACAGGTGTCGCGAAAATTATAGAGAAAAATGACGAGCCGGTCGGACCTGAGATCGTGCAGCGTTTTGCCGAGATGGGTTTTTTGGGCATCAATCTACCGGAGGCATATGGTGGCGCGGGGGCGAAGCATTTGGATGCTGTGCTCGTCCTTGAAGAACTTGCCAAAATTTCAATCGCGGTGGCGTTTCCGGTCTTTGAATCTTGTTTCGGTCCGTCGCTGGCGATTGCTCATTTTGCACCGGAAGAATTGCGGCTTCGCGTCTTGCCTAATGTATGTTCCGGCAACATGATGATTGCGGTTTCGATGTCGGAGCCGAACGCAGGATCGGCACTGACTGACCTAACGACGACCGCAAGAATCGAGGGAGACACTGTCATTGTTAAAGGTCAGAAGCGATGGTGTTCAGGGGCCGGGCATGCAGATGCCTATGTGGTTTACTGCAGGATGTCTGATGAACCGGGGGCTCGAGGGATCGGAGCTGTGTTGGTCGAGAAAGATCGGACTGGGTTTACCTTCGGTAAGCCAGAGCAGCACATGGGATTTCGCGGCATTCCGAGTGCAGATATGTTTTTCGACAATGTCGAGGTGCCTATCGGTAATCTGATCATTTCAGCCGGAGGATTTAAGCAGTTGATGGAGGCTTTTGACCTCGAGCGCTGTGGCAATACCACGATGAGCCTTGCTTGTGCGCAGTCTGCTTTTGATTACGTGCTACTTTACGTGCAGGATCGCCAGCAGTTTGGAAAGGCGTTGGTGGATTTCCAGGCCGTGCAGATTCAGCTCGCGGAAATGAAGATGAAACTCGATGCGTCCCGTCTGCTTCTCTACCGCGCGGTGGTGAACGCAGAACAGGGACTGCCCTCCATCGGAGAGAGTTCGGTTGCCAAGTGTTTTGCCAACGAAATTACGCGTGAAGTGACCAGCACCGCAATGCAATTAATGGGCGCTTACGGATACTCAGGTGAGTACCCCATCGAACAAAAGATGCGCGATGCTTGGGGCTGGGGTATCGCGGGCGGCGCAATCGACATTCAGAAAGTGAATATTACTTCCGCACTGGTTGGCCGACGGTTTTCGCAGCGTGGATAGTCGCACTACGGATACGAACGATTTGCCGCTTTCAGGCGTTCGAGTACTCGATCTGACCACAGTTATCTTCGGCCCGTATACGACTCAAATTCTAGGCGACTTTGGCGCAGATGTGATCAAAGTCGAGGCACCCGAGGGTGACATGACAAGGGTGATTGGGCCTGCCCGTAACCCCGGGATGTCGGCACTTTATCTGGGCTGTAACCGGAATAAGCGCAGTATCGTGCTTGATCTGAAACGTGAGACGGCGCGAACGGCGTTGTGGCGTCTGATCGAGACGGCCGATATGTTCGTGCACAACATCCGGCCACAAAAGATCGCAGAGCTCGGCTTCAGCCCAGATGCGGTGTTGCAGTCCAACCCCAGTATTATCTATGGCGGCCTTCACGGTTACGGCGAAGACGGTCCTTATGGGGGACGTCCTGCTTATGATGATGTTATCCAGGGTCAGTCCGGAATCGCCGGGCTCTTTGGGGAGCGCGACGGTTTGCCACAACTGGTGCCATCCATAATCGCTGACAAAAACTCAGCCCTGATCGCGTCAGGCGGTCTGGTGGCAGCGTATGTTAAACGCCTTCGCACGGGCAAGGGTACCTACTTAGAGTGTTCCATGTTTGAAGGGATGGCTAGCTTCAACTTGGTAGAGCATCAGTATGGTGAGACGTTCAAACCCAAAGAGGGGAAGGCCGGATATGTGAGAGCGCTGTCGCCCCATCGTCGTCCACACAAAACCAAGGACGGATACCTTTGCCTGCTTGCGTATACGGACCGACAGTGGCGGTCGTTTTGGAAGCTTGCAGGTATGCCCGACTATGTGGAGGACCCACGTTTCGTCACAATGCTTGAGCGTAGCCGCAATATCGATGTGTTGTACAAGATAGCAAGTGAAGTCATCTCAACGCGAAGCACTACAGAATGGTTAGCACTTTTTGAGCAAGCCGAAATTCCTTCGGGTCCGGTTAACTCTTTGGCGGATCTTCGTCGTGATCCCCATTTAAATGCGGTGGGGTTCTTTCGTTCTTTTGAGCACCCGACCGAGGGAACCCTTGAAATTCCAGACACGCCGTATCGTTTCGACCGTCGATCGCTCCCCGTTCGTTGCGCCCAGCCGCGGCTTGGTGAGCACGGTCGCGAGGTGTTGACCGAAGTTGGAATGAGCAACGAGGAAATTGATGCTGTGTTTAGAGATTCCGAAAGAAATCAACCATGAGAGTTTTCGGCACGAACACACCGGTTCGTTGTGTAGATTTCGGCCTCGAATTCTGAGCATAGGGGGCACTTTTATGGTTGGTCTACTCGAAAACAGCATTGATTCGACAGGAAATTTGTCTTAGACGGGAATCAGGAGGTCGGTAAATGATTGATTCGGATAAATACGGATTCGTGGGTCTTGGAGACATGGGCGGGCCGATGGCCGCCAACCTCGCACGGGGCGGTTTCCGGTTGATCGTCTATGACAAGGCCGGCACAGAGAATCGAGCTCCCTCCGGGGTCGAGGTCGGGGTTGGTATCGCAGATGTGGCCCGCGGGGCCCGCGTTGTTTTCGTGTCGGTGCCTGATGCTGCGGCTTCCCTCGACGTCGCTCGGTCGCTCGTTGCTGTCGAAGATCGGAATACACAAACCCTCATCAATTTGTCGACTGTGGGAGTCGAGGCTACAGGCCCGATCGTAAAAACGTTGGTTGATTCTGGTGTCGACTATGTTGATGCTCCCGTCAGCGGGGGTCGAGCCGGCGCTATTCGAGGCACCGTGACGATCATGTGGAGTGGGTCTGCAGAGCGTATGGAGCTCATCCGTCCGGTGTTGGATTCGTTTGCGGGCTCGGTTTTTTTCGTGGGCGCGACGCCCGGACAGGGGCAAGCCATGAAGTTATTGAACAACTATTTGTCGGCTGTCGCGATGACGGCAACTTCTGAAGCGATCGCATTTGGCCTCAGCCACGGTCTCAATATGAAGACCATGCTGGATGTGGCAAACGTCTCGACTGGGCAGAACTCAGCAACTCAGGATAAATTCCCGAACCGAATTTTGACATCAACTTATGACGCAGGTTTTCGGATGGCATTGATGGACAAGGATGTGGCGCTTTACCTTTCAGAAGCAAAGGACGCAGGTACGCCGGTGTCTCTTTGCGAACGGGTGGCGACTTATTGGCAAAAGGGTATGAAGCAGTTTCCAGACGGCGATTTCACAGAGATATTCAAAGTCATCCGAGACGAGATAGGCTGAGACGGCGCTTTCCCAACTCTCTGAAGGAGTTAGAGCTGGGCGCTTGGGCGGGCACGGACGGTCTCGTACCAGCGGCGTGCATTCGTTGCCCCCTCAGGCAGGCTCAGCTTTCGCCAGGCCGAAAAATCGATCAATACCAGGAGGTCAATGTCGGCGACTGAAAATCGATCGCCCGCAACATAGAGCTTGTTCCCAATCGTTTGATCGATCTCTTCCAAAAAACGCTGCACTCGCAATTTCCCTCTATCGGCGAGTTCCGGGATCTGATCATAATCGTGCGGTCCAGTTAGAGCCCGTCCTTTCATGGCCGGAGTCGAGTTGCGCAGGAACTCGGCCATGGCCATAAAGCCATTCATCTCAATGTGCCACTGCAGGTCCGCAATTACGCCTCGCTGCTGTGGCGTCTCACCCATTAATGCAGGATCCGGATATGTGGCCTCGAGGTAACGCCATATTCCAGCGGTGGTGGTCAGTCGGGTGCCATCATCGAGTTCGAGTACGGGCACGGTACAGTGGGGATTGATGGCTCTAAATTCGAGACCCAGCTGTTCTTTGGATCGCAGATCCACGGGAACGGTTTCGACCGCAATGCCTTTTTCGGCGATAAAAATTCGCACCCGTCGCGGCGAGGGGGCAGTTTTGCAGTCGAAAAATTTCATGAAACCAGCTCTACTCTTAGAATTCCAAAAAAGATTTTTATTCAACGTCCAAGGAGCGCGCGATGAGTTCCTTCATGATCTCGTTAGTCCCGCCGTAGATCTTCTGTACGCGGGCATCTGCGTAGAGCCGGGTGATGGGGTATTCCATCATATAGCCATAACCACCGTGTAACTGAACACATTCGTCCATGATCTCGCACTGCGTTTGACTGCCCCACCACTTAGCCATCGAAGCCGTAGCCGCATCCAGTGTGCCAGCGTCAAGTTTCGCGATTCCATCATTTAGGAAAGACCTCGTTACCTCGGCTTTGGTCTTCATCTCGGCAAGTTTGAAACGGGTGTTTTGAAAGTCCATCACCCGTGTGCCGAACGCTTTGCGCTCGCGAACGTAGCGGATGGTTTCTTCTAGTGCAAAATCAATTGCGCCGAGTGCCGTAATTCCAATGAGCAGACGCTCCCAGGGCAGTTGATTCATAAGTTGATAGAAGCCCTGGCCTTCCTGAATGCCGAGCAGGTTGTCTTGCGGAATCCGTACATCCTCGAAGAAAAGTTCCGTTGTGTCCTGGGCCTTTAAGCCAAGTTTGTTAAGGTTTTGCCCGCGACGGAAACCTTCCAGACCGTCTGTCTCAACCATGATCAACGATACGCCACTGGCACCGGCGTCCTTGTCGGTTTTGGCAGCAAGGCAGATGAGGTTGGCCGTCTGGCCGTTGGTGATAAAGGTCTTCGAACCGTTGATGAAGTATTCGTTCGCGTCCTTAGTGGCCGACGTTCGAACCGACTGCACGTCGGAGCCGCAGTCCGGCTCGGTCATAGCAAGGGCTGCGACCATCTCGCCCGTAGCAAGTCTAGGCAGCCAGCGCGCTTTCTGATCCTCGGTTCCATAGGCCCGGATATAATGAATCACAATGCTCTGGATGCCGAATCCCCAGCCGGAGTCGCTGCAACGGGCTTGCTCGTAGATGGTAATCGCATCAAAACTGATCCCTGCGCCGGCGCCACCGTATGCCTCCTCGATTGCAGCACCGAGGATACCGGCTGCACCGGCCTTCACCCAGAAATCCCTGTCGACGATGCCCGCGTCGCTCCAGCGTTCTATGTTCGGTGCCAGTTCATCGCCAAAGAATTTTCGGACGCTCTCGGTGTAGAGTCCGTGTTCCTCGCTGTACCAAGTCGATGTCGTGGTTTGCAAGGGCATGGGGTCTCGCTCCTGATGGTCAGTCTAAGGTGTCGTGTCGAATCACCGGCGACATTTTATCGGGTATTCGTTCATGGTACCCAAAAATACGACCAACTGAATTCATCAGTACAATCCTTTGTCCCAACTGCGCGAACCGGGAGAACCGTATGACCGCTACTGCGTATATTTATGATGCCCTTCGCACGCCCCGTTCCAAAGGCAAGGTTGGCGGAACGCTGAACGAGGTCAAGCCCGTCGCCCTGGCCGCTGGGCTGCTCAATCACCTCCAATCGCGGCACGATCTTGATACCGCGCGGGTAGATGACGTGATCCTCGGCTGTGTGGCCCCGGTCGGCGAGCAGGGTTCGTGTATTGCCAAGGCCGCCGTACAGTTTGCCGGCTGGGACTGGTCGGTAGCAGGGGTGCAACTCGATCGGTTTTGCGCTTCGGGGCTGGAAGCCGTGAACATGGCGGCCGCAAAAGTCGTTGCCGGCTGGGAGGACCTGATCGTCGCCGGCGGGGTCGAGAGCATGTCGCGCGTTCCTATGGGCTCCAACGGGGGGCCTATGTTCTCCGATCCTGAATTTGTGCTGCAGGAGATGTCCGTGCCCCAGGGTATCGGAGCCGATCTCATCGCTACGCTCGACAGTTACACGCGGGAGGACGTGGATGCCTATGCGGTGGAAAGTCAACATCGCGCCACACGGGCTCGGGACAGCGGCTGGTTCGACCGGTCGGTTTGCCCGGTGGAGGATGAAAACGGCATGCTCATTTTGGAGCGTGACGATTTCATTAAACCGAATACCGACATGGCAGTGCTTGGGTCTTTGCAGGCTTCGTTCGAGCAAATCGGCGCTATGGGTTTTGATGCGATGGCGCTCTCGCGTTATCCGCAGGTTTCGAAGATCCACCACGTACACACGCCCGGTAATTCCTCAGGAATCGTGGACGGAGCCAGCGCGGTGTTGGTCGGCAGTGAAGAGGTAGGCAGGGATCTGGGCCTTGAGCCGCGAGGCCGGGTGGTGGCAACCGCCGTACTGGCAACTGATCCGGTGATCATGCTCACCGGGCCCGCGCCTGCTGCCAGAAAGTGCTTGACCCGGGCCGGCCTGGATCGCAACGATATTGACCTCTGGGAAATCAACGAGGCCTTTGCCTCGGTACCTTTGCGCTACATGAGGGAGCTCGATATCGATCACGAAATCACCAACGTGAACGGTGGGGCCATTGCCATGGGACATCCGTTGGGCGCGACCGGCGGCTGCCTGGTGTCTACTGTGCTGGATGAACTGGAGCGCCGCGCCCTTAATCGGGCCATGATCTCGCTCTGCGTGGGCGGTGGAATGGGTATCTCTACCCTCATCGAGCGCTGCTGACACGAGCGGTGTGTCGATGAATCTGTTCCACTACCAGAAAGACGACAACAACGTGGTTGCTGTCACCATGGACATGGAAGGGCCGGTCAATCTAATGAACGAGTCGTTTGCACCCCTCTTGGCCGAGGCGGTGGCAAAGCTCGAAGCCGAAGAACACCTGGCAGGGGTCATCCTAGGGTCCGCCAAGAAGACTTTTTTCGCAGGCGGTGATCTGCGCAGATTGTCATCGATTGAAGCCGGTGGCGAGCAGGAATTTTTCGAGGGGCTTGAATCGATGAAGGCGATCATGCGCCGCTTGGAGCGATTACCGGTTCCCGTGGTTGCCGCCATCAATGGAGCTGCGCTGGGCGGCGGGTTCGAGATCTGCCTGTGTTGCAACCGGCGTATCGCTTGGAACGACCGCAGTGTCAAGCTCGGGCAACCGGAAGTGACCCTGGGATTGCTGCCCGGCGCGGGGGGCGTGGTGCGAATGACCCATCTGCTGGGCCTTGAAGACGCCATGCCGTACCTGATTGAGGGCCGGCAGGTTTCGCCCGTCGAAGCGCTGGCCGCCGGATTGATCGATGAGACGGTAGAACGCCTGGAGGAACTGCACCACCGGGCCAGGTCGTGGATCAACGAGGTCCAGCAGGAAGCAGATGCCGCTAAACAACCCTGGGACCGTCCAGGTCACAAGATCCCCGGCGGCAGTTCGAACGCCCCCAGGATTGCGTCGCGCATCGGTGTTGCCTCAGCGATGTTGTTTAAAAAAACCCGCGGCCTGTTGCCGGCGCCCGAATGCATCCTCGATGTCATGGTAGAGGCCGGCCGCATGGATTTCGATGTCGCGTTGCGGATAGAAAGCCGGAAGTTTGCGGGACTGGTTACTCGACCTGAGACCAAGAATTTGATTAACACCTTCTTCTTTGATATGAACAAGGTCAAAGGCGGTGTCGGTCGGCCAAAAGACGTGCCGGTATCGAACGTCGAAAAACTCGGGATCGTCGGTGCCGGCATGATGGGCCAGGCCATCGCGTTTGTGGCTGCCATGGCCGGAATCGAGGTGGTTTTGAAGGATACGAGTTTGGAGACTGCTGAGCACGGTAAGCATTACTCGAAGAGGCTTTTTGAAAAGCGCGCCGAAAAAGGGCGGATGACGACAGAGAAATGCGCTGCCGCGCTGACGCTCATTCAGCCGACGGAAGATGTCGCGGACCTTAAGGGCTGCGACCTCATTATCGAGGCCGTCTTCGAGCGTATCGATATCAAAGATCAGGTATTGACCGAGACCGAGAGCATGCTTGCTGAGGAAGGCATCTGGGCATCGAACACCTCGACCCTGCCGATCACCCGCCTGGGTTCCAAGGCGAAAAATCCTTCGAACTTTATCGGGCTGCATTTCTTCTCGCCGGTCGAGAAGATGCCGCTGCTGGAAATTATTATCGGCGAGAAAACTTCTGATGAGACACTGGCACGGGCATTTGATTTCTCTCGGCAGATTCAAAAAACCGCTATCGTAGTGAATGACAGCGTGGGCTTTTACACATCACGGACCATCGGCACCAAGATCGACGAGGCCAACCAGATGGTTGCCGAGGGGCTCGATCCGGTTCGTATTGAATCCATGTGTCGGGCTGTCGGTTTTCCAGTGGGCATGCTGGCATTGCACGATGAGGTCAGCCTCTCTCTTAGTCTTGACATTTATGAGAGCCAGATCAAGATGGGACTTCGTAAGAAAGAGGCAGATCAAACACCCGAAGGCCGCGCGTTGTTGCGGGCAATGGTGAAGCAGCACGACCGCCCAGGGCGCAAGGCAGGAAGAGGTTTTTACGACTATACGGAAATCGGCAAATCCCTATGGGCAGGCCTTGATCGTTGGCGGCAGGCGGATCATTTCATACCGGATCAGGATATCAAGGACCGAATGCTGTTTCGGGCCGTAATTGAAAGCCTGAAATGTCTCGAGGAGGGGGTCTTACAATCGGTGGCCGATGCAAACATCGGTTCGATTTTAGGGATTGGTGCACCGGCTTGGACCGGCGGCTACATCCAGTTCGTCAACACCTACGGCAGGGAACGATTCATCGCACGCTGCAAAGAACTCCAGATTGCATACGGGGAGCGATTCTCGCCGCCCGGCATTTTGCAAGAGAAGAGACTGCTGGTCTGATTTCTTTTATCGGTTAAGATCGTCCAAGTAGTATTGGTCGCTGCCATCTCGCTGTATCTGAAAGATAGAGGTTCGCTTGGACGGTTCCGGCTGTGGCATCCGCACCGGTACATTCGTTAGCCGTGGACTGGTCGATTGCACTCCGATCACCATTCGCTCGTTCATGCTGTCCCAACTTTCGAAAAACGCCGAGCAACCGGCCAACGGCCAGGCATCGGCTGCCATCACCTCATATAGAAGCAGGCGACGGGGATAGATAGATGGGTTGGCAATCGATGCGTGCAGCAGACGCGCATGATGAAAGGTCACGGTGCCAGCTGTTCCGGTGATGATCCTGGCGGTAGGGGTCAGGGTCTCGGCCACACTCTCGTTCACAGCGCCACAGAAAAAGCCGTTCGAAGTATGATCGTACACGGGCCCTCGATGGGTCTCGGGTGCAAACAGCACGGGCCCGTTGTTTTCGGTCATGTCATCAATCATGATGCCCACCGCCAGTACGTCGTCGTTGGTGTGTGGATAAAACGCCCAGTCCTGGTGCCATGCCACCGCTGCACTGCCTCCCTGCGATTTGAGATTGAGTTTGCTGTTCTGGAGTCGAACATCCGGGCCAAGGAGCGTGCGCAGCACGTCGGTGATCTCGGGACATCGGATTAATTCATTAAATAGTGGCCGTACCTTATGCGGTGATTTGATCCGTTCGATCCGCGGCTTTCCGGAGTTGGGATCATCTAGAATCTCGTAGACCTCGTCCGAAGTGGTGAGTGCCGCGGCATTGTCGATCAGGCTATCGACAATTGCCCGCAGGTCCTCGATCAAGGACATGGGCAGCAGGTTCTCGAAAACTACGTAACCCTTGTCAAGGTAGGTTTCTTTAAGAGAGCCCATAGTCTGCCTACAAACCGCCAGGAATCGTGTGACACCGAGGGGTCAGGTGTGTCGTGTGAGAAACTCCAGTAGCCTGGCGTTGAAGGTCTCAGATTGCTCGATATTAGAAAAATGAAGGGCATCGGGGATCACGACCAATTCCGATCCCGCAATTTGCTGCTGGATCGTTTCATGTGCTGCCACCGGGGTGCCCGGATCATCTCGACCCACCATGAGCAGCGTGGGAAGAGTAATGGCCGAAATCTGTTCGGTAAGATTGAGACCCATGATGGCGCGGGAGCAGCCGCAGTAGCCGTTGAGCGGCGTGGAGCGGATCATGGCCCGGATCGGGTCGACCACTGTGGCACAGCGCTCCCGGAACGCCTGCGAGAACCATCGATCAATCGTGGATTCAACCATGGCATCCATGCCTTGTGCACGAGCCGTGGCAATTCGTTCCTCCCACACTGGCAGTGCTTCAGGGGGGATGCGACTTGAGGTATCACACAAGGAAGCTGACAGAAATCGGCTCGAATCCACGAGTGCAGCGGCTTGTCCGATCATCCCACCCATGGACAATCCAACAAAATGGACGGCATCAATACCAAGCCCATCCAGCAAAGAGAACAGATCACGGGCGAGGAGCTCCAGCGTGTAATCTCCCGCGGGGGCATCGGTCTGGCCGTGGCCACGGGTGTCGTAGCGTAGCACGCGAAATTGTGGCAGGAGAGTCGACATCTGTGCGTCCCACATCCCAAGATGGGCCGCCAGTGAATGACTCAAAACAACGATCGGCGAGTCTTCTGGGCCTTCGATCTGGTAATGAATCGAAATACCGTTGGCCTGGATATGCATGATTCGTTTGCTCTGGGTGCTCAGTCGGGTGTGAATCGACTTCGTAGATTCACATGGTTACTAACAGCATAGCAAGGGAAGGGCGCTTCGAAAAGGAGCAGTATGCTGAGCCGTCGCCGTTCTTAGCTGCCTCAAGTGGCGTTTTTCAGAACCTTGAATTCGTCTTTAGCAGGTCGCAGAGCATGCGCGCCATACTTATAATGATCTGCGGGTGATGAGAGCTTGAATTTACGTGGGCGTCTTGAGGCTCTTGTCTTGGAATGAATTTGAGTCCTAAGAGCTAACAATGACCGATAAAAATATCGTCATCCTAGGGGGCGGTCAAGCTGCTGCTAATGCCATCAAAGCGATCCGGTCATTGGATCAAAGCTGTCGGGTGACACTCGTGTCTGAAGAAAGTTCGTTGCCATACGAACGCCCACCCCTTTCAAAAAAATGTATCAGGGGGGAGAAAACGTTGGGGTCTTGCGTATTTTTTGATCAAGATTTTTACAAGGAGCATAAGATTGAGTTGCAACTGGGCCGGAAAGTGGAGTCCGTTGATTTTCACAATCGCAAACTGTTGTTGGACCAGCACTCATCGGTAGCATTTGATCGACTCCTGATTACTACCGGCAGTAAGAACCGGGTCCTTGCAGTCGACGGTTTGGCCCCAGAGCAAATCCATTACCTTCGAACTATGGCCGAAAGCCAGGCTATCGTCGATCAACTGCAAACCCGAAATCGGGTGTTGGTCATCGGCGGTGGGTTTATCGGGTTGGAACTTGCAGCGTCGTTGAGAACGCTTGGCAAATGGGTGACCGTAATCGAGGCGGGATCACAACTCATGGGCAGAGCTATTCCCCCAGAGATTGCAGGCATTGTGCAGGAAAGACACGAACAGGCGGGTGTCGCGATTCAGTTGAACACGACGGTTTCGCGGGTCACGACAAACGGCGCGACCTACGACGTGGAAATGAGCGGTGGTCATTCAATCACCTGCGATCTGATCATTGCCGGAATCGGGATCGAGCCAAACCTGGATGCATTCGAGGAAGGCCCCATACGAATTGACAACGGCATTGTCACGGATGAGTGCGGGCGAACATCAATCGACGGCGTATACGCAGCTGGAGATGTTGCCAGTTTCTATCATCCCCTTTACGACACGCATATGCGGCTAGAGTCCTGGAAGCACGCCCAAAACCATGGCATAAACGCAGGCAAGAATCTGACCGGGGAGTCGGCGGCCTATAACGAAGTTCCGTGGATGTGGTCGGATCAGTATGACTACGTGTTGCAGTTGAGCGGCCTCGCAAGAGGCTACGAGTCGTGTGTCAAACGTGGAGATTCACCGGAAGAGGGTATCTTGTACTTTTACTTAAGCAGTGATCGAATCATTGGGGCTTGCGGCGTCTCCATCGGACCGAAAATCGGTCGCGACATCCGAATCGCAGGAATGCTGGCGAGGGCGGGTCAGGAAGTCGATCCGGATGTTCTCGCAGATACGAATCAGAAGCTGCAACCATTACTGCCACAGTAATAAATCGAAATCCGGTGGATCCTCTGACCCCGAGGAAGACTCAGCGGGGCAACCGTTCAGCAATCGACAAGATCCGACGCATCTCTCGAACCACCGGTTTTTCAATCAATTTTCCGTCAACCACCACGAGACCGGTATCCGCCGCCTCGAACGCTTGGAGAATTTTCCGGGCGTCGGCGATCTCGGCCTCGGTGGGCGTAAATACTCGGTTAAGAATCGGAATTTGTTTCGGGTGAATAGCCCCTTTGCCGCTGAAACCCAACTCTCTTGCAAGGCGGGCCTCCCGTTCCATGCCGCTCAAATCGTTGAGATTCAGGTAGGGGACATCAATGACGTCGACGCCTGCGGCCGCAGCGGCATGAACCACGCGCGAGCGGGCATAAAGAAGGGGCTCCCAGGCATTCCGGCAGTGCAGCTCGGCGGCCATATCTATGCCACCGAAAAAAAGCGCGTCAATGCGGGGGCTGGCCCGTGCGATTTTGTGGGCTGATTCGAGGGCGGCATTCGTTTCGATGATGACGTGCAAACGTGTATTGTGACCTCGCTCGCTCAGGAGGTCGTCCAGCCAGGTGATCTCATCCGGCGCCATCACTTTGGGTAACATCAATCCGGGCGGTGGCGTATGGGTATCGAGCACGGCCTGGACATCTGCCAGGCCGAACGCACTCCGAAGGCAGTTGATGCGTACGATCCGTTCAATTCCATCATCGGCCTGCGGTGTAGCGAACAAAGCCAGTGCGTGTTCACGGGCCTGCTGCTTATCTTTCGGCGCGATCCCATCCTCGAGCTCTATGCAGACAATATCGGTCCCCGAGGCCAGCGCTTTTGGAAACATGTCTGGCTTGAGGCCCGGCGAGAAAATAAAACTCCGCCGCGGCCTCGCAGTTCGTTCCGCTGTCTGGTTCACACGAATCTCCAGTTCAAATCCAGAAACTGTCTCTGACCGTGGCGGTTCGCTCACCGTTTTCGGTTTCAACGGTGAGTTCGGTGCCAGGTGTCCAGTGTGTTTCATGGACCATGCCAATGGCGACGTTGGTTTCAAAATCGGGAGACCAGGCGGCCGAGGAGATATGGCCTGCCACGTGACGTTCACGGTCCTTGAGTGGCCAGTATTTTGTGATGGCAGAGATCGACGGTCCGTCAATGGAAATTGATCGAATCTGGCGACTTGGGTCTTGTTGCGTCAGTAACGCTTCATGTCCGAGACAGTCGGTTGCCGTATCCAGGTTACAGTAGTTGCCAAGCCCGGCCTCGAACGGTGTGGTGTCGATCGTAATGTCATTGCCGTAGGACAAAAGCCCCGCCTCGATTCGCTCGATCAAGTTAGGGCCGCCTGCACGAACGTCGAGGTCTTCGCCGGCTTCGAACAACTGGTCCCAGAGCGGTTCTCCATATTCCGAACCGTCCAGGTAGAGTTCGAATCCCCCCTGGTGCGACCAGCCGGAGCGTGCAATGATCATTTTCTGGCCCTGAAAATTGATAGTCTTGTATCGAAAGAACTTAGTGTCGACAACTTCCTGTCCAAAAACACGAGCCACCAGTTGGTCCGCTTTGGGCCCTTGGATCGCGAGTGGAGAAACGTCGGGTTCGAACGCTTTGGCATTAAGACCGAAACCGCTGGCAAGACCTTTAAAGTAATAGAGCATGTCGGTGTCGGCAAGTGAGATCCAGTAGCGATTATCTGCGAGTTTGATAGCAATCGGGTCATTTAACATGTGACCGTTTTCATCGACCATAGGGATATAACAGCACTGATCATCCGCCATTCGAGACAAATCCCGCGGGGTCGTTAGCTGCACCAGCCGCAGTGCGTCGGGACCGATGATCTCGACCTGGCGCTCGCACGACACATCCCACACCTGAACGGCTCTCTTGAGGTGCGCATAATCCTCTTCGACCGAGCGAAAGAAGGAAGCCAATAGCATGTGGTTGTAGACCGTATAGGCTTTCGCGCCGGCGGCTATTACCCGCCGGGAAAAGGGCGTACTGCGAAGGCGAATGGCCGGCGTGAGATAGGGCATAGACATGAAATTGTGCTCCGTTGTCGTTGAATTGATTAATGTTCAAATTGTGGTGTGACTGCTTTGCTAGATTCTTCCCCCGATTGGATAGTGCTTGTATTGGGCAGCGACTTTTTTGGGATTTTGAGCGGGATAATTTCGCATCATGCTAGAAGCCAATGCTAAAACTTAGGCTCGGGGTGCTCGGTATGGCCGTCCACAGCGATCACTTGCCCACTGACAAGTCGAGCCCCATCGCTGGCCAGGAACACCGCCATGTTGGCGATGTCTGCTGGGCTGACGAGGCTTCGCATGGAAGTCCCCGCAGTGTAAGCCGCGCGAATCTTGTTTACGTTCACGCCTTTTGCCTCGGCTTCCCGCTCTACCACGCGGTCAAGACGAGCCCCTTCAACGCCTCCAGGGCAGATTGCGTTGGCCCGAATATTAAACGGGCCGAGCTCAATGGCGAGCGTCTTCATCAGGCCGATCACGCCCCATTTGGCCGAAACGTACGGTGCCCGATGCATAAATCCATAGAGCCCTGCAGTCGAAGAAGTCAGAAGAATCACTCCGCTTTGCTGGTTTTTCATAACCGGCGCCGCGTATTTGGCAAAGAGAAAAGCGCCCTCGAGGTTAACGGAAACACAGCGCTGCCATTCGGTAAGTGAAATCTCTTCCACAGGTGCGGTTGGGCCAGCAATGCCGGCATTGGCACATAGCACGTTGAGTTCACTCCAGTCAGCGTGCAATCGCTCAAAGAGTTTGGAGACCGCTTTTTCATCGGTTACATCGAGCTGGTCCCGTCGCCATTCTTTTGGGCAGGCATCAAGCGCTGCTTCATCTACGTCGGCAACCCATACTGTGGCACCTTGGGCCGAGAATGCATCCGCCATTGCGCGGCCGATTCCGCTCGCACCCGCGGTGATCAGAACTCTCTGGACCATGGGGTTAACTCGGATTCACTGGGCAAAGGATTGTATTCGTCCAAAGCGTGATCTTGTGAGCGGATTCAAATAAGAGACCATCCAACTCTTCTTATACCAGGCGTTCGAATTTTACTTAAAAATCAAAGAAAAACTAAGGTCAGTTACCAAAATTGGCGGAAAATTGTGAAAAATGGTCTTTCGCGTTATGCTCTTTTTCGAAGTAAAGATTAATTATAAGTTGAGTGTTCTAACCTGTATGTTTTCATCACAACCTAAAGGAACAAATATTATGGCTGAGCAAATATCACGAAAGATGGTGGTTTGCCTAGTTAGCTTTGTTGACTTATTAAGGAAAGCATTAATTGTTTAATTTGTTGAGAGTGGTGGCCCAGCGCCTTGCGCTGGGCCTCTTTACTCTATTTATCGTTTCGCTGATCATTGCCTCGATTGTCGAACTTTTGCCTGGGGATATCACGCAGGCGATCCTGGGCCAATCGGCGACCCCAGAAACGGTGGCAGTGTTTCGCGCCGAACTCGGCATCGATCGGCCGGTGCACGAACGTTACATCGAGTGGTTGAAGGGGATGGTGACGGGAGACATGGGCAGGTCGCTCGCCAACAGGCGAGAGATTGCTGAACTCGTGGGCGTACGTCTTTCAAATACCCTTTTTCTCGGTGGATTTGCCGCAGCGATTGCGGTGCCGTTGTCTTTGATCTTGGGGTTGTTGGCAGCTTTGTACCGGAACAGTATCTTTGACCGTGGAGTTAACTTGTTCACGTTGACTTCGATCTCTTTCCCCGAATTTTTCGTGGCCTACATTTTGATCCTGTTTTTTGCTGTCAAAGCAGGATGGTTTCCCGGTATCTCGAATGTCAGTACGGATCTTCCGCTTGGGGATAAGCTATTTCGAACGTTATTACCCGCCGCAACACTGACCCTGGTGGTGGTGGCTCACATGATGCGGATGACTCGAGCGGCCATCATCAATTTGCTGTCGAGCGATTACATTGAGATGGCTTATCTCAAGGGGATCCGCCCGATGCGGGTGATTTTTCATCACGCACTGCCTAATGCTTGGGGCCCCATCGTGAATGTAATTGCGCTCAATCTTGCGTACCTTGTGGTTGGCGTGGTGATCGTCGAGGTCGTGTTCGTGTATCCAGGCCTTGGTCAGTTGCTGGTGGACAGTGTCTCGAAGCGAGATGTGCCAGTGGTACAGGCGTGCTCTATGATTTTTGCCGGGGTCTACATACTGTTGAATCTTCTGGCTGACATCGTCGCGATCGTTACTAACCCGCGATTGCTGCATCCGCGTTGACCGCCATGCAAAGCATGCTTAAAGGGTTTTGGGCGGTGCCGCTGACAGCAAAGTTGGGGCTGGTGGTGGTTATGGCCTACCTTGTAGTGGCCGTGTTTGCCCCGGTCATCGCACCCTACAGTGAGACGGAGATTCTGGGTGCGTCTTACGAATTGTGGTCAGATAAATATCCCCTCGGCACGGATAGTCTCGGTCGCGATATGCTGTCCCGCCTTATATTTGGCGCCAGGAATACTATCGGTATTGCTCTTGCGGCGGTAACTCTTGCATTTTTAGTCGGGGGCGCCACCGGGATGTTGGCTGCGATCCTCGGCGGTTGGTACGACACCATCATCAGTCGAATTGTAGATATTTTAATGGCCATCCCGAGCTTGGTTTTTGCGTTGTTAATCCTGACCATACTCGGGACTTCGATCCCGATTTTAATTTTGGTGATCGCAGTATTGGACTGCACGCGGGTGTATCGAATCACGCGGGCAGCAGCGATGAATGTTGTGGTTTTGGAGTATGTTGAAGTCGCTCGGTTGCGCGGTGAGGGGCTGTGGTGGGTGATCCGCAAGGAAATTCTGCCGAACATCATGGCGCCGCTCCTGGCCGAATTCGGGCTTCGTTTTTGTTTTGTGTTTCTGTTTATCGCCGCCTTGAGTTTTTTGGGTCTTGGGATTCAGCCACCCACCGCCGACTGGGGTTCCATGGTGCGTGACAATGCCACGCTGATTAATTACGGTGACATCACGCCGCTCCTGCCGGCGGCTGCCATCGCTATCTTGACGGTGGCGGTCAATTTTGTCGTCGACTGGCTGTTGCATCGATCGAGCGGACTTCGGGACCCGATCTAAAACCAGCGTGCGCGGTCCGTGGCTTTGATCAAATGGGGATGTTTGCGGTCTGACCGTTTTGTTCGAATTCTTGGCAAATAACTTGGAACAAAAAAAGGTCGATTACGATTGAACAATTACGCGGCTTTAACCTTCTACATCTTTTGAGTTTATTCATGAACGAGACAGAACACACTTTCGGGTCACAGAGATGGCAGAAACCGGTGGTGGTGATGATAGCTGGTTGCTTGATCTGCCTGATTGGGTTCGGCGCTCGGTCTACATTCGGCCTTTTTCTTACGCCCATGTCCGGGGCGATGGAATGGGACCGGGAGACATTTGCTTTGGCGATGGCTATCCAGAATCTACTGTGGGGATTGATGATGCCAGTCGCTGGGATACTCGCTGATCGCTATGGGTATGTGCTGGTGATCATAGGAGGTGCGCTGGTCTATGCGTTGGGCCTATGGGGTATGGCTTTCACCGATTCCGTTACTATTTTGCATCTGACAGCTGGGGTATTGACGGGTGTGGGAGTCTCTTTTACTTCGTTTACACTGATCTCGACTGCAATGGTGCGTGTGGTAGGCCCGGAGAAGCGTTCCTTAGTGTTTGGGGTTGGTACGGCCGCAACGTCTTTCGGTCAGGTGCTGTTTTCGCCTATCACGCAGGGAGTGATCGACGGATACGGTTGGGAGAGCGGATTATTTTTCCTGTTTTTTTCGATACTGATTATTTTACCCCTTGCCTTACTGTTGCCGTTTAACCCGGGCGTCAAGGGAGAACAAGAGACAGGCCAAACGATTTCAGAAGCGATTCGCGAAGCAGCCCAGCATCGCGGTTTCATACTTCTCACGACGGGGTTTTTCGTGTGCGGGTTTCACGTTGCTTTTATCGGGATTCACTTCCCAGCCTATGTCACCGATCTCGGGTTTGCCCCCCGCGTTGGCGCCTGGTCGATCGCACTGATCGGTATATTCAACATCGTCGGGTCGATTCTTTCCGGGATGTATGGACGCCGCGGGGTTAAAAAACTGGGGCTGAGTTTTATTTATGCGGCAAGGGCAGTGGTGATATTGGTATTGCTCGTGATGCCTAAGACAGAGCTGAGTCTCTATCTCTTTGCGGCAGCCATGGGTATTCTATGGCTCTCTACCGTGCCACTCACCAACATGGTGGTCGCACAAATATTCGGGGTTCGCTACATGGCAACCTTGTACGGATTTGTATTTGTAAGTCACCAACTGGGCAGCTTCCTCGGGGTTTGGCTGGGCGGTTTTCTCTACGACATGACAGGGACTTACGATCTGGTATGGTATGCAGGAATTGTGCTTGGGATTGTAGCGGCGCTGGTGCACTTGCCGATCAATGAAGCACCACTCGCCAGGTTGGCTGCTGTACCCGCAGGCGAGGGTGTCGGCAACATCCCGTCGCGCTGACTGTGTCCCATGGGTGGCTTGTTTGGCGGGCATTCTCTGGTTGATTCGACCCGAGAATTCACGCAAAGTAGCAGGCATCGTTGCGAGGGAGAGGGAATGATTGACTTAAGTCTGCGAGTTCTTCGAACCGATGTCGCTGGAATGCCAATTGATTGGATCGGCTATCAGGACGCGGCGCGTTTGTATGCGCTCAAACAGGTTCTCTATCCTATGGGCGGGATGCTGTTCACAATTCATGGTGGCATCAACGCAAAAAATGGCAGGCAAAGTACGCTTGACGTTCATTCGATCGTTTGCACCCTCGGCCATTCACATGCGCACCTGAAGCGACACCCCAGTTATACCCCGCCACTCAACAACAAGACACTGTTTCGGCGAGATGCGTATCTTTGCCTCTACTGCGGCAAGCAGTTTCAGCCATCCGAGTTATCCCGTGATCATATACGGGCACTGAGTCGGGGGGGTGCGGACATCTGGAAAAACTGCGTCACGGCCTGCAAGCGTTGCAATCACCACAAGGGGGACCTGACACCGGAGGAAGCGGGAATGGAACTTATTGCCGTGCCCTTCGTGCCTTCTCATGCGGAGTACATTTATCTCTCTGGTCGACGAATCCTGGCCGACCAGATGGAATTTTTACTGGCCCATTTCCCTCGCAACAGCCCGCTGCACGAAAGAATCGAAGCGCCTGCTTGAGGCGTGCCTCGCTCAGTTGGGGAGTTGTGGCAGAACTCAGGGTGGCGGATCGCCTAACAACTACCGCATGCGCCAGCGGCTGGCCGAGGTGCTCATCAGGTGGATAAAAGTTAATTTTTCGGTCGACCTGAATAGCATCCAGAACTAAGAGTCATGGCCAAAGATCAGCAATTGATTCGGGGTGTACGCACCCGGGCGGTGCACGCAGGGGAAGCGCCCGATGCGTTAACCGGTGCGTCGGCGCCCAATATCGTGATGTCGAGCACGTTCGTTGTGAACGAGCCGCACGGATTTTCCGCGGTGGACCGTGATACGGCTTCCCCCTACATCTATAGTCGCTGGGGCAATCCCAGTGTTCGCCAACTGGAAGAGAAGCTGGCCTCGCTGGAAGAGGCGGAGCGCTGTATCTGTTTTGCCTCGGGAATGGCGGCCACGTCTGCTTTGCTGTTCAGCCTGTTAAATCCGGGTGATCAGTTGGTGGTCAGCGATACCAACTACCCCGGCACGGCGGAACTGGTGCGCAACTCCCTGCCCCGGCTCGGGGTGGAGGTCGTGCCCGTGGATAGCTCCCGGCTGGACGACGTCGAGGCCGCTGTTTCTGCCAAAACCCGCCTGGTCTGGATTGAGACGCCGGCCAATCCAATTCTCCGCTTGTCTGATATTGCAGCGATTGCCGACATTGCCCATCGTGCAGGCGCGGAACTTGCTGTGGATTCGACGTTCGCCTCCCCGATCGCCACCCGCCCGCTCACTTTGGGGGCGGACTATGTGATCCATTCGCTGACCAAATACATTGGAGGCCACGGGGATGCAATGGGTGGGGCAGTGCTGGGTACGACGAAGGCCATGGAGCCGGTTGAGTCGGAAGGCCTGATCCATCTGGGTGGCACGATCAGTCCTTTCAATGCGTGGCTGATTCAGCGGGGATTGGCAACTTTGCCGATTCGCATGGAAGCACACGAGAAGAACGCGGTGGCGGTCGCCTCGTATCTCGAGCAACATCCAAGCGTCGACGCTGTGCTTTATCCCGGGTTGCCGAGCCACCCCCAGTACGAACTCGCCCGGACACAGATGGAGAACTACTCCGGGATGGTCTCAGTTCGGGTTCGAAATGGCGAGACCGTGGCGGTTAAGATGGCCAAGGAGCTCAAAGTATTTCACTACGCAGTCTCCCTCGGCCATCATCGAAGTCTGGTGTACTGGATTGGAACGGATGACCTCGTGACGTCGAGCTACCAGATCGAAGGCAGCCAACTTGCTGCGTACCGAGAGATGGCGGGGGAAGGGGTATTTCGGATGTCGATTGGGCTCGAGGATCCGGAAGACCTCTGTGCAGACCTCGATCAGGTGTTGCGCTGACGACCGTGCTGCTGTCTCGGCATAGGCCGGGAATCAAGTGGACGGGCGGCCCTACAAGGCGATGGGCCCGGGCGCCTTGCTTCAGAAATTTTGCCGCGAGTGTTAGTGGTGCAGAATCTGGCTCAAAAAAAGTTTGGTTCGGTCATGCTGAGGATTTTCGAAGAATTCTTTCGGGGAATTCTGTTCGATGATCTCGCCTTCATCCATGAAGATCACCCGGTGGGCGACCCGGGTGGCAAAACCCATTTCGTGGGTGACCACCAGCATGGTCATGCCGCTTTCGGCAAGTTCGATCATGACGTCGAGGACTTCCTTGATCATTTCGGGATCAAGCGCCGAGGTGGGCTCATCGAACAGCATGATTCTTGGATTCATGCAAAGCGCCCGGGCGATTGCGACCCGCTGCTGCTGACCGCCTGACAACTGGCCTGGGTATTTATTGGCCTGTTCCGGAATTTGCACGCGTTCTAGATACTGCATCGCGGCTTCTTCGGCTTCTTTCTTCGGCATTTTGCGGACCCAAATTGGTGCCAGGGAGACGTTCTGGAGCGCGGTCAGGTGCGGAAACAAGTTGAATTGCTGAAACACCATGCCGACCTCGGAGCGGACGATCTCGATGTTCTTGAGATCATGGGTCAGTTCGGTCCCGTCGACGATGATCGTGCCCTGCTGGTGGTCTTCGAGCCGGTTGATACAGCGGATCAGGGTGGATTTGCCAGAGCCTGAAGGCCCACAGATCACGATCCGCTCGCCGCGGCCCACTTCAAGGTCGATGTCTTTCAGGACATGAAAGTCATCAAACCATTTGTGCATGCCTGTGATCGATATGATGGCTTCAGCCGATTCAACGGAGGTTGTCTGGCTTGTTTGGGAGTCGGAATTTTCGTTAACCATGAGTGCAAGTTTCCGTAAGAAAATTATCGTCTGTGCTCAGTCTCCAGTCTTTTCTCGAGATTGAGCGAGTACCGCGCCATGCTGAAACAGCAGATGAAAAAGAAAAGGGCGATGAACAGGTAAAGTTCCGGCGCGAGTCCAAGCCAGTCCGCATCATTGAGACGGGCCCGGCCGAGCCCGAGGATGTCCATCATGCCGATGATGAGAACCAGCACGGAGTCTTTGTAAAGGCCGATGAAGGTATTCACGATACCGGGGATCGAGATCTTGAGTGCTTGCGGCAGGATGATCAACTGATGGGCTCGCCAGTAGGTGAGACCCAGCGAGTTGGCCGCCTCGTACTGCCCCGATGGCAACCCCTGTAGGCCCCCGCGAACGACCTCGGCGATATAGGCCGAAGAGAACAGTGTCACCATAATCAGCACGCGCATCAAGAGATCGAACGTCGAACCTGGCGGCAGGAAATAGGTCAGCATGGTCGAGGCGACAAAAAGTAGCGTGATGAGCGGCACGCCCCGGATGAACTCGATGAAGACCACGCAGACTGTCCGCAGGGTCGGCAAATTCGATCGCCGTCCAAGAGCGAGGAGAATGCCGATCGGGAGCGAGAACGCAATTCCGGTCACGCCAATCACTACCGTCAAGAGAATGCCGCCGAACTTATTCGTGCTAACTGGGGGCAGGCCGAAACCACCGACCAGCAGCCAGGCCGCGATGAACGGAAAGGCCACGGCGTACCAGAGCCAGTACTTCTTGCCAGGCATGTTTTCCCGCAATACACCGACAACCGCCACCAGAAACAGCACAAAGCACAGATTCGGCCGCCAGCGCTGGTCCTCTGGATACCAGCCGTATAAGAAGAGTTTGAAGCTACCCCGGATAAACGCCCAGCAGGCACCATCTCGTGCTGCCGCCATCTGGCCCCAACAATCCTTGCGGTCGGTTGCGCTCCAAACAGCATTGAATACGACCCAGTCGAGGATTCCCGGTACGATCGACCACAGAATCCATACAGAAGCAATTGTCAAAGCGATGTTGAGCGGAGAAGAGAACAGGTTGATCCGCATCCACGCAATAGGGCCGGTAGTTCGCACCGGTGGTGGCAGGTCCGGGTGTGTGCCCGGGGCATATTGCTTGGTCGTTTGAGCGCCCATGGACTTTTTGATCTAGCGTTCGGTGAGTTTGATGCGTTGGTTAAACCAGTTCATGAAGGCCGAGATGGTGAGTGAGATCACCAGGTAAAAGCCCATGACAATCATCATGGTCTCCATCTCTCTCCCCGTTTGCATCAGGCTGATGCCGCCGAGAGTCGCGGTGATGTCCATGTAACCAATGGCAATGGCAAGAGACGAGTTTTTAGTCAGGTTAAGGTACTGGCTGCAAAGTGGCGGTACGATCACTCTGAGTGCTTGGGGAATCACGATAAGCTGAAGGGTCCGGTTGGGTCGCAGCCCCATGGCGCGTGCTGCTTCGGTCTGGCCGTGGCTGACGGCGAGAATCCCAGCGCGTACGATTTCTGCGATAAAACAGGCCGTGTAGTACGAAAGCGCGAGCCAAAGCGCCAGGAATTCCGGCTTGAGTGCCATACCGCCCTTGAAATTGAAGCCCTTGAGAACTGGCATATCCCATGAGAGTGGCATTCCTGTGGCCAAAAAAGCGATGCCGGTCGTACCGACAATGACGGCGGTCGAAATCCAGAAAACGGGATAAATCTTCCCGGTCTCGTTCTGGACCTTTTTCGCCCAGCGCTTGAACCCGATGACGCAGACGATCGCGATGATGAGCACCACCCCGACGATCCCTGCGCCGGACTCGAAGACGGGCGAGGGCACGTAGAAGCCACGATTTGAAAGAAAGAACGTACCGTCACCGATGTTGATCGCCTTTTTCGCTGGCGGCAGCAGGACGACGATGAGTGAATAGAGCGCCAGGATGTGGATGAGCACCGGTACATTGCGCATGAATTCGAGAAACACATAGGCGATTCGGTTGACCAGCCAATTGCTGGAGAGTCGCAGGATGCCAAGGGTGAAGCCTAGGATCGATGCCAGAATAATTCCGAAGAACGCGACCAAAAGGGTATTTAGAGCGCCAACGGTCGCGGCTCGAAGGTGTGTCGACTGGTTGGTGTATTCGATAAAAGGTGAAAACGTAATGTCGTAAGCGGCTGGCCACATCAGAAAATTAAAACTGAATTCTTTTCCGACCGCTGCGAGGTTAATGACAATATTCCGGGCGATCAGCGCGATGAACGCAAAGAGAATCGCCATCGTCACGATCTGAATGATGACAGCGCGCGATTCCTGGTTGCGCCAAAGACGCAGAAGCAGATTATCCGTTTCGGAACGTGTTGGTGTCATCACGGCCAGTTTTCGATCAGGACCGCTCGGCGTTTAGGAAACGCCGGTGAAGAGACGGGTTGGCCGGGGGCCTTTGGTAGGCCCCCGACGTACCCGGACAACTAGTAAGAATTACAGACTTTCGATTAACGGAAAGGCGGCGAATACTGTAGACCACCGTTGGTCCAAAGCGCGTTCAGACCGCGCTCGATTCCAAGTGGCGTATTCGGGCCAATATTGCGCTCGAAAATGTCACTGTAGTTACCGACTTGCTTGATGATTTGGTAAGCCCAGTCATTGGAAAGACCGAGTTCTGAACCCTGGCTGCCGTCTAGGCCCAGCATGCGGCGAGTTTCAGGATTCTTAGAAGGCTGCCCTTGTTTGCCAGCCTTCGCATCGACGTTAGCCTGGGTAACACCCAGTTCTTCAGCCGTAATTGTGGCGTTTAAGACCCACGTGATGATATCCGACCACTGGTCATCGCCATGTCGGGTTGCGGGGCCCAGGGGCTCTTTTGAGATGATCTCAGGAAGCACCATGTGTGCATCGGGGTCCGGCAGAGCCGAGCGGGTTGAAGACAGGCCAGAAGCGTCCGTGGTGTAGACGTCGCAACGATCGCTTTCGTAGTTCTGCCGCGCTTCATCGTTGGTCTCGATGGTCACCGCTTCGTACGACATGCCGTTCTCAGCAAAGTAGTCCGCCAGGTTGAGCTCGGTTGTGGTACCGGTCTGGATGCAGACCGATGCCCCGTCGAGTTCCAGGGCGCTACCGATGCCGAGGCTCTTTTTCACCATGAAGCCCTGGCCGTCATAGTAGTTGATGCCATGGAAGCGTAGTTTCACACCGACATCACGTGAAAAAGTGATCGTGGTGTTCCGCCAAAGGACGTCACCTTCACCAGCATTCAACTTGGTGAAACGGGTTTTGCCGGTGGAGGTCACGGCTTCAATCGCGCCCGCATCGCCAAGAACAGCAGCAGCTGTGGCACGGCAGAAGTCGATATCAAAGCCTCCCCACACGCCGTTTGCATCAGGCTTCGCAAATCCTGCGATTCCCGTGCTGACCACGCAGCGTAATACGCCTCGAGCTTGCACGTCTTCCAGGGTGCCCGCTTGGGCACCACTGGTCACGCCGAGCGCAAGAGCCACCGCGGCCAAAGTTACAGTCGTTTTGAGTCTCATATGTACTCCTCTCCTGTATTTGATGGATGATTATGATTGCACCAGACCACAGCGGGCACAACGACTCAGCCGCGTCTAAGGACCGGTGTTATCGCGATGGTAACCCGAATTTCCGAGTGATTACCAGATCCACAGTACGGTTTAGGGCGCCAAATTGCCTAAAACAGGCTGAAATCCCACCCTCGCAGCGCGCGCATGTTGGTCTGCGTGGTAGGAAGAGCGAACCATGGGCCCCGAGGCAACGTGCGAAAATCCTATTTTTTTGCCTGCTAGTCCTAAATTGTTGAATTCTTCAGGATCCACATACCGCTCTACTGGAAGATGATGGAGGCTTGGCTGCAAATACTGGCCGAGGGTCAAAATTTGGACCCCGTGGTCACGCAGGTCGTTCATCACCGCTTCCACTTCCTTGCTCGTTTCCCCAAGCCCCAACATGAGTCCCGATTTGGTGGGTATGCCTGAACATCTTTCACCGAACTGGCGCAGCAAAGTAAGAGAGTGTTCATAGTCGGCCCCTGGGCGAACCCGCCGGTAGAGTCGGGGCACAGTCTCGAGGTTATGATTGAATACGTTGGGGGGCGATTGACTCAGGATGTCGAGAGCCACTTCTGCTCTACCGCGAAAGTCAGGCACGAGGATCTCGATCTGAATCTCTGGCAAATCGGCGCGCAACGCGCTAACGCAGGCGGCAAAGTGGCCGGCCCCACCATCTCGCAGGTCGTCGCGATCCACCGAGGTAATGACAACGTAACTCAGCCCCATTTCACATACCGTCCGAGTCAGCGCGATGGGCTCGTTCGGATCGAGCGGCAACGGCCGGCCGTGCGCAACGTCGCAGAATGGGCAGCGCCGAGTACACAGAGCACCCATGATCATGAAGGTCGCGGTCCCGTTACCAAAGCACTCCCCGAGGTTGGGGCAATTTGCTTCCTCGCAGACGGTGTGCAGCTGGTTTTGACGCAGGATTTTCTTGAGTCGTGCAACTTCAGGTGTACCGGGAAACTGTGCTCGAATCCAGTTGGGTTTTGGCAGCCGTTCAGCCCGATCAGTCATCGGAAATTTGACAGGCACTCGGGAAACCTTGTCGATGCCCCGTTGCTGGACCGAAGGACGGTTTTCAGTCACGTAGCCTCCTGCTCGTAGTATTCGATGGGTGGGCAGGTGCAGACGAGATTCCTGTCCCCTGATACGCTATCGACCCGCCCAACCGGCGGCCAGTATTTATCCCGACGGGTGTTGTCAGTCGGAAAGAAAGCGCGTTCGCGTGGATACGGGTAGTTCCAATTTGATTCGGTTAAGAGATGGATCGAGTGCGGTGCGTTGCGAAGAAGATTATTTTCTCGATCAGCTTCTCCGGATTCGATTTCTGCGATTTCAGATCGAATTGCAATCATCGCGTCTACGAAACGATCAATTTCCTCTTTTGATTCACTCTCCGTGGGTTCGATCATGAAGGTATCGGGTACCGGCCACGACATAGTTGGCGCATGAAATCCATAGTCGATCAAACGTTTTGCTACGTCCTCGACTGAAACCTCCGTACCGGCCTTGATAGGACGAAGATCGATAATGCATTCATGGGCAACCAGTCCGTGGGCGCCACGGTAGACGACTGGGTAATGAGGTTGTAGACGTTTGGCGATGTAATTGGCGTTGAGTATGGCAATTTCGGTGGCTCGACGCAGTCCGGAGGCACCCAGCATGGCAATATAAGCCCAGGAAATCGGCAGAATACTGGCCGAGCCCCATGGTGCCGAAGATACTGTGCCGATCGTTGGGTCACCGCCGGACGCAGGATTAATCCCTTCGACTATGGGGTGGTCGGGAAGGAAAGGGGCCAGATGTGCAAGTACTCCGATTGGACCCATTCCGGGTCCCCCACCGCCATGCGGAATGGCAAAAGTCTTGTGCAGGTTGATGTGAGCGACATCGGCGCCAATTTCGCCAGGTCGGCAAATGCCCACCAGCGCGTTTAGATTGGCACCGTCCATGTACACCTGGCCGCCGCAATCGTGCACGATTTGACAGATATCGCGGATTGCTTCCTCGAAAACGCCGTGGGTAGAGGGGTAGGTGATCATTAGCGCGGCCAGTCGATCTCGGTGTTGTTTCGCTTTGTCTTGAAGATCGTTTAGATCGACATTGCCACTGGAGTCGCATCCAATCACGACGACTTCCATGCCGGCGAGGACCGCGCTGGCCGGATTCGTGCCGTGGGCTGAGGACGGGATCAGGCAGATGTTCCGGTGTTCCTGCCCAAGACTTTGGTGATAGGCGCGGATACACAGCAGTCCAGCATATTCACCCTGGGATCCAGCATTCGGTTGCAGTGAAAGCGCGTGAAATCCGGTAATTTCACAAAGCATGCCCTCCAATTCCTCAAAAAGTTGCTGATATCCCTGAGTTTGATCGAGCGGTGCGAATGGGTGGAGGTTGCCGAAGTCACGGTACGACAAAGGCATCATCTCGGTGGTGGCATTCAACTTCATGGTGCAGGAGCCGAGTGGAATCATTGAGCGACCCAGGCTGATGTCCTTGCCGGCCGTACGGCGCATGTAACGCATCATCTCTGTTTCGGATTGATATCGATTGAAGATCGGATGTTCGAGATAAGTTGAAGTGCGTTGTAATTGCGTCGGGATACTGGTTCCAACATCTTTGTCTAGTGTGTCGATATCGAGCTTGGAATTGGCACGTGTGTCGAAGACACGCCACAGTGTTTCGAGGTTCGCCCGCTTGGTTGTCTCGTCAAGTGAAATCCCGAGGTAATTGGGATCAATTACCCGAAGATTGATCCGTGATTCACGCGCTCGCGCAGCCAGGCGGCCGGCAAGACCTGGGACACTCACCTTCAAGGTATCGAAGAAAAATTTGGTGTCCACGGTATAACCGAGCTGCTTGAGGCCGAGCGCAAGAATTCCAGTTATTCGATGAACGCGATTGGCGATTGTTTTCAGTCTATTCGGGCCATGGTACATGGCATAAAAGGTCGCGATATTCGCGAGCAGGACCTGCGCCGTACAAATATTACTGGTGGCCTTTTCTCGTCTAATGTGCTGCTCCCGAGTCTGTAACGCCATTCGTAAAGCCGGTCGACCTAGCGCATCAACGGAAACCCCGATTACACGGCCAGGCATCGAACGTTTGTGGGAATCGCGGGCGGCAAAAAATGCCGCATGAGGTCCACCGTATCCCATTGGAACACCAAAGCGCTGGGAATTGCCAAGCACAATATCGGCACCCATCTCACCAGGTGGTTTTACTAGGGTAAGTGCAAGAAGGTCTGTTGCAACGACCGCCAAGGCATCGCGTTGATGAGCAGTTGCGATCGGATCTTCAAGATCCTGAAGTTCGCCGGTAGATGCGGGGTACTGAATAAGCACTCCAAAGAAATCTCGGGATGCAAGGTCGACGTGGGGATCACCGACTACGACTTCGAATCCTAGAAATTTCGCACGTGTTCGGATTACCGCCTCGGTCTGCGGATGACATTCCCGGTCAACGAAGAAGCAACTCGACTCACTCTTTGAGATGCGCCGAGCCATTGTCATCGCCTCTGCTGCTGCGGTTCCTTCGTCCAGGAGCGAGGCGTTTGCGATATCCATGCCGGTGAGGTCGATCACCATCTGCTGAAATCCAAGCAATACTTCGAGCCGACCCTGACTGACTTCTGCCTGATAGGGCGTGTACGCGGTATACCAGTCCGGGTTCTCAAGCACATTGCGCTTGATGACAGATGGCATCACGGTGCCGTGATAACCACAGCCAATCATCGAGATAAAAACCTGGTTTCGATGTCGCATATGACGAAGGTGTCTCGTGGCAGCCCGCTCGCTGCGTGGCGCAGTAAGATCAAGCGGTCGATCACTCACAATCGAGTCTGGCATCGTTTTTTGAATCAACTTATCGAGGGACGGCAAAGCAATTTCTCGCAGCATGGACTCGACATCATCGTCGTTTGGGCCGATATGCCGGCGAATGAAATCGCCATGCATCTCAAGGTCAAGCAATGTGGGTCGCGAGTTACTCACCGTCTGCGTTGGGGTCTTGAGGCGGTGGGAGTTCAGGATGTATCCGCCACTAATGCGGCGTACGCCGCTTCATCCATAAGGCTCTCCCATTCGGTCTGATCTGCAATAGCCACCTTGTAAATCCAACCTTCGCCCATAGGGTCGTCATTGACTTTTTCTGGGGTATCGACCAGGGACTCATTAATTTCCATAATCGTACCGCCGACCGGTGACTTCACCTCACCCGCGGCTTTAACTGATTCAACCACTGCGGCCTCATCCCCCTGGGTAACCGCCCCACCTACGGTAGGCAGTTCGACGAATACCAGTTCGCCCAGCTGGTCCTGGGCAAACTCGGTGATGCCGACGGTGACCGTATCGCCCTCAAGTCGGGCCCACTCGTGGTCATCGGTGTATCTAAGAATACTCATTCTCT
>CAJXWH010000002.1 GCA_913062915.1 uncultured Acidiferrobacteraceae bacterium | reverse complement strand
TCTTGCATCGGGGCAAGCCGTATGACGCAGACCGCTACCGTCGGCGGATGCACCAAACACGCGTAGCTGGGGTTTGCCCTACGCTGGAGGAGTAAGCCGCGATTGCCTTTTCCGTCGCTGTCGTTTTGCCCAACAGTTACTGCGGGTGGCGAGATAGGATGAGGTCGGAAGCCTTTTCCGCAATCATCAGCGTTGCTGCGTGGATGTTTGCCGAGACCATGGCAGGCATGATCGAGACACTCGCCGGCACGCGGAAACTCTATGTGCGGTGCGTAGTCCAGTCCGTTCCGTGGTAAAGGATCTTGCGTCGTTCTTCTTCTGCCCGGCGGTGGAATTTGACCGCGACAGGATCGAAATCACAGACCGGTTCCGGTTCCAGCTCAAAATGACCCGCCGTGTCCTCCCCCCGCACCAGTGTTGCGCTGTCCGTCTCAGCGTACTGTTGTCGAGCATCCGGGGGTATGTAGCGTATGGCAAGTCCAATTCGGCGATCGTTACTTCGATTCGGATGAGAGGCATGGGCAATTCGAAATGCGAAGATCACAGCTTTTCCGGTGTCAACTTCGAGATTCACCGCCAGATTTTCATCAATATTTTCAATCTGTTGACCTCGGGTCAGCATGTTGTCGTCGTGAAAGGTGTCTTTATGTAGCAGATCGGGCCCCAGGTGACTGCCGGGCAGAATGCGCATGCAACCGCTCTCCGTTGTGGAGGGTGACAACGCCACCCACACCGTGACGAGTTTTCGGGTGTCGAGACCCCAATATTGACTGTCCTGGTGCCAGGATACGAACTGTGGCGATTGGGCTTCTTTGATCCACCAGTCGGTTGACCAGACCAGCAGGTTGGGGCCGATGAGGTCTTCTACGGCGTCAAGAATTCTGGGAGAGCGAATTAAGTCCGACAGCCACTTGAAAAGCAGGTGATTTTTGAATCGGTTAGTCCCTTGCAAGGCGCCGCCACTCTCTGCCTCGAATGCTTCAAGCTGGCGACGCATTTCTTGGATTTCCTCAACAGAGGCCACGTCGAGAGGCAGATAGTAGCCTTGCTCATGAAAATTCTGGATCGCCGTATTGCTCAGTCGTTTGCCCATCTCATCCTATTTCCTGCCCTACGAATCGGGACACAGTATATAAGAGGCGAGGGACGACTTTCGAGCCAGTCACAGGATCATTGTCCGAGATCGCGATCAGAAATTTGGCAGCACTTGCCTGGGAAAACCAGTAAAGTAGCGGTGGTACACGGACTTTCTTGCCACGGTTTTTATGTTGTTTCGGCGTTGGTTAGTCGCTAAGAGTTCAAATCGAGTGCCAGTAATAACGGGAGGAAGATTCATGGCGCCTGAAGACATCCTTGTCCGGACTCCGAGCATGTTGTCACGTGCCCAACAGGAATCGTATTTTGACAACGGGTATCTGCTAATTGAAAAGGTCATCGACAGTCTGGTTTTGGAAAAGTTGCGTGCTGCTACCGCGAGAGCGATTGATGCCAGTCGGTCGATTTCAGTTTCTGACGCGGTTTGGGATTTAGAAACCGGGCACAGCGCCGAAGAACCTAAACTTCGAAGACTGACTAGCCCTAACGACTACGACGACGCGTATTGGGAATATGCTTCATCCACCGCGATCAGCGGAATTCTGACAGATCTAATTGGGCCCAATATCAAGTTTCATCACTCCAAGTTGAACTTCAAATGGGCAGGTGGGGGAGAAGAAGTGAAATGGCATCAGGACATCGGGTTCTGGCCGCACACCAACTTCACTCCGTGTACCGTGGGACTGTATCTGGAAGACTGCACTGATGATCAGGGGCCACTGGGAGTGATCGCGCAAAGTCATCGGGGACCGTTATTTGACCAATACAGCGACGAAGGAGCATGGGTCGGGTGTTTGTCGGACGACGACGTCGAGAAACTCGATCTCTCCAGAGAGGTGTACCTCCCTGGACCCGCGGGGTCGATCACCATCCACAACTGCCGAACTGTACATGGTTCGAGAAAAAACCAATCAAAAAGCCCTCGACCACTGCTGCTCAATGCGTACGCGGCGGCTGATGCAATGCCGTATACCGTCAATCCTGCCCGGTCGTCCAAGTACGACCAACACATCATCTGTGGCAGTCCTGCCCGCTGGGCGCGGCACGATGCGGGTACATGTTTAATTCCCCCCGACTGGTCTGGAGGCTATACGTCTATTTTTTCGCTGCAGCAGGAAGAAGAGAACTCCACGATGTGAACGTGCCCACGTGGATAAGGCGAGATTGCCAAAATAAAGAGGCGTTCAGTGCGGTGGTAGGTCGACGTTAGGGAGTCAAATACAATCAATCAGCAACCAAAGCTGTTTTTTCGGCTCGCGCTTACCAGGTTGCCAAGCTGGGTTGTCCGGATAATCCTGGTTGGGCGCAGGCGCAGGATAGGCGATCGTTTGATGGATCCAAAAGCGCAGGTCGTGGCCGAATTCATTCAACGGGTACGCAGACCCGGAGTATTGCCAACGCCGGTGGAATCCCGCCGCCAGCTCACCCGCCTTATTGAGGTCTTCGAGACCCCGGCACCTCGCTTGGCTCGCAAAGAGAACCGAAAGATCCCGGGGCCTGCCGGTGAGATTCCAGTGCGGTTGTACGTGCCTAATTCAGCGGAAGGCGGCCTGCTTCCGGTGCTTGTTTATTTTCATGGTGGCGGTTGGGTGCAAGGTGATCTCGATACTCATGACACGCTATGCGCTAAGTTGTCGCTTGGCGCAAGGTGTCTGGTCGCGGCGGTGGATTATCGACTGGCGCCGGAGCATCGGTTTCCGGCGGCGGTGGACGATTGCATTGCTACCTATGACTGGCTTTGCCAGAACACAGATGAGTGGGGCGGAGACAAGCATCGAATTGCGGTCGCTGGCGACAGCGCCGGAGGGAATCTTGCCGCTGTAGTCAGCCAGCAGGCGGTGCCATCGGGTATGCCCCTGCCCATTGCTCAATTGCTGATTTACCCGTCACTCGATTTTTCGTTCGATACTTCATCATTCAAGGAAATGCCGGATGCTTTTGTTATCCCCCGCGAGCGAATGGAATGGTTCCGCGGTCACTACTTGGGCGATTCGGCAGATATTTCGGACCCCAGAGCTTCACCGTTACGCGCGTCAGATTTGTCCGGTCAGCCAGCGACGATGATCATAACCGGTGGGTTCGATCCCTTGCGCGCCGAGGGGAGGACTTACGCCGATCGATTGCGAGACGCGGGAGTACCTGTACAGTATCGAGAATTCGAAGGCCAGATCCACTTGTTCGTCTGTGTGACGCGGGTTATCTCGCAGGGCGATATCTGCATCGATGAAATGACCACTTTTCTGGAAGAGCGGTTCATTACCACTCGGGGTATTGCGGCGTGAATAGAAACGCAAAAGGCCGATTATCGCGTCGAGTGCGGCGTTGTGGATCGACCCCCGCGGGTTTGCCGGGTGTGGGGCGATGGGATTGCCCATAGTCCCAGTGCCTCGTTCAGGCGGGGTTCGAAGTGTGGGGAGTATGATATCCGCCCGGTCGAAGAGTTCGGAGAGTTTGGTGAACAGATGATCGTGGACGCGCGCGAATTTTCGCGGTGCTGTGATGCGCAATCTCGGTAGTACGCGATATCGACCAGCCCCGCGCTTAGTTGTTCGGCGATACACAGAGCATCTTGCGATTTTTAACGCCGCCCGGGTTTGCAAGATGTTGAAAGCGCCAGTGGAGTTTGATAAAAGATGTCGCCACCTTGAATTCGGGGCGTTTTTTTGTGGCCACCCATGTTAAAAATAGAAAATCTTACCAAGCGATACGGTTCGCACACCGTTGTAGATGACCTGAGCTTTTGTTGTGCGCCAGGTGAAGTGCTTGGTTTTCTAGGCCCGAACGGGGCTGGTAAGTCAACCACCATGAAAATGGTGACCGGTTTTGTGCCACCGACCGTAGGCCGCATTTCAATCTGCGGCCATGACATTGATCAAGCGCCATTGGAAGCAAGGCGTTGTATCGGCTATTTGCCGGAAGGCGCGCCATGTTATCCCGAGATGACACCGCGTTCATTTCTCGAATTCGTTGCAGATATTCGTCATTTGACAGGTACGGACAGAAATACCCGCTTGGATTCAGTGATCGAGGCGCTGCATCTGGCGCCGGTGCTAAATCAGTCAATAGATACCCTGTCCAAGGGTTTCAAACGCAGGGTCGGATTGGCCCAGGCCATTATTCATGACCCCGAAGTACTGATTCTGGATGAACCGACCGATGGATTGGATCCGAACCAGAAGCACGAGGTGCGCGAACTCATTCGGTCAATGGCGACCAACAAGATGATCGTTTTGTCTACGCACATACTGGAAGAAGTGGAGGCCGTCTGCACACGCGCGATCATCATCGCAAATGGATCGATACTCGCAGACGACACCCCGGAGCAGTTGGCCCGTCGCTCCCGTTACCACAATGCCGTTCGCCTGAGTGTCGGGGCAAATGAAAACCTTGATCAGGCACAGGCGGCGTTGGCTCAGCTGGTTTCTATCGACGGTGTCGAAGTGGACCCCAGCAGTCGAACCATTACGGTGTTGGCAGGGGCCCAGACCAGAGACGGTGAAACGTGGCAGGAGGTTTTCGATCTCATTTCGCGCCAGAACTGGGACATCACCAGCTTGCAACTCGAGACTGGACAACTCGATCAAGTGTTTCGGGAAATCACCGGCGGCAGCCACGCATGAATACCATCAGCGCACTGTTTCGCCGCGAACTGAAAAGTTATTTTGCGACCCCGGTCGCTTACGTGTTTATCGTCATTTTCCTGGTGTTGATGAGCACATTCACGTTCTATCTTGGGAATTTCTACGAGCGTGGTCAGGCCGACCTCGCACCGTTTTTTGTTTTTCACCCCTGGCTCTACCTGCTTCTGGTGCCAGCAATCGCTATGCGTCTTTGGGCGGAGGAGCGAAAGACCGGTAGCATCGAGTTGCTGATGACGCTGCCGATTACGCCATGGCAGGCTGTACTCGGAAAATATCTTGCTGCCTGGGCTTTTACAGGGGTCGCACTGTTGTTGACATTTCCAATCTGGATCACAGTCAACTATCTCGGTGACCCGGATAACGGCGCAATTGTAGCCGCGTACATCGGCAGCTTTCTAATGGCGGGCGGATTTCTCGCCATCGGCGCGTGTCTGTCGGCAACTACACGCAACCAGGTGATTGCATTCGTGATTACGGTGGTCGTTTGTTTTGTGTTTCTAGCCTCGGGTTTCCCGATGGTGCTGGATTTTTTCACGTCTTGGGCCCCGCAGACTCTGGTTGACGGGATTGCGTCTTTGAGTTTCCTGACGCACTTCGAGAACATCAGCAAAGGCGTGATTGATCTTCGAGACCTGATCTATTTTGGTTTACTGATCTCGGCTTTTCTTTACGCCAACACCATTGTTTTGCGTTGGAAGCAGGCAGAGTAAACCGTGAAACGAAAATTTCAACGGCGATGGAACGCATCGAGCCTGGCGGTTCTGGTCTTAGGTTTTATTGCTGCCGTGATTGTCAGTGACCGGGTGTTTCAGGGTTGGCGTATCGATCTGACAGAAAACCGTCTCTACACGTTGTCAAAGGGCACGGAACGGATCCTGGACGGCCTCGAAGAGCCGTTACATTTGTATTTCTATTTCTCGGATCAAGTGACGCGGAACATACCGGCGCTGCGGGACTATGCCGGCCGGGTTCAAGAAGTGCTCGAGGAATTTGAAGATGCCGCGAAAGGCAATCTGATACTCGAGATCATCGACCCACTTCCATTTTCCGAGGATGAAGACCGTGCCGTGCAGTTCGGGTTGCAAAGCGTGCCCCTGGCCAGCAGCCCGGATCCGGTGTACATGGGTCTGGCAGGAAAAAACAGTGCCGATGGCGTCGAGATCATCGGATTTTTTCAGCCGGACAAGGAAGCGTTCCTCGAATACGATATTGCCAAGTTGGTGGCCACGCTGGCCACCGTGGATAAGCCCGTGATCGGCCTGGTTTCCGATGCGCGAATCGCCGGGGGCCTTGATCCACGAACGCAGCAGATCGTCGATCCATGGGTGATTTATAAGCAGGTTGAACAGTTGTTCGAGTTGCGCAACCTCGGAACGGATTTTGTAGATATTCCTAACGATGTCAGTGTGCTGTGGGTCGTTCAGCCTAAGAACACGGGCGCAGCGACGCTGTATGCAATCGACCAGTTCGTCATGCGCGGCGGGACGGCGTTGATTTTTGTTGACCCGATCGCTGAATCAGACCCGCTGCCACCCGAACTGGTGCCCACTCAACTTCCTGCGATGGGGCAGTATTCCGACCTGCCCGTCTTGTTCAAAGCCTGGGGCATCGAGTTTTCCTCAAATGACGTGGTGGCTGATGCGCGGCTCGCGCTGCAGGCATATTCAGATGCCGATCAGCGTGCCGTTCGGCACTTTGGATATCTCGGTATCACCTCTGATGAGTTGAATAGCGACGACGTCCTAACGGCGAATCTGGGCACTATCAATGTGGGTACGGCCGGATATTTCAAGGTTATAGAGAATGGCCCAGTAACGATTGAACCGCTGATTACTTCCAGCACTTCGGCTGCTTTATTGCCGTCGACCGCATTCATCTATCTACCCGATCCCTCTACTTTGCACGCGGGATTCGAGCCGACGGGCCAGCGGTATACATTGGCGGCCCGGATCAACGGCGACCTGCCGAGCGCGTTTCCAAGCGGCCCCCCAGAGCGCAACGCCGATGCGCAGGAGGCTGAGTCAAACAATGAATCCACGGCGATGCTGCGCCCGCACCTGGCCACGTCGGTTTCGCCAGCAAACCTGATTGTGGTGGGCGATGTCGATATGCTGACCAACCAGATGTGGGTACGAGTTCGGGATTTTTTCGGCCAGAACATTGCCAGTTCATTTGCAAGCAACGGCGCATTTGTTATCAACGCACTCGACAATCTATCCGGCAATTCGGATCTGATTGCAGTTCGTAGTCGTGCCAATTATTCGCGCCCATTCACGCGGGTCGATAAGCTTCGTGTTGCAGCAGAAGCCCGTTTCAGACTGGCCGAAGAGCGATTGCAAAACGAACTTGCCGAGACGGAACGCAATTTGTTGGAACTCGAGTCAGCCCGCGAAGACACGGGTGATGTTCTGTGGACGGACGAACAGCATGACGAAATAGAGCGGTTCGTCAACCAGCGAATGTCACTCAGACAAGAATTGCGGGCAGTCCAGAGGAACCTCGATAAGAATATTAATCAGTTGGGTTCGTTACTGAGGAACCTAAACATTGCAATCATGCCGTTTTTTCTGACGGTTCTTGTTTTGGTCAGTATCTGGCGTCGTCGCTGGCGTTGATAGGCAGGTTCAGGTGATGTCGAGTCTCGACCCGGTTCGAGGGTCGAGGTCGAACCAACCATTGATTGCTTCCTGGCATCGGCCGAGAACTTGGGAGAAAAAAGCTCCGCCTTGGCGCACGCATATTCGGAACTGTACGGTCTTTTGTTTTCTGGTTTTTCTCGCGAGCCCAATCATTCAGGGCGCGGGCGAGCCTGCGTGGACAGAGGTGGCTATTGATCGGGGTGTCACCGTGTGGAGCCGGGACCGGCTGGGCCGTGTGTTGCCGGAACTTCGCGCCCGGGGGCAGATCTATGGTGAGATTTTTCATGCCATGGCTGTGATACTGGACAACGAACGTGCTCCTGAGTGGGTCCCCAATTGCACAGAGTCGCGCGAGATCAAGCGACTCGATGCGCGAACGACATGGGTCTATAGTGTGACCGATTCTCCGTGGCCCGTATCGGATCGTGATACCGTCGTCGAAGTCGTTGCCGAAAAAATTGAGACTAACCATAGATATCGTGTCTTGACGCGGGCGCAGCCGGATCTACTCCCGCTGGTCGAAGGCCGGGTCCGGATCCCGTATTCCGAGATTTATTTCCTCTTAAAACGGGTCGACGCCGATTCCATAGAGATTGAGTATGGTCTGGATGTCGATCCTGGAGGCGCACTGCCGAAGTGGATGGTGCGCCGGACTGCCCGCAACACATTGATCGATACCATTCTTGCCCTCGAAGCGCAGGTCGCGCGGACCCGGGGCCAGTATCAGTTTGAGATCAAAGCACTGGCAGAGGAATTGCAGTAAGAAAGTGCAAACTACGTTGCCGCCGCTGGCGACCGATAGGGTTCAAACCAACTGAGCCCTGCCAGTGTCTCTCCCGCAGGGAAGTATTCGCAGCCGACCCAGCCTTTATACGCGAGGTCGTCCAGCAGCGTGAACAGGTAGGGGTAATTGATTTCACCGGTACTTGGTTCATGCCGACCGGGCACTCCGGCAATTTGCACGTGGCCGGTGATGGGTAAGTAGCGACGAATATGATCCGCCAGTTGCCCGCGCATCATCTGGGCGTGGTAGAGATCGAGTTGCAAACGTACATTGGGTTCATCGACCGCTTCGATGATGTGGGCCGCATCGTGTGCAGTGTGAAGGAAATACCCCGGCATATCGACGTTGTTGATCGGCTCGATCAGCAGCGTGATATTCTTTTCAGCGGCCCGCAAAGCTGCGTGCTTTAGATTCCCAACAAAGGTCTCGCGGCAGTCTTCCAGGGGCAGGCGATCCGGTATGACTCCCGCCATAACGTGGAGGCTCGGACAACCGATTCGGTCCGCGAATGAAAGGGCTGTATCCAAACTGGCAGCGAAGTCGCGTTCACGCCCCGGGATGGCAGCGAATCCGCGCTCGCCCGCACCCAGGTCCCCCGGGGGGGTGTTGCATAAGACCAACTCCAAGTCGTGGGCTGTCAGTTGGTTACGCAGCATCGTGGGGTCGAGGTCGTATGGAAACTGGTATTCAACTGCCCGAAACCCGGCGTTCGCGGCCGCTGCAAAACGCTCGGTGACGTCGAGTTCGGTAAAGAGCAAAGCGATATTGCAGGCAAAGTTCGGCATCTTCGTCGTAGGCGCGCCTGCAACCCTGTTCGGTCAGTCGGCCTGTAACGCGGCCAGTACGTTTCGCACTTGGTCCGCGTGGCCTTTCGCCCTTACTCGCTTCCAATGCTTTGCGACGTTCCCATTGGGGTCGATCAATGTCGTAGAGCGGATAACGCCGTGGGTGATTTTTCCGTACATGTTTTTTTCACCCCACGCTCCATACTTCTCCATCATTTTGTGAGAAGGGTCGGAGAGCAGTTTGATCTTGAGTTCGTACTTGCGGATGAACTTCTGATGGGTGTCAGGAGAATCTGGGCTGCAGCCGTAAACAATTGCCCCGAGTTTCTCGAATTTCTTCATGCCCAATGTAAAGTCGCAGGCCTCGATGGTGCAGCCGGGGGTGTCGTCGCGCGGGTAGAAATAGAGTACCAGCCACTTGCCTGCCACGTCGCTCAGTTTGATTTCCTCGCCATTCTCATCTGGCAATGTAAAAGCCGGTGCCTTCTTGCCTTCTATAATCGACATCCCTTAGACCTCAGTAATGCAAAAAAACAACATTGTATAGAAAACAGATGGCGGTCGTGAATCGAAAAACGATATCTGTCATCATTATAAAAATGCAGATATTCAATCAGGCAGAATATAGAATGGCGTTTTTCGAGGTACAAAGTGATTGACATGTCCAACGTTGCAGCGCGGGAACTCGCACCGACAGGAGTCTTGCGGGCCGCGATCAATCTCGCTAATTTTCTTCTGGTGACAGGTGAAAAGGAGAACGGCGATCCCGCCGGGTTGGCGCCAGATCTCGCGGCTTCCATCGCGAAAGCGCTGGAAGTGGAAATTTGTTATGTCGGTTTCAATAGACCCGGGGAACTGGCCGATGCTGTTGTGGATGATTCCTGGGACATTGGGCTGATCGCCGCTGAACCGGCTCGCGCGCAGCACATCGACTTCACTGCCGCTTATGTTGAGATCGAAGCCACCTACCTGGTCGCTGGTGATTCGAAAATTCAAGCCATCAAAGACGTCGACCAAGCAGGCGTTCGCATCGCAGTTGCTGCACGAAGTGCGTACGATCTCTACCTCAGCCGGCATCTGCAGCATGCGGAACTGGTGCGGGCAGAGGGATTGAATGAGTCCTTTGACCTTTTTGTTCGAGAACAACTGGATGCTCTGGCCGGTCTTAAACCTCGCCTGCTGTTCGACGTCGAACGAATAGAAAACGCCAGAATTCTGGCGGGTCGGTTTACCGCGGTGCAGCAGGCCATTGGCACCCCGGCCGGGCGACCTGCTGGGTTCACCTATTTGCGCGAGTATGTCGAAAGTGCCAAGTCGTCGGGCCTGATCGCCGAATTGATTGCACGCCACGGCGTAGAAGGACTGTCAGTCGCTCCGTCTGAATAGGTAATTACAAGATTCCATCCGCAAAGGCATACTGTGCATCTCAGGGCGAAGTGACCGATGAATAGGGAGAAAAATTCTGTCTGAATAGACAAGAAAACGGTTTCACGCTGATCGAGATGATGATTGCCCAATGACAACGCCTGAGTTCGAACGGTTTCGAATGAGTTTACGAAGTGCGGCACCCCCTGCCGGCCTCAGTCGAGCATTGGCTGGATTGTGGTACGACGGTTGTGGGGACTGGGAAACTGCGCACCGCGAAGTCCAGAAAGGGAGTGGTGCCGACGAGGCCTGGGTACATGCCTACTTGCACCGGAAGGAAGGTGACCTGGCGAATGCCGGCTATTGGTACCGTCGTTGCGATCACACGCAATTTTCCGGATCGCTCGATGAGGAGTGGTGCCAGATTACGACTTCGCTTCTTGCGAGAACCGCCAGTGACCCAGCGGCTGAACGATAAGGTCACACTGGTAACCGGCGCTGCATCCGGGATTGGCCGGGCTACAGTCATGCGTTTTCTGGAAGAAGGTGCGCGGGTGGTTGCGGGAGACGTGGATCGCGAAGGGTTGGATGAGCTGGCAAAGGAATGTCGCGACAGGCCGCTTAGCACCCAGGTCGTCGATGTGGGGGAGCGCGTCCAGTGTGAGGGGCTGGTGGCCGACGTACTCGCTGGCGCGGGCCGCTTGGACGTGCTTGTAAATTCTGCTGGGATCACGCCGCGCGGGCTTGAGGAGACCCTCGATTACGAGGAGAAATGGGACGCGGTGCTGCGTATTAATATGAAGGGTACCTTAATGATGTGCCATGCGGCAGTCGATGCCATGCGCCAGCAGGGGGGCGGGGCCATCGTCAATCTGGCTTCCATTATGGGACTCATCAGCTATCACCCCGACTTGCCCTTATCCGACGGCTTCAATCCTTATCCACACAGCAAGGGCGGGGTCATTCAGATTACCCGCGATCTCGGGGTTCGCCTCGCCCCAGAGAAGATCCGCGTCAATGCCGTGTGCCCGGGGTTTGTCTATACCGCTCTGACAGCGGGTCTGGCTGAATCACCAGACCTGCACCAGCAACTGATCCGGCGTCACCCGATGGGTCGGTTCGCCGAGCCGGAAGAGATCGCAAGCGTCATCGGTTTCCTGGCCTCAGACGAAGCGTCATTTGTTACGGCAGCAGCATGGACCGTCGATGGCGGCTACACCGCTTCCTGATGCGGGTGGTGGACTGGCCCCGGTTTCGGTCAGTTTAGCCCGCGCCCGGGCGGCGGTGTATCGATCTCCACCCCGGCGATCCACTGCCCCTGGAACCGGAACCCCTGTTCCGCCATCTTATCGAAAAACTGCTGAGGATCACCGCCTTCCAAGTGGGCTTTATGTGCTTGGGCATCTTTGAATATCTGGGTGTACAGAAAGACATTGTCCTCCTGCAGCGAACGGCAGACGTAAAACTGGTCCATTCCCGGCTGATTTTTCAAGCAGCTGTACCGGTATTCATCGATCAAGGCCTCGATCCGATGGCGATCTCCTTCGACCATTGCGGTGACATGAACGATATAGGTCATGGGTTCAGTTTCTATGAGGACAAAGAGCCATTCGTGAACTAAGGTTTGCCGTGCATAGAGTCGCGCGGTTTGGCATTCGGGGGATCAGCGGCAACCCACAAGAAGTGCAAAGTTCGTCATTACCTGGGCAATTTTAACTTTTTTCGGCTGCTTTTTTCGCCGAAATCACGGAGTAGCACAATTTGATGAGTGCAAACAGCCGAGCCGCGATGACGCCCTTCGTAATGGGCGGCCATCCAGCCTTCGCTCATGATCCCTCTCATCTGCCCGCGCCATTTGCTCCAAAAATCCCAAAAATTTCACCAGGGGCCGCAGCGAAGGAGACATCTTGTACGGCTTCGACCTGCCCTGGTTTCGTCTGGAACGTTTTGGATAGGTGTTGGGCGTCAACGGCTAGCAATCTTTAACTTTGTAGATCCACAAAAGACGTCCAGTATAGTCGCGACCGTATAATGGATTTGTAATTGCTCGAAGACATCGTTAATCGGGCGCTGCATTTGGAACGTCTTTTCTGGCAGGTCCTAAATCCGGCAGATCCTACATCCACTCAATCCACTCAACGTCTTTGAATTGTTCAGCCGGTGAGTAGATTCATTTTTTGCGGCGTCGAATGCGAAGCCTAATCATTGCTGCAAGGTGGATGGCAGTTGGCCGGTGGCAGGCGATCCCGGTAACAGGGCGGAGTGGTGTTCTCGTGATCCTCGCTGCGGGCGCGTTGACCGCGATGCATACCATCGTGCGGTACCTAAGCGCTGACATTCATCCGTTTGAACTTGCGTTTTTCAGGAGCCTGTTTGGTTTTTTCGCCTTGTCTCCCCTGTTTTTTCGGCACGGAGTGGGGCTCATCCGGACGGCCCAGCCGAAACTGCAGTTCTTGCGGGGGATCACCGGAATCGGGGCGATGTTGACCTGGTTCTATGGGCTCAGCCTGGTACCGCTCGCCGAAGCGACAGCCTTGAGTTTTACCAATGCCATCTTAGGCTCAATCATTGCAGCCATCTTCCTGAAAGAACATCTGTCGCGTCAGCGACTGGCTGCCGTCTTCACCGGTTTCCTTGGAGTCTTGGTCATACTGAGGCCCGGTCTGATCGAGTGGAATGTTGGCACGCTCCTTGTTTTGTTTTCGGCCATCTGCTGGGGCAGCAGTGTTGTCATGGTGAAGCAACTGTCTCGAACCGATACAACCGTCTCGATCGTCGTATGGTTTGGAATTCAGTTAAGTTTGCTGTCGTTCCCGTTCGCAGTTGCGGTCTGGACCTGGCCGGGCTGGACCGACTATGCCTGGCTGGGATTGATGGGCATCTTTGGCACGCTCGGGCATCTGGCAATGACCAGAGGTCTGAAGTTGATCGACTCGGCCGCGGTCTTTCCACTCGATTTCACCCGGTTACTTTGGGCGGGGCTGTTTGGGTTTGCGTTCTTCGCTGAGTTTCCAGACCTGTGGACCTGGGTGGGAGCCGGCACCATTATCGGCAGCACAATTTTCTTCTTGTACCGGGAATCCCAAGCGCCACCAGGGCCGCGGCCACGGCGATGAGGAGGACGGCATCCGCGGGTTCGGATCGACCACGACTGATTCTCGGTCTTGCTTTGATCAGAGAGTTACTTTGATTTGTCGTGATGATGACGATCGGCTACGACCCGCTATACTGGCATGTTTCACCAACATCATTCTGATTTTATTTCGCCGACGACGGACGCGGCTACATTCGTACCACGTAACACAGGAACCTTCATCGAGGTGGTAATGCGATTTCAAGGAACAAAACGCTACGTCGCCACCGAGGATCTGCAGATTGCAGTCCACGCTGCGGTTACGCTGGAGCGACCGTTATTAATCAAGGGAGAGCCAGGCACAGGGAAAACCTTGCTGGCCGGAGAAGTGTCTCAGGCGCTGGGTAAACGTCTCATCAGTTGGCACATCAAGTCGACCAGTAAGGCGCAACAGGGACTGTATGAATACGACGCGGTATCACGACTGCGCGATTCTCAACTTGGCGACGAGAAGGTCCATGATATCCGTAACTACATCAAGCGTGGCAAGCTCTGGGATGCCTTTGTTGCCGATGAGCGGGTGGTACTCCTGATCGACGAGATCGACAAGGCAGATATCGAGTTTCCAAATGATCTGCTTACAGAACTCGACCAGATGGAATTTTTCGTGTACGAGACCGGCGAGACGGTCAAGGCGCAGACCCGGCCGATTGTGATCATTACCAGCAACAACGAAAAAGAATTACCGGATGCCTTTCTGCGCCGTTGTTTCTTTCACTATATTAGTTTCCCGAACAAGAAGACGATGGAAGAAATCGTGGCAGTTCACTTTCCTAACATACGCCAGGATCTGGTTAAAGATGCGCTGGATGTGTTCTTTGAGGTGCGAGAAGCTCCGGGCCTCAGGAAAAAACCGTCGACCTCCGAATTGATCGACTGGTTGAAGTTGTTGATGGCCGACGAGATTCCAGAAGACATTCTGAAAAACCGTGACAAGAACAAGGTGATTCCTCCGCTGTACGGCGCATTGCTGAAGAACGAGCAGGATGTCCACACGCTCCAGCGATTGGCGTTTCTCGCCCGCCGCGAGGCTCGCTAAAGACGATATGTTGATCGATTTTTTTCTGGGACTGAAACAGGCCGGACTCCCTGTTTCTACCAGGGAGTTTCTGATCCTCCTCGAAGCGATGGCCAAGCGCCTGGTGCTTGGATCTATGGATGATTTTTATCATCTCGCCCGCATATGCCTAGTGAAAGATGAAAAGCTGTTTGATCGATTTGACCAGGCGTTCGGTGCGTACTTTGAAGATCTGCAGTCCTTTGACGAATTCATCGATGCATTGATTCCGGAAGACTGGTTGCGGGCGGAATTCGAGAAATACCTGACGGAAGAGGACAAACAGAAGATTAAAACCCTCGGCGGGTTGGAAAAATTGCTGGAGGAATTCAAGAAGCGTCTCGAACAGCAGGAGAAGCGCCATGCCGGCGGCAGCCGGTGGATTGGCACGGGCGGAACCTCGCCGTTCGGGCATAGTGGTTATCACCCAGAGGGGATCCGCATCGGTGGAGAAGGGAAAAACGGGGGTGCGGTCAAGGTCTGGGACCAGCGCAACTACCGCAATCTGGATGATTCTGTTGAATTGGGAACCCGCAACATCAAAGTCGCGTTGAAACGGCTACGCAAATTTGCACGTACTGGTGCTGATGAAGAGCTCGACCTGGACGACACCATTCGATCGACTGCCAGAAACGCCGGGTTGCTGGATCTCAAGCTGGTCCCGGAGCGGCACAATGCGGTCAAGGTACTGATTTTCTTTGATGTCGGTGGGTCGATGTACCCCTACGTGCGGATCTGCGAAGAATTATTTTCGGCGACCCGACGCGAATTTAAGAATCTCCAATACTTTTACTTTCATAATTTTCTTTATGATTTTGTATGGGAAGACAATCGCCGACGCAACAGTGAAGTGACGCCGACGTGGGACATCATTCACAAGTTTCCGGCCGACTACAAGATTGTTTTCATAGGCGATGCCGCCATGGCGCCGTACGAGATCGCGAGTCCGGGCGGTAATATCGAGTACATCAACGAAGAGCCTGGCGAAACCTGGATGCGCCGCATGACCTCGACCTATCCCAAGCTGATCTGGTTGAATCCGACGCCGCGGAATTATTGGAACCATACGCACTCTATCGATATGGTGCGCGAACTGATCGGCGACCGGATGTTCCCATTGACCCTGAACGGGTTGGACCAGGGGATGCGGTGCTTGTCCAGTTGAGTTGCGGCAGGGTGATAAAAAAGCGACAGCCGCCATGACCGAAGCCCGGACCGTCTTAGGTGAGCCTCTGGCGATCTGTTCACAGTCGCCTGAAACGGATTTTTATCGGGATGGTTGTTATCGAGCGAGGTCAGACGATCTCGGCACCCATGCCGTTTGCGCACAGATGTCTCGGGAATTTCTGGAATTTTCCCGAGCGTGTGGCAACGATCTCAGTACGCCGCGACCGGAGTTCGGCTTTCCCGGTCTCAAACCCGGCGAGCGCTGGTGTCTGTGCGCCCAATGATGGCAAGAGGCGCACGAGGCGGGAGTTGCCCCGCGCGTGGTGTTGACTGCGCCGGGCGAAGCGGCGCTGCGGTACGTTGCACTCGAAGACCTTAAATTGAAGTCCCTCGATCTGTCCTGATCGAACAAGCGAAATCCCATGGTGTCGGGTAACCAACTGATTGACCTTACGGCGACCGAAGTCGCTCGTAAAATCCGCGCCAAACAGGTGTCTCCACTCGAAGTGCTGGATGCTGCCGTAAAGCGTATCGAGGAAGTGAACCCAAAGGTCAATGCATTGCCAATTCTGTGCCTTGACCAGGCGCGCGAGAGAGCCCGAAAGCTGTCGCAAACTACCGCCTCAGGCGGCGAATGTGGACCGCTCTTTGGTCTGCCGATTGCGGTAAAGGACTACAACGACCTTGCAGGGGTTCGCACCACGTATGGTTCCCCGATCTTCACCAACCACAGGGCCGATCGATCCGACGCCACCGTATCGAAACTCGAGGCTGCCGGTGCGATCCCGGTCGGAAAATCAAATGTACCGGAGTGGGCCGGTGCACATACCTTCAACCCGGTATTTGGGCACACACTGAATCCATGGGATGCCCGGTTGAGCGCAGGAGGATCCTCCGGTGGATCGGCGGTTGCACTGGCTACAGGAATGGTCTGGCTGGCAACGGGGAACGATCTCGGTGGCAGCTTGCGGGTGCCGGCCAGTTTCAACAGCGTAGTGGGCTTGCGACCCAGCCCGGGCCGGGTGCCACGAGGTCGCCGGCTTCCAGCATTCGATACACTGTGGGTAGAAGGTCCGATGGGCCGTTGTGTTGCCGACGTGGCGTTGATGTTGGACGGGGCTGTCGGCAGCAGCCCGGAGGATCCGTTGTCGTTTGAGCACAGTGGCACCTCATTTGTTCGTGCCCTAGAGGATACGGCTCTACCCCGACGGGTGGCTTTCAGTCCGGATCTGGGCATCGTGCCGATGGAGTCGGAAGTGGCCGAAATTTGTGCAGCTGCAGCGCAACGGTTTACGGAAATCGGTGCGGAAGTTTGCCACGCTGCGCCAGATTTTTCGGGCGTGATCGAAGCATTTCAAACGTTGCGGGGAATTTTGATTGCGGGTCTGATGGAAGACCTCCTCAAGGATCACCGCGAACAGATAGCGCCTGAAATCGTCTGGAATATAGAGAAAGGTCTGGCGGTGACAAACGCTGAATTGCTGAGCGCTGAAAGAATACGGTGGCAGCTGTATCACCGGATGGCGGCTTTCTTCGAACACTACGATCTGCTGCTGTGTCCTACGGTCTCGGTACCGCCGTTTCCGATGGAGCAGCGTTATGTCGAAACCATTGCGGGGCAGCCGACCGAAACGTATATCGATTGGATTGCGATCACGTTTGCAGTCACAATGACATCTTGCCCCGCACTGAGTCTTCCGGCAGGGTTTACGTCATCCGGACTACCGATCGCTGTGCAGGTGATCGGTCGACCACGAGGGGAGGCAGAATTATTGCGGGCTTGTCACCGAATGGAAGAAGTTCTTGGATTGGCATCGCAGGTACCTATGGACCCCCGTTAGCAACAGCGTTGGTCCGGGTCTCTTGCGAGAGCAGAGGTCTTTGCCCGACGATTGAGTCACGTCATGGAGACACTGTCATCGTACTGCGTATTGGTCGTGGTCGAACCGCGGCCGGCAGCGGCGCCTGCAACCATCATTCGAGAGACGACAGCGCAACTCGAGCGGGACGGCGTTGCCTTTTGGACGTATCGATCCCAGGACCAGAAGGCAGATCATTTTCAATCGTTGGGCCAGGCGGGTTCTGGCAAGGTGCCTTGTTATTTTTTGTCTGTCGGCAAGGGGTATACAGCCAAAGCTCAGGAGGACATACCCGGTTATGATGCAGCCACACATTACGCCGCCGATGGGCAGACTTGGCGTGAGTTGCGAACCCCGGTGATCGGCCAGCTCGACAACAACCCCTGTGCGCTGGTACTCGGCGAGATAGAACCAAGATCAGGCGAATCGTTTAACCTTTGGGCGTACGGCACCTGTGACGAGCAAGGCGCACCAGTGCGGTTTAGCTCAACAGTATCAGCGGTCGGGGCTGTACAAAACGATACCCGTACCCACCCGAACAAAATGAAAACCAACCCAAGACCATTATTAGCAGTGGGATTCCTAGTGGCACCGTTTGCGGTCTGGCTCAAGAATGAGGGCGAGTCGCCCGCACCAGTCGATTACGTTGAAGATGGAATCATGCCTACGATTCTTGGCAATCTTGATTTATGACCGCAACACTTGTTGATCCCCCATCACCATCGTTGATAACCAGCGGATTGCAATAAATGGACCGGGAGAGATTACAGGTGGCGGCCACCTACGAGGAGGAGCGCAAGCAGGCCCAGAGAGGTCAGACAAGCGTCGGCAAGCATAAACTCTCCAAGATGATGATCGTGATCGTGGCGCTGCTCGAGATCAGTGCAATGGGCGGTATGGCGTACTTGATTTATTTGATTTATTTTAAGTGACCACTCATGCCTAAGCAGAAGCTTCAGGATTGGCGCTGGTTTTTCATCTTTTGTGCCATGAGCGTCTGCGTGTTTATTGGAATCGGCGGGGTGCTGCTCGCGATCCAGGCATTGATCGTGATGAATATCAAAAGTTTCTTTCTGTACTTGTGCTGTGCGCCGTTCTGGGTGGCGGGTCACTGGCTGGTCAAGAAACTCCGGTGACCATCGTCACCCTGCCGGAGCACTAACACCATGAGCACTGATCGAATGGGGCAGGCCAAAGAGTGGCTTGACTCGGCCGACCACGTGGTTGCGTTGACCGGGGCCGGGATTTCTACCGAATCGGGAATTCCCGATTTTCGTGGCCCCAAAGGACTCTGGACCCGCGACCCGGATGCGGAAAAACTCTCTAACATTCGTTACTACCTGGATGACCCTGCCATCCGCGTGAGGGCCTGGCGGGCCCGGTTGGACTCTCCGGTCTGGGCAGCAGAGCCAGGAGCCGGCCACCAGGCGCTGGCGCGGCTGGAAGCGTGTGGCAAGCTCAAGACGGTGATTACCCAGAACATTGACGGATTACACCAACTCGCCGGCAACAGCCCCGAAAACGTGATCGAGATTCATGGCACGGTCCGCGAGGTGGCCTGTCTCACATGCAGTTACCGCGCCCCGATGACAAAGGTGTTGGTGCGTTTGCAAGCCGGCGAAGCGGATCCCGACTGCCCGTTGTGTGGTGGGATCCTCAAGTCGGCGACCATCTCGTTCGGGCAATCACTGGTGCCGCAGGACTTGGCGCGGGCAGAACAGGCGGCCCGGCACTCGGATCTGCTGCTCGCAGTCGGTTCATCGCTGTCGGTCTACCCGGTGGCCGGTCTGGTACCCTTGGCCCGGGATTTCGGAGCGCAGATCATCATCATCAATGCTATGCCGACTGATATGGACCCGGTGGCTGACGCGGTATTGCTTGGCAACATCGGCGAAGTTCTGCCAGCACTTTTCTGACGGCGACGGCACGCGATCGGTCGCGGCCCATTACGGTCACCTTAGTCGCCGGATTGGAACTTGCAAGAGTTTTCGGGACCCACCGGATCTTCTTTTTTTCAGTCGGAAGCCGGGCTGATTTGCGACCGGATATCGGATTTGATACTGTGGTTCTGGGGAGATGAATTGCTTTCCTAATTCTAATCGTTCAGTACTAAGGAGGAGAACAATGCCTGTATACATGTATCAAGCATCTTATTCCGGAGAGGCCATTAAAGCGTTGGTTAACAATCCGCAGGATCGAACGGGAGCGGCACAAGCAGCGATAGAAGCCAATGGTGGCACGATGGTCGGTGCATGGATGGCCTTTGGTGAAGACGACCTGGTCGTAATTGCGGATATGCCGGATGATGAGTCAATGGTCGGAGTGGCGCTGGCGATTTCATCGACTGGCGCCATAGTGGGCGGAAAAACCACCAAACTGCTGACCTTGGATCAGGCGGTCTCTGGCATGAAGAAGGCTAAAGCGGTGTTAAGCGTATACAAGCCGCCTGCCTAAGCGGACACAATAATGCGCCGACCATGCATGGGCCCCACAGGGATTGTGGAACCGGCGTGAGGTGAGGAGCCGGCGACGGAGACAATGATCATGGCAACCACAAATCATTCACCAGGTGCGCTCATCACTATTCCGGCCCGGGCCGGCAAGGCCGTATCGATCCGCCAGGGCCAGGCCGTCAAAGTGGTCAATACACACGGCGCGCAGGTGGTGGATACCTGGGCATTTAGCGCCGAGGACGTCACTGAATTCATGTCAATGGATGCCACCCGGGCGACCATCTGCAAGATTCGGGCAGCACTCGGAGACAGTTACTATTCCAACCGGCGAAGAGCCATTTTGAACCTCGAGGAAGACACCTCTCCCGGTGTCCACGATACGTTGATGGCGGCTTGCGACAATGAACGCTACGGTTTGCTCGGGTGCACCGACTATCACGACAACTGTGCGGATAATCTGCGTCTTGCGACCAAGGAGTTGGGTGTTGACATATCCTGGGTGCCATCGCCGTTGAACCTTTTCATGAACATCCCATGGACCGGGAATGGCGCCCTGTCGTTTGAGGAACCCGTGACGCGACCGGGAGACTATGTCGTCCTGCGGGCCGAGCAGGATGTGATCGTCGCGTTTTCGGCTTGCCCCCAGGATATCCTGCCGATCAACGGGCGTCAGACGGCCCCGACCGAAGCCCATTTCGAAGTCCTGAACTAACAAAACCGGCCAGAATATTCTCGTCGACGGTGGTATCACTCGCCATATCTAACGTTTATTTCCAACTGCCGTAGCCGCCGATGTCGAGAAAGACCGTGTCCCCCTATGGTTCGTGGGCGTCACCGATCACCGCTGACCTTATCGTTGCAGGGGGGCTGAGCCTCAGCGAAATTCGAGTCGACGGGGAAAATGTCTACTGGCTGGAAGGAAGACCTGCGGAAGCCGGCCGGTCCGTGGTGGTCCGCAGGTCAGTCGACGGCGAGGAGAGCGACCAGAATCCTGCGGGATTCAACGCCCGTACTGGGGTGCATGAATACGGCGGCGGGGCTTATGCCGTCCGGTCGGGCACGATTTATTTTTCCAACTGGGAAGATCAGCGGATCTACCGGGTCGCGAATAACGCGCCGCCGCAAGCGCTCACGGGTCTTCCCGAGATCCCCAGGGGAGATCGGTATGCGGACCTCACGATCAATGGCGATGGCCATTGGTTGTGCTGTATTCGGGAGCGTCACCACCCGACGCAGGAACCCACCAATGATCTTGTCGCGATCTCTGCGTCCACACCAGGCGTACTCCAGGTGTTGGCGTCAGGGCACGATTTTTATTCGTCGCCGCGACTCAGCCCAGATGGCAGCAAAATTTGCTGGTTGTCTTGGGATCACCCCAATATGCCTTGGGATGGGTGTGTGTTGTGGGTGGCAGAATTCGACGGCGATGGATGGTTGTCAAATGAGATCCGGATCGCCGGCTCCCAAACAGAGAGCATCGCTCAGCCGGAGTGGTCTCCAGATGGCGACTTGTTTTTTGTTTCCGATGCTTCTGGTTGGTGGAACCTGACAGCCTGGGATGGCCATTCGATCCGAACTTTTCTTGAAGAAGAGGTTGACCACGCTGAGGCCGCGTGGCAGTTCGGGTATTCAGCTTATGGATTCCTCAGCGACGGCTCACTGGCGCTTAGGGCTGACCCGGCCCACTCGGCAACGTTGCGCCGTTTCGAAACGGACGGTAGAGAATTGCCCGGACTGGGGTCTGGGCATTCAACGATCCGCTATGTGACAACTGTCGATGAGTGCGTCCTTTACGTTGGCGCCTCGCCTACGTCTTTACCTGAGATCATATCTGTGCACTCGGTGACGGGCGCTCGTTCCGTTTTGAAGAAATCAAATGGTCCCGAGCTCAATCCCGATGATATCTCAAACCCCCGTGCCATTACGTTTCCTACCACCGACAATGCCGAAGCGCACGCGTTCTACTACCCGCCGCGCAACCCGCGAGTAAAGGCCAGCGAAAAAGAAAAGCCGCCTCTTCTTGTTATTACCCATGGAGGGCCGACCGGTGCAGCGGGTTCCGAATTGAGTTTGCGGGTGCAGTTCTGGACCAGTCGTGGATTCGCTGTGGTGGACGTGAATTATCGGGGTTCGACCGGTCACGGGAGGTCGTATCGCGATGCACTCAAGGGAATGTGGGGCGTTTACGACACGGCAGACTGCATCGCGGCTGCAGATTATCTGAATGAACTGGGCCTTGTCGATGGCGATCGATTGGTGATCCGGGGCAGTTCGGCTGGTGGTTATACAGCGATCAACGCCTTGACGTTTTACGATCGGTTCGCAGCGGGTGCCACCTATTACGGAATTGCTGACTTGCAGGCGTTAGTCAATGACACACACAAGTTCGAGTCACGTTACCTGGACAGCCTGATTGGCCCGTACCCCGAAGCGGCGCAACTCTATCATGATCGCTCGGCGATTCACTTCACGGAACGGCTGTCTTGTCCCATGATCATCTTTCAGGGGCTGGAAGACGCCATAGTGCCCCCCGCGCAGGCCGAACTCATGTCGACGGCGCTGCGCGAGAAAGGTATCCCGTTCTCGTACTTGCCTTTCAAAGGTGAACAGCACGGATTCCGACAGGCCAAGAATATTAAGCGCTCGCTTGAGGCAGAGTTGTATTTTTATGGGCGCGTAATGGGATTCGAGCCGGCGGACCAAATAGAGCCGATTGAAATCGAGAACGCCGATTGTTTGCGCGGTTGATTACAGCGATATTGTTGAGCTATAGATTAATATTATAAATATAATTAAAAACTCAGTTTATGATTAACATCTGGCCAATAATAAATCCTAGCATTTGCAATCTTTAAGTAGACAACTCCAAGGGAGATACACTTATGTCGATCGAACGCCGTATCATATCGTCGCTACAGTCGGCGCTGCGCGCGGGCCCGCTCCTACCGGGAGAAGAATTAGATACCCCGTATGTGATTAGCAGTCTGGATGGTAGGTTGATGGACTGCAATTCAATGTTTTACGACTTGGTTGCAAGAGATGATCTTAAGGGGACTCATTACCGAGAACGGTGTCCGACAGACGAAATCGAGGAATATAACAACCAGATTTTCGAATCTATAGAGGTGTTGGGTTTTTCAAAATCCCGCCGGCCGTTGCTCGCCTATGATGGGAAAGTGCATGACGTGTCCCATGACATACAGCTGATAGGAATCGCTGGCCGCGCATTTGTCCTCAGTTCGGTAACCGTCGAGAGGTTCGATATCGGTAAGGTTTCGAGACGATCCAACGCGAAGATCGTTTTTCTTAAAGAAAAATTTTCCGTCGAGCACTAATTCGAAACGTCGTCGAAGGACTGTCTCGATTGCCCCATTGAATGGACGGGGCCTGATGAAGCCCCGGTTCATCGACAGGGATTTGCAGGCTGAATAAGTTACGCTGCTTCTTTTAGTTGGCGGACCACGTTTTTTGATACAGGTTGGTCATTCAGGATCAATTGGTAGACCAAAGCAACAATGGTTGCTTTGCCTTTAGGGGTCAAATTTTTCAGTACTTGCTCGACAATTCGGATGGCTCTTGAAAGCGCATCGACATCGATCTGAGTGCATGGTTGTTTTCCGGTAAAAAGATATTCAACGCTGGTGTCAAGCGTGTCCGCAACTCGGATTGCGTTTCGTGCCAGGATGGAATCAATATCGCCTTGTTCCCACCGCGAGGCTGCGGCCCGGGTGACATTTACAGATCTTGCGAGCTGGCTTTGATTGAGGCCGGCTTTGCTACGAAGTTTTTTAAGGCGTCTTGCGGCGCTTGTCATTGACAATATCTCCTCTACTCATGAAGTTAAAATCACAATAAATTGCATCCGTTTATTGTTAGCTTCAGTTTACACTCATTCAAGTCGATGAAAATGTGATCTGTGCGACGTTCGCCATATTCGAAACGACCCGATGTGATGACATTGTGAATCGAATCGATGGTTCAAAATCGGTGGGCAATGTTCCAATGGATGACGTCACGGTGGGCGAATGCCCAGTCGGCTTACAACACTTCCCGGCGTTGTAGCCACGCCAGTGTGTACTCGTTCCACTCGTCAGCCATTTCATAGAAAGCGATATGGCTCGAATGGGCGCCACGGAAGACGTACATGGCGGCACCAGGTATTCGTCTTTGTACCTCGAGTCCATACCGTGTCGGCACCTGCCAATCCATCTCACCCGACGTAACGAGGGTGGGGGCGGTAATGACACCTAACCGATCCAATGCATCGTGGGTCTTGTCTGCGTGAAAATGCCCCAACATTCCGTGTCTAGAGGGAGGATACGGGTTTTCGAGGATGAACCCCCTCTCGAAAGCAGAGACATCATCCGACTGGTCATTGATGAACGCTGGACTCGCTACCCACAGCAGCGCGGTACGAATATACATCTCGAAATCACCCCGCAGTACCGGATACTCATTTGTATCGATCATGCGGACGAACCACTCGTCCGAGAATCCCCACGTTCCATGCAGCTGTAGTGATGCCACCTTGTCTGGATGATTGATGGCCAGTTCCTGGGCCGTAGCACTGCCGAGGGACAAGCCACTCACGTGGGCTCGACTAATGTCCAACTCGTCCAGTAGCGCCGCTGCATCTTCAGCGAGAATCTGCATCGAGTATTCCTCTTTGCCCTGAGGGTGGGTGGATTGACCCGTTCCTCGTGCGTCATATGTGATTACCGTGTAGTGGTTACGGTATGCTGAGACCTGTGCAGACCAGGTATTGTGGTCCGCAGCGGTACCCATGATCAGCAACAAGGGTTCCCCTTGTCCCTCAATCTCGTAGTACATCTTGATTCCGGTTGCAAGGTTGACAAAAGACACGAATGCATTCCTTTTTTAAGGCAACAATACTGGTTCACCACGTAAGTTACAGCGAAACGCCGGTCTACTGACCCGGTAGCGGTGATTCATTTGAATTCTAGAAGATGGCCGAATGGATATCCATGAAATGTGGTCTGCCTCGATGTGTGCAAAGGTGGCTGGAAATGCCCGCCTTTGGTTTCGAGAGTCGCCGGGATCCCTCGCAAGTTAGACTTAGGTAAATTTAAACGATTGAATAGAGGAGGTGACTCGCAATGAAGATAGGTGTGTACATTTTTCCAACAAAATACTCAATTTCCGTCGTCGATCTTGCCCGGGCGCTGGAAGACCGGGGCTTCGAGTCGCTGTTTGTCCCAGAGCACACGCATATTCCCGTGAGCAGGCGAACGCCATTTCCTGGCGGTGAACCGCTGCCCCGGGAGTATGCCAACTGCCTCGATCCTTTTGTCGTCTTGTCAGCAGCTGCCGCGGCGACCCGGACGCTTCGCGTTGGTACCGGAATCTGCCTGGTGAGTCAACGTGACCCGATCGTGACGGCCAAAGCTGTGGCCAGCCTGGATGTGCTTTCCGGTGGACGGTTTGAGTTCGGCATCGGTGCGGGATGGAACCAGGACGAGATTGAGAACCATGGTATTGCGTTCGATGACCGCTTTCGCGTCATGGTCGACCATGTGAAAGCCATGCAGACAATTTGGACCGAGGAAGAGGCTGCCTACGATGGGGCATTCACGCACTTTGATCCTGTCTGGTCGTGGCCGAAGCCGGTGCAGAAACCGTATCCTCCGGTCTTGTTGGGCGGCGAGACCAAATACAGCCTGCGGCGGATCGTGGAGTTTTGCGATGGTTGGCTCCCGCGCGGAAATAAGATGACTGATCCGGGTGCCGGCATGGACGAATTACGCGTTTATGCCGATGAAGCAGGTCGGGACATGGATTCCATCTCGGTCAGTGTGTTCAGGGCTCCGCCGGAAGAGCACTACCTTGAGAAGTGCCGGGAAGCTGGGGTCCTGCGGGTTTTGCTGGCCCTGCCATCGGAAGGGCAGGACGTGGTAATGCCGCTGCTGGATCAGTACACCGAATTGCTGACTGCATGATCGGTGACATCTGTTCTGATGAGTTCTACAGATCGGTCGTTGGTAGCAACGGCTGAGTCACCTTAATCTGATCGTTAACCCGTGGGCACCGGGTAACGATCGGTATCACCGGTGGAACGGGGACAATTGAATTGGTCCCCGCGAGCCGCCAATGCGATGCCGATCACCAGATACCGATCGGCCTGAGGAGTCCGTTCAGGGCGCGACAGAGCGAGTACGTTAGAATGCCTGCGAATCGTCGATGGCCAACAGCGAGGAGATCAACATGGACATTGGAATGACTATTCCTACGCGTGGGCCGCTGGCAGAACCGGAATCGATCGGACAATTAGCACGGCGCGCGGACGAACTCGGCTTTGCTTACCTTGCCGTACCCGATCATATCGTGGTGCCTCGGAGAATCGACTCGCGCTATCCCTATAGTGCGTCGGGTGAGTTTCCGGGTTCCGCATCGGGATTTTGTTTCGACCAGTTTAGTGTGCTGTCCTTCCTTGCTGCACTGACCGGGAAGATCCGACTGGTGACATCGATTACGGTGATACCGCACCGTGGGGCGGTGGAAACCGCCAAGCTCGTAGCAACTATCGATGTGCTTTCGCATGGGCGAATGACACTCGGTGTTGGCGCCGGCTGGATGCGGGAAGAATTCGAGGCACTCGGTGCGCCGCCATTCGACCAGCGTGGGCGGGTGACCGACGAGTACCTGCGGGCATTTAAAATACTATGGACCGAGGACGATCCGGCGTTCGAAGGTGAGTTCGTCCGGTTCCAGAACATCAGCTTTCTCCCCAAGCCACGGCAGAAACCGTATCCGCCGATATGGATCGGTGGTGAGAGCGGCCCAGCGTTGCGACGCGCGGCGCGGTACGGGGATACCTGGTACCCAATCGGCAACAACCCCCGTTACCCACTGGGCTCGATCGGGCAGTTTGTCAGCGCTGTCAGGCGACTGGGCGAAATTGCGACCGAAGAGAACCGTGATCCGGCGAGCATCTCGCTGGTGTACTGTGCGCTGTGGTTCGATGAGACAAAGACTCTGACCCTTGATGATGGCAGCCGCCAACTGCTGAGCGGGACGGTCGAACAGATCGCCGAGGATGTCGCTGCACTCGCCGAGTCCGGCGTACAGGGTCTGATGCTAAATTTCCAGCGGGACACGCTGGAGCAGTCACTCGACAGCATGCAGTACTTTGCCGACGTCATCGGCCCGGCAATGTAACCGTCCATGAGCAAAGGCAGGCCCGCTTACGCTGCTATCGTGACGGGTTCGGTGCCGGCTTGTCGACTGTGGTCCTGTGCCACTGCTGTGACCGATCACGAGCGCTTCACAACGTTGGCCGAATTCAAAGGGGTAGCGCTGGACTCAACCGGGAAACGCAACAGCACGCTGGTTGTGCCGATTTCGGTGGCCGCCGGCCTTGATAAGAAAGTAAATCTGGTATTGTTCGCGCTTGGGAAATTGCGTGGGGCCTTTCCGATGGGTGCACTTATTTCGTGCCCAGGCATAACCATGGTTCTTTTGAAGTTTCTTCTCTTGCCAGAAATCGGAACCGCGCTCTAATCCAGACTAAAGAATGACTCAGGATTTAACAAAAGAGGTGCAAAGGCGTTACCACAGGTTGCTTGAGGAGGGCGCCAACCCAAACGAGTGGGCTTATGCCTGGCGCTCCGAGTACAACCGAGGGGGTTTCAAGGCGGTTGACTTTCTCATGGAAGAGGTTGTCAATCCCGGCAAATGCATCGGTTGTGCAGCTTGCCTCACCATCTGTCCGGTCGACGTATTCGATTACGTCAACGAGAAACCACAGGACTCGCGAAACAGTGCCTGTGTTTTTTGCGAGTTGTGCGTTGATGCCTGTCCGGTGCTGCGTCCGACCGACACGGATCTACCCCGGCAGATGCAGTTGCGCGAACCGAGTATCGACGATGGATTCGGGCCTTACGCCTATGCTGTACTCGCGAGGACGACCCGGGAATACATCCTGAATGAGGGGCAGGATGGGGGTATCTGTTCAGCACTCGCCATACATGGCATGCAGACTGGAGCGTTCAAAGGGGTTGTGGTAGGCAACGAAGACCCCGACAACCCGCAGATGGGCTATGCACAATTGGCGACCACGCCCGAAGAGGTACTCGTCAGCGCCCGTTCCCGTTATTCATATCAGCCGAATACCCTGGCGCTGGTCGAGGCGATGGAACAAGGCATCGCGCCGCTCGCGGTCGTCGGCGTACCTTGCCAGGTAGACGGCGTGCGCCAGCAGCAGTTCTCGAGTATTCGGCTGGATGTGGCCGAGTGGTATCGCAAGAACATCGTGCTGGTCATCGGCCTGTTCTGTTCGGAGGCCTTCACAGAGGCAGGCATCGATTGGCTGGCCGAGGATCTGGGTGTTCCGAAACGGGATATTACGAACATCAATATTAAGGGGCGACTCGAAATTAAGCTGCGCGATGGACGTGAAGAAACACGGTCACTGAAGGCCTTTGGTAAGTTTGCCCGACCTGCCTGTCTTTACTGTATGGATTACGCAGCAGATAACGCGGACATCGGGCTGGGTGGTATTGGACTCAACGGATGGACCTTTACCGTCATTCGAACCGAGGCCGGGCACCGCGCCTGGCAGGCACTGCTTGAAGCGGGCTGGGTAGAAACCAAGGAACTGGACGAGGCGCCAAAGTCAAAAGAGCTCCTGGTTCGGCTTTCCCGCTACAAGCGCAACCGACCCTTGCCGGCGCTCATGCCGACACATTTGGAACGCGAGGCCATCGGGAATCTAGACCCGAAACATTACTATAGAGGCTGGGAAGATGGCTGTTCGGCGAAGGACTGGCGGCCTTTACCGCCGCCTCCGCCAAAAAAGAAAAAGACAAAGTCGAAGAGCGAGGAAAGCACCCCTTGAGCGGTTCAAAGCCACGACTTGAGGACCTCAGTATCATCGTTTCTGGGCAGGGCGGTGACGGCTCCTTGACGGTGATCAATATACTGGCCGATGTCCTACGTTCAGTGGGTATGCGTGCTTATACCGAGCGTGATGTGCTGTCGCGCATTAAAGGCGGCATTGTTGCGGCCACGTTGCGCGCCTGTCATGACGAGCGTCTGTGTATAGGCAGCCAGATTGATCTGATCGTCGTTTTCGATCTGTTTGCGATCCGCAAACAGGCCCATCGCCTCAATGATCGCAGCATCGTGATATACGACAGTTCTGGTGGCGGTTTGCCGGATGACAGTGGCGTGCCCGAGGGTGCCCGGGTGATCGGCATTCCTTTCAGCCGGCATGCGGTACGGATGTTTAGGAGTGACATTTACAAAAACAGCATTTCTTCGGCGGTGGTGGGGCGCCTGATCGGTCTTAATGACGACGATATGCGAGCCGCGTTCGAGAAGCGTTTTGGCAGGCGCGGTGCTGAGGCATTGAAATACAACCTTGACGCGCTGGCAGTGGGTCATGAGCTCGCCGATGAAGTCGGGTTGGCAGCTGACGAAGGGCTTTATGAGATCGTCAGCGCCGATTCGAAACCCCATATGCTGATCACTGGAAACGAGGCGGTCGCCTTTGGGTTTGTCGTAGCGGGCGGACGCTTTTTTGCCGGGTATCCGATCACCCCTTCCACCGACATCATGGAGTGGCTTCAGAAGTGGTTACCTCGGTTTGGCGGTGTCGTTCGACAGCCCGAAGACGAACTTTCGGTGATCAATATGGCTATAGGGGCGGCCCTTACCGGCACGCGCACGATGGTCGCGACTTCGGGTCCCGGTCTGTCGCTGATGCAGGAAGGTATCGGGCAACTGGGCATGGCGGAGATTCCGCTGGTCGTAGTTGATTCCCAACGCAGTGGGCCAAGCACGGGCATGCCGACCAAGCCGGAGCAGAGTGACATTAACCTCCTGGTCTACGGAGGTCATGGGGACTTCCCCCGCATCGTCCTTGCGCCGGGCACCCCGCAGGAGTGCTTTCACATCACTGTAAAAGCCTGCAATCTCGCTGAAAAGTATCAACTCCCGGTGTTCATAGCTCTGGACCAGGGGCTCTCACAGAACCTCGCGACGATAGACCCGATCGATGAGGGCCAGGTGGTGGTGGAACGGGGCAAGCGTCTGGATGCCGAATCGCTGGCTGGGATGGCGGTCTACAAGCGGTATGCTTTCAGCAAAGACGGTGTTTCGGCCTTCGCGCCGCCTGGTACGCCTGGTGGGATGTCGCTTGTCACCGGAAATGAACATGACGAGTTTGGCCAGGTCTCCACCGACCCCGGTAACCGTACGCGTATGATGCAAAAACGTCAGAGCAAGTTACAGAGCATGCAGGCTGACCTGCCGCGGGCGGTTACCCACGGTGTTGAAACTGCGGATATTGGATTTGTCGGCATTGGCATGACACATGGCGTGATACTTGAAGCGATGGATATCCTGGCTGCACGCGGTGTCCCAACCCAATATCACCAGCTGCAGACACTATGGCCGATGCTTGACGAGACGCCGGATTTTACCCGGGGTTGCCCATGTGTCTTTGTCGTCGAATACAACGCAACGGGTCAATTGGCGAGACTTATCGTTGCGCACGGTGGCGAGGAGGCACACATCGAAAGCGTCCTCATCTATGACGGCGTGCCGTTACGAGCCGAAGACCTGGTTCAAAAGGTCATTGAACGCATGGATTCACGGAGACATAAGGCCGCATGACGGAGACATTTACGCCAACCCGGCCGATCTGGTGTGCGGGCTGCGGAGATTTTGGTGTGCTCGAGGCGTTAATCACCGCTTTGGACGAGCTGCAGATACCAGTGCATGACCGCATGTTCATTGCGGGCATCGGCTGTTCGGGTTCCTTGCAGAATTATCTGTCCTGTTATGGCTACCACGCCCTTCATGGACGGGTTCTGCCGACCGCGACTGGTGTCAAACTTGCCAATCCCCAGCTTACAGTTGTCGGAGTGGGCGGTGATGGTGACGGTTATGCGATCGGCGGTGGACATCTTATGCACTCGTTCAAACGCAACCCCGGTGTGACGTATATCGTCATGAATAACGGCACCTATGGCCTGACTAAAGGACAGGCATCGCCGACCAGTGTGACCGGATTCCAGGGCAATACCGAAGAAGATCTCGATCCGATCATGTTGGGTCTGAGCATCCCGGGCTCGACATTTCTCGCCCGCGGTTACAGCGGCCATCCCGCGCAATTGCTGCAACTGACGCTTGCGGCGCTCAGGCACACCGCTGCAGGCCAAGGGCTGTCTTACCTCGAGGTGCTGTCGCCCTGTGTGACCTACAACGATACCTACCGCGAATGGCGCACCGGCGTCTTTAACATTGACAGCGAAGACGGTTACGACCCAGGCAACCGGGCTGGTGCGTTTGAGCGTATGTCCGAATTGAGAGAGCAGGGCCGCCTGCCATTGGGCCTTATTTACCAGGGCGAACGCCCTGCTCTGGAATCCCTGGCGCTTAACCCTGAATTTGCGGCTCCCGCCCGACAGGACCTGAACGATCCGGGCCTTGCTGCCGGTTATCGTGAAGCGATGCAGTCGTTCATCAGATAAATGGACCGGTCGACTGGCCTCGCACTGACGGCCATACCGGGAATCCCACTAGTCACAGCAGGTTCCGACATTGTCGGTTTAATTCTTGCCGCGCTGTCTTCGCAGGGAATGTCACTTTGTTCCGGGGATATCCTGGTGATCACGCAGAAGATCGTGTCGAAGTCAGAAGGGCGGATAATCAATTTGTGCGATGTAGAGCCTGGCGAGCGCGCTGTTGAACTCGCCCGCAAGACGGCAAAGGATCCCCGACTCATCGAGCTGGTACTGTCGGAATCGACCGAAGTCGTGCGGGCGGTGGATGAGCTAATCATCGTGGCTCACCGGCTGGGACTCGTCCTTGCCAATGCCGGGATCGACGCCTCGAACGTAGGCCCACAAGATCCAGTTGAACAGGTGCTCCTTTTGCCGGAAGATCCCGATCAAAGTGCTCGTGAATACCGCGCACGGATAAAGCGTGAGATGGACACAGATATTGGTGTGATCATCAACGACAGTGTGGGCCGGGCCTGGCGCATAGGAACGGTCGGTCTTGCGATCGGTGTTGCCGGCGTGCAGGCGCTGGAAGACCACCGAGGAAAGCCTGACCTTTTCGGTGTGCCGCTGAAGGTCAGTGAAGAAGCGGTGGCTGATGAACTGGCCAGTGCGGCATCGCTGCTGCAGGGGCAAGCTGGAGAAGATATTCCAGTGGTGCTGATCCGCGGTTTTAAGCAGGCCTCCGATGAGCAGTCTGCAGCGACCCTGATCCGCCCGCGTGAACAGGACCTCTTCCGATGAGCACCGCCGACATTGACATTGCGGGTTGCCGCTATGTTGTTTTGTCGGGTGGCGTCGGCGGCGCAAAACTTGCCCAAGGGCTCTCTTTGTGCCGACCCGCCGAAGAACTTCTGGTTGTGGGTAACATCGGTGACGATTTCGAGCATTGGGGATTACATATCTCGCCGGATCTGGATACGTTGATGTACACGCTGGCGGGTGTTGCCAACCCGGAGCTTGGCTGGGGCCGGGCCGCTGAAACCTGGCATGTGCTGGAAGCGGTTTCTGAGTTGGGTGGCGAGACCTGGTTTCGGTTGGGCGACCGAGACCTCGCCGTGCATATCGAGCGTTCGATGCGTCTCAAGACCGGCGCCCCCCTGTCGTTGGTTACGGTCGCTCTGTGTCGCGCGTTTGGTGTTAGTTTGCTGATTCTGCCGCCGACCGATGACCGGGTGCGAACGATCGTCGAAACGCCGGGCGGCCCTTTGGATTTCCAGACCTATTTCGTTCGTGATCGATGTGAGCCGGTCATAACGGGATTGCGGTACGAAGGCGCGTCAGAAGCCGCCTTGTTGCCAGCCGTTATCACCGTTTTAGAAGACCCCGAACTCAAAGCTGTAATTCTGTGTCCATCCAACCCTTTCCTGAGCCTGGATCCAATCCTGGCAACAGCGGACCTGCGAAGCAGGCTGCAGAGGTGTAAGGTGCCGGTGGTTGCGGTGTCGCCGATGATCGGTTCACGGGCCTTCAAGGGCCCCACCACAAAGATCATGGCGGAACTGGGCTATGAGGCATCCACGCTGTCTATTGCCCGTTACTACGCCGATATTCTCGACGGTTATGTAATAGATGGGGCCGATCACCACGTCTCGCGTCAGATCGAGGATCTTGACATCCGGGTCGAGGTAACCGCTACGCTGATGGAGACCTTGGACCAAAAGCTTAACCTTGCTGCCGATGTGGTTGCGTTTTCTGAGACAATGCAGAGGTAGCTCCCCTGAACTGAAGGAGTGATTTGAATGTCTGATCGACTCCCGTGGGCGGTCGTGCCGCTGAAGTCCGCGCAACATGCCAATAGCCGGTTGTCTTCGGTGCTGACGTCGACCGAACGTCAGCACCTGTTCGAGGCCATGCTCCTGGACGTACTGTCGGCCCTAGGCGACACCAACCAACTTGGTGGGATTCTCGCTGTTACCGATTGCCCGGTGGCCCGACGTCATCTTCGGCGCGTCGGTGCACGGTTGCTCGATGACCCCGATGAAGCAGGTCTGAATGCGGCCGTTGCGCAGGCAGCGTATGTGCTCGAAAAGCAGGGTGTCGAAGGTTTCCTGACCATACCGGGCGATACGCCGGCGGTCACCGCTGTCGAGATCGATCGGGTGGCCAGTTTAATTAATGAGAGCAGAGGGTTGGCCTTGGTGCCGGCGCGGGACGGCCGGGGTACGAACTGCCTGGCGATGTCATTGCCGTCGATGGTGCCGCCACTGTTTGGCCCGGACAGTGTCGAGGCGCATATCGCAGCTGCCCGGAGGCAGAATATTAAGGTGCAGCTGCTTTCCCTGCCGGGTTTTGGTTTCGATGTAGACACACCGGACGATCTGCTGCGGGTCAATGAGTTCTCCCAGGCCAGTAAGACGAATATGTATCTCGACGGTATCCGGCTTGACGGGAGGCGTATTGGTTCGGAGACCGGCATACCCTCGGAAATTGCGGTGATGCGATGAAACCGCAAGCGTTTCAACTGGATCGCTTTTTGGAAAGACGGCCGGAACCGCAAGAAGCCCGGATGCTTGGTGCCAGCACAGAACTTAACCCACTTATGAAACTTGCTGCGACTTTGCGGGACCGAGGTCACGGCGATGTTGTGACCTATTCGCCAAAAGTGTTCGTACCGCTGACAGTCCTGTGCCGGGATGTTTGCCATTACTGCACCTTTGCCAAGCAACCGCGTGAACTCATTCACACCTACTTGTCCGAGTCACAGGTGCTTGAGATCGCCCGGGCCGGAAAAGAGAATGGCTGTCACGAGGTGTTGTTTACCTTAGGCGACAAGCCGGAACTTCGCTACCGCGCCGCGAGGGAAGCGCTTAAAACACTCGGGTTTGACACCACTGCCCAATATCTAGCGCATATCGCCGGCCGTGTTTTTGATCAGACTGGCCTGCTGCCGCACATCAATGCCGGCATCTTGGAAGCGGATGAGATGGCGGCGCTCCGAGAGGTCTCGGCATCGCAGGGAATCATGCTTGAATCGGCCGCTCCCCGCCTGTCCGAGCGCGGTGGTCCCCACTACGGTTCGCCAGACAAGCGACCGGAGGTTCGCCTGGCTAACATCGAACTGGCGGGTCGTTTAAAGATTCCCTTTACGACCGGTATTTTGATCGGAATTGGAGAAAATCGCGACGAGCGTATCGACTCGCTACTCAAGATTCGGGCGTTACACGATCGGTACGACCACATTCAGGAGCTGATCATTCAGCCGTTTCGAGCGAAGCCTGATACGTTGATGGCGAAATTCCCCGAGCCAGATACGCCGGACCTGTTATGGACAATTGCGGTGGCTCGAATCTTGTTCGGGCCAGATATGAATCTACAGGCGCCACCCAATCTTTCGCCGGGCGTAGAAGAAAAATTGATTCACGCGGGGATTAACGATTGGGGGGGCGTATCGCCGGTTACTTTGGATCACGTGAATCCAGAGGCGCCTTGGCCCAGGATTGCCGAGTTGCAGGCTATAACCCACCGATCCGGGAAAACATTGATTCCCCGGTTGCCCGTTTATTCCAAATATCTGGAGGACAGCGCCAAGTGGTTGTCACCAGCGGTATCCACGCGAGTACATCGTCTGATTGACGGCGGGGGGTTGCCAAGGACGGATAGCTGGGTAGCCGGCGAGTTAGCAGAAGCGCCATTTTCAGTCGCAGCTGTGCCAACGAAAAAAGCAACTGCGGATCTTCATTTTATTTTTGATCGAGTCACCCAAGAAATCGATCTGACCGAAAATGACATCGTTCGCCTTTTCCATTCTCGCGGGGATGATTTTCTGGAAACATGCAGATTTGCGGATCAACTAAGGAGAGATGTCAACGGGGATGTGGTGACGTATGTGGTTAACAGGAACATCAACTACACCAACATCTGCGGTTATCGTTGCGGGTTTTGCGCCTTTTCGAAAAGCAGCAGTCGCAGCGGACCACGGGATCATCCATACCTGATTGACCTTGCCGAGATCCGCAGGCGTACACAGGAAGCCTGGCATCGTGGCGCAACGGAAGTCTGTCTCCAGGGGGGGATTCATCCGGACTTTACAGGAGATACCTACCTGTCTATTTGTCAGGCCATAAAGTCTGAAGTCCCCGCTATCCATATACACGCATTTTCTCCGTTAGAAGTAATGCAAGGCGCTCGAACGCTGGGAATTTCGATCGCTGAATTTCTCGAGGCGCTAAAAAAGGTGGGTCTTTCTACGTTGCCAGGTACCGCAGCAGAGATTCTCGATGATGAAGTAAGGCGAGTCATTTGCCCGGATAAGCTCACGACCAAAGAGTGGCTAGATGTGATTAAGACAGCGCACAAGACGGGGTTGCCGACCACAGCCACGATTATGTTCGGCCATGTAGACAAGCCGCAGCACTGGGCTCGTCATTTGATTCATATTCGGAAATTACAGTCTCAAACCGGAGGATTTACCGAATTTGTTCCCCTGCCTTTTATCCATCAGGAAGCGCCGATGTATCGGCGTCAGAATTGTCGAAAAGGCCCGACATTTCGTGAGTCTGTTCTGATGCATGCAGTTGCGCGGATTGTGCTCCATCGACGCATATCGAATATACAGGTCTCGTGGACCAAGATGGGCAAAGCCGGGGCTGTACAGTGCCTTCGAGCGGGAGCGAATGATGTCGGCGGGACGTTGATGAATGAATCCATTTCTCGTGCTGCCGGGAATCAAAACGGACAGGAATTGCCGCCGGAACAGATGGATCAACTTATTCAAGATGCTGGGCGAATGCCCCAGCAACGTACCACCAAATATGAAAACCTCGAGATTAATCGTAGCCTGGAATCTTATAATGCACCGCCCCTTGTGCCCTTGCAAAACCAAAGTATCGGAGTGAAATTGAGTGACCTTCTGCAGGCGAATAGACCACCCGTGAGCAAGGGGAGCGATGGTATTTCAACTGGCTGGTAGCCTGGCAGATTCTCGCAGCAACGCATCGGCTCGTGGCCGGCTGGGTAGATAAATAGGATTCCCCGAAGAACTAACCGAAGCCGAGGATCGAGTCGTGTCGAGTTCGACTTGACCCGACTGTATTAAGACGGCAAACACGCCTCCAATCGATCGATCGCCGTATTCAGCGTCTCAAGCTGATTGGCAAAACAAAGGCGCAACCATCCTTCTTCTGGCGCACCGAACGTCGTCCCGGGAACCAGACCTACCCGGGCATCGCGCACCAGTTGTTTACAAAAGGCAAGCCCATTCGTCATGCCCTCGACCGAGAAAAAGGCATAAAATGCGCCTTCCGGCCAGCCGATCTGAATTCTTGGGTTCTTAGATAGTCGCTCGTACACAAGATCACGGGCGCGCTCGTAGCGAGCGATCTGCGCTGCAATGAATTCTTCTCCCTCCTGTAACGCGGTGATTCCCGCAATCTGGGTAAACGTAGCCGCGCCCGCGAAATTAAACTCGTTCATCATTTCGAGTGTCTTACCGAATCGGTCCGGCGTAATCAACCATCCCAAGCGCCAGCCTGTCATCGCCCAGGGTTTCGAAAAGCTGTTGATTACGATCAATCGGTCTTCTGTATCCGCATGCTCAAGAAAGGACGGCGCGTGTTTCATGCCGTAGACGATGCGGGCATACACTTCGTCCGCAACCAGCCAAAGACCTCGTGCGCGGCAAAACTCGAGGACTTCCCGCTGTTGATCCGACCACATCATCCAGCCGGTCGGGTTGCCGGGCGAGTTGACAAAAATCACCCGTGTCCTGTGGTCGACTGCATCAAACAAACGGTCGAGATCGAGTTGCCAAGACTGATCCACTAGGCGAAGAGGGACGGGGCGGAATTCGCCGCCCAGTATGTCTACCGTACCCCGTACATTCGGCCATAGCGGGACCGGGCAAACGACATTGGTTGCCGGTTCGACCAGCAGCTGATGACTCACCATGATGCCACTCATTCCCGACGCCATCACGGTAACGCGGTCCATCGTCATCGCGATGCCGTAGAGCGACTCGGTATACGCAGCGATAGCGTCCCGTAATTCTGGGATGCCCCGGTTCGGGGTGTAAAAGGTTCGACCGCTTCGCATCGCTTCAGCCGCAGCATTACAGATGAATTCCGGCGTGGATACATCGGGCTCGCCAAACCAAAGTGGAATCATCCCCTCAAGACCGATGGCATTGTTGGCTACTTCGCGAATCTGGGAGGCAGGCATCTCCTCGATCACCTGCCGTAGTTCGGCAGCGGAACTTTGTTTTGCTGCCTGCGACATCTTACTGCTCGTGGTTATTGAGCCTCACCCATGGGTAAAGGTGATCTTGGTGGGGTCCACTTCTCGGTGAATGATCTGTTGGAGACAACAGGGGCAAGATATATCCTGATCGTCTTTTTGGCCCGGCTAATGGTTTGATCCATGTTATGCAATCTGTTAGTTAGGATTTGTTGCGCAAATTTGACAGTTCTTGTAACGTCTCATGCCGCTATAGTAAGGCATACGTGCGAAAGAGGGAATGAAATTCACCGTATAGCATAGATACTCTACCGCTGTATTGTTTATCGTAGTTGATCTTTTCGTTCGCACCGATTCATTGAAAATACATAATCGAGACGTAATTCAGCGACAGCAATCTAATTCATAAAACAATTGAATACCTCTAAGCAAACAACATCAACTCACGCGGTCGCGTGGGAGCAAAGGCTGACGGATTATGAGGAAAGTCTTCGCGCAAAACCATGGCGGAAGCAATTGCAATCTATTGTTCACAACAAGATACTTTTGACGGGTGTTGTATTGGGATTAATCATGCTGGGGTTGGCGATTTTAGGCCCGGTATTCTACGACGCGGATTATGCCCGTCAGTCGCTGCGAAATGCGCACAAGCCGCCTTTTACTGAAGGGTATCTCTTAGGGACTGACAGTTATGGGCGCGACATGGCCATTCGCTTGTTTGTTGGATTTCGAGTGTCTTTGTTGGTGGCTGCTGCTGTCACAGCATTGTCTCTGCTGGTTGGAGTGATACTGGGAATGGTCGGGGGATATCTTGGCGGTTCTACAGATCGTGTTATCAGATCGTCTACTGATTTCATATGGGGATTCCCGCTAATTCTGGTGGCTGTCCTACTTGTTGGTGGGCTCGGTGAAGGTCTTTTCCCAGTAATACTGGCCGTAGGTATCGTAAACGTGGCTGCTATTACCCGCGTCGTTCGTGGCGAGGTCGTAGGTCTCAAAGAGAAAGAGTTTGTTGAGGCAGCAAGAGCTGCCGGGGTATCAAGTTACCGAATCATGTGGCGACATCTATCACCCAATGTACTTGCTCCTGCTTTGATCATGGCTTCTTACTTGATTGCCGTCGCAGTGATCGCAGAGGCAGCGTTGTCTTTCATAGGGTTAGGCGCCCAACCACCATTGCCAAGCCTTGGCAAGATGATCGCCGATGGCAGGGGTTTTCTCAGAATCAACCATTGGGAAGCGACCATACCGGGTATTGGAATCGTGCTGCTGGTCTTAGCAGTAAGCATGATCGGTGATGGACTGCGAGATCATTTTGACCCACGCCTTCGGCATGAGGGAAGGCGGAAAAAGAGCAAATGAAGCGGATTATTGGACGGCTTGGGTACATGCTGATCGTATTGATCGTGAGTTCGATCGCCGTGTTTTACGCCATTCGACTTTCTGGCGGTGATGCGACTGCAGCCGCGCTTCCAGGGTCGGCCACTGAAGAATTTCGCCAAGAATTTCGAGCGTCAATTGGTCTGGATCGACCCATTTATCTTCAGTATTTTGCGTATATGGGAAAAATTCTTCGAGGAGATCCCGGTCGGTCAATTACAAATAATGCGTCGTTAATAGAGATGCTGAAAACGCATGGGAAAAACAGTCTCATACTGGGAGGGGCCGCTTTTGCATTGGTTTTTGTGATTGGGATACCCCTTGGAGTGCTGGCGTCCCTGCGGCGAAATAGCTGGGCTGATCACGGCATCATGTCTTTTTCTGTAATTGGAATGGCAATTCCGAATTTTTGGCTGGCCCTGCTTGCGGTCTGGCTGTTCGCGTCTACATTACGAATCCTCCCAGCGGCGGGGTGTTGCAGCCCTAAGCAACTGATACTCCCCGCGATTGTGCTTGCGTTTGAGGGCATTGCCTTGACTGTTCGAATGACCCGCTCGGCGATGATCGAGAATCAGAACAACGATTTTGTTCGAACGCTCAGGGCGGGAGGGTTATCGGAATGGCGTGTAATGGGGAAGCATGTTCTTCGCAACGCTTTGATACCCATAATTTCGTTGGCCGGCCTAAGGATTGGGCAGATTGTCGGGTATGCACTTATCGTAGAGCAGATTTTTGGATGGCCAGGCATCGGCCAAGCATTAGTGACCGCGGTTCTACGTCGTGATTACCCGGTCGCACAGTTTTTCTCCCTAATTTTGGTCGTTTTGGTAGTGCTGGGTAACTGGCTCGCCGATACTGGATATACGCTGGCCAATCCCCGATTACGCAGGTCAAAATGATTCCAGATACGGTTGCGGGATTTTCTACGAAGATCAGAGCCAGTAAACCACTGCACTTTTTTTGAGTGGAGCGTATTCATGGACGAAAAATATTCGACCTGTTCTTATTTGTCGTTAACACCCTTTCCTTGTCTTACCCCGATGTTGTTCGGGGCGGCACTGGGAATGGCGGGGACTATTATGTTTGCCCATGGATCCGACAGCGTCGAAGAGTTAATTGTCACATTAATTTATCCCATTGTTTCGTTGGTAGTGATAGGGATCATTTTCAGATGTATCACGCTTTACGCTTGGAAAAGAAAATAATCTTCTATATCTGGCTAACGAGTTGAATCAGATTTTATGAATCAAACCGTTCACGATGAGTTAGTCGAGATTCGCGATCTTCGAATCTCGATTCACAGCGAGGGTTCATTTTTTGAAGTGGTGAAGGGTGTGTCTTTGTCCATTCGCGCAAATGAAATTGTTTGTCTTGTCGGAGAAAGTGGTTGTGGGAAGTCCATTACTGCACTATCGGTAATGGGTTTGCTGCCCGCCGACGTTGCCGGTGTCACAGGTGGTGAAATTTTCTATCGAGGTCAAAGCCTACTGGGACTGAGCCCTCGTGAAATGCGGCGGGTGCGATCCGAAGAAATCGCGATGATTTTTCAGGATCCAACTACATCGCTGGACCCGGTCTTCACCATCGGCAGTCTGTTAAAAGAGGTTATACGTGCGCACCGTGACGTGAGTCGGTCCGAAGCGGAGGAGTTAGCGGTTCGCGCTCTGGAAGAAGCGCAGTTACCAGATGCGCGGAAAAGACTTAGAAGTTATCCGCATGAGCTTTCTGGCGGCATGCGGCAACGGGTAATGATTGCGTTAGCAACGGCATTAAACCCCGCCGTGCTGATCGCTGATGAACCAACGACCGCTTTGGATGTTACTGTACAAGCCCAAATATTGGAGAGTCTGCGGACAAGGCAAAAAGAGCGAAAGATGGGCATGTTACTGATTACCCACGATTTAGCAGTAGTTGCCGCTGTTGCAGATCGGGTGGCTGTTATGTATTCGGGCGAGATAGTAGAGGAGGCCTCCGTTAACGATCTGTTCGACAATCCCAAACATCCCTATACCCAGGGGTTATTAGGCGCTATACCGGACATTACGGCGCGACGCGGAGCATTGCACGCGATTCCCGGAAGAGTTCCCCCGCCGCAAGTTACACCCCCGGGCTGCGAATTTGCACCAAGGTGTGCTCATTCAATTGAGTCTTGCTGGGAGGAACACCCGGTGTTGTTGCCCACCAGCGTTGGCAAATTGCGCTGCATCAACCCACAGCCATATTCGACATGAACATAGAGCCTGTGAGTATAGAGGTCACCGTAGAGAACGGCTTGACCATGCGAGGGTATGAATGGCCAATGCGTGGTGCGCCCGTGGTCTTATTACATGATTACGGCAAAGATCTAGATGTTTGGCAAGATCTTGATCGAGAGCTGGCTGAAAGTGGTTTTCGGGTGATCAATTTGGAGTTGCGCGGTCATGGACTTTCGGATGGAGAAGCCAATCGTAACTCGGTGTTTTCAGATACCCAGGCCCTCTTAAAGGAAGTAGAAGGTGTTTGGGGCCCCATCGGTTTGTGCAGTTATGGAAGGGTTGCAGCAATTCTCTGTTCCCTGGATAGCGTTTACGTGCCCGCGGTGCAGATCGTGGTCTCCCCGCTTCTCGGCACTGGCAAAGAACTACCGGCTCGTGGTCAGCGTCCGGATACGTCCTATCTGGTAATTTCGGGAACAGGTGATCAGCAACGCACAGAGCAAGCGCGCTTAGTTTTTGATTGCCTGGGCCAAAACAAGCTCTGGGCTTCGGTTGCCTCCGAAAAGCAGGGGCCGGAGCTACTCCTAAAACATCGCCATCTTGTAGGGGATATCGCCCTTTTTCTGCAGCGCTATCTGGTGCCAGCACACCTGAAGTGGCAGGAGGCCGCCCTCGAAGAGGTGGTCTCTAAGACCAAGGCTCAGGACTCAAAAATCGAAAAGTGAGGCGGCTGTGCCTCCGGTGATTTGTTGTCTCTCGGCTTGTGTGAGGTTAGGCAGCAAATGATCAACCAGCGCCAGTTGCTGCGCGTAACCGGGCTGTTCAGCGACCCAGGGAAAGTCAGATGCCCAAAGCATTCGGTTAGGGCCAAAAGTGTTGTAAATAAAGTCTGCAACAGGAAGCATGTCTGGGTACGGATAAGGGTCGTGACTAAAAGCATATTGACCGGAAAAATGAATGTAGGTGTTGGGGCGTTCAGCAAGTCTTCCCAGCAGTTCAAGAGTGGGTGGTGGTACCTCCGTTGTGAAGTGTGGTCGGTAATGCTGATCGACTGTAAGATTGTCTAAAGAGACCATGAACCCACAGTGATTGAATACAACGACGAGTTGAGGCAGAACATCAAGCACTTTCTCCAACAACTGGACCTGTCTTGATTCTGCGTAAAACCAGACACGAAGGTTTCGTTCGGACATAGCTTCAAGCAGCGGGAACATCGAAAATTGACGCGGATCATCCGGTGTATCCGCGCTCGCATCCACCTCGCCAATCCTAATTCCCTGGATGTTGCTCTTTTTGATACGATCATCCAGATTCTTTGCCTGATCTGGCGCGCTCCCATCGTAGCAGCCGACGCCGGCAAATCGCCCGGGGTATTGCTCAATGATTTCACCCAAATAGTGATCTTCCGGGCCGAGGGGGACCACGATCGCTTTGTCGACCCGTGTACTTTCCATTAAAGAGATCAGTTTTTCGGCTGGTACATCGAGATCGGCGTCCGCTAGACCAGGATAGACGGTTCGAGGATATCGGTCAGATACTGCCCGGAACAAATGAAGGTGACTATCGATTACTGGCATAGCGGACTCTCCCGAATATAGTTACGATGACATCTATACGTGTATCTGAGACTTTAATAATATTTTTTTAGATGCGATATGTAGGTCCTTAACTCGATGATTTTTTCTGCAGCACTAGGGAAAAAGGTCTTCGAATAATTTAATTAGACGATCTAGGATCTGGTTGTTGATCTAAATTACCGATCGAACGGCCGGAAAGTGACAAGCTACGCAGTGCGTTCCGTCGACATCAGTCAGCGGAGGTTCGATCTCAAGGCACTTTTGTTCAGTCCTGCCAATCGAACAGCGAGATTGAAAGCGGCAGCCGCTTGGCGGGTTAATCGGGCTTGGTACGTCGCCTTCGAGAAGAATGCGGGTCCGATCTCTCTGTCTCGACGGATTCGGTATGGGCGCGGCAGATACGAGTGCTTGGGTATAGGGGTGCATTGGTTCTGCAAACAACTTTTCAACAGGGCTGCGCTCGACAATTTTTCCGAGGTACATGACAGCCACATCGTCACAAATTTGACGTACAACGGCCAAGTCATGAGTGATAAAGAGATACGTCAAGCCAAAGTTCTCTTGTAGGTCAGAAAGCAGATTAAGAACCTGCGCCTGAATTGAAACATCCAGTGCAGAGACTGGTTCATCGCAGACAACAAAGCTCGGATTCAATGCCAGCGCTCGGGCAACACCAATACGTTGTCTCTGACCTCCCGAGAATTCATGGGGAAATCTTTTTGCATGGATCGATTCCAGGCCTACAAGATCAAGGAGTTCAAGTACTCGATTGGCCCTATTGGCACGGTCCATGTTTGTATTTACGATTAGCAGTTCTTCGATTGTTGTTCCTACCGTCATACGGGGGTTAAGTGATGCAAAAGGATCCTGAAATACAATTTGCATGTTTTGTCGAAGTTGTCTCAGCTCCTCTGGGGATTCGGCCATCACGTCAATGATTTTCTCTGAGTTGCCGTTGGCACGAAAAAGTACGGAACCGGAAGTCGGATCAATGAGCCGCAGAATGCATCTCGCGGTGGTCGATTTTCCACAGCCAGATTCACCGACAAGACCCATTGTCGTTCCACGGCGGATATCGAACGAGATGTCTGCTACGGCAGAAACGATTTGTTCATTTTTATTCGAATACCATCGCCCGCCGACGGTGAAATTCTTAATCAGATGACGCACCGACAGTGAGATGTCATCTGGCATATGAGTTTGAGAATCGGTCTGCATTTGTAGTCGTGATAATTTAGTCAATTTGTGACAATGGCTAGTAATCCAGAGAAAAACATTGGATTCTATAAAGACGCAATCAAATAGATTCCAACTGGTTGAATAGAATTTCTGACTCAGGAAAAAGTTTCATTATCGCCGTTGAGCGAGTTGAGCACTCATACACCGTCAAAATTGTGGCGGCGTGTGATCGTGGCTTTATGAAATCGCGCCTCGACCTCGATCGAGCAGGGTTCACGAGACTGTGGAATCGTTTCCGTCCAGGCGCCCTCGTATCTTTCGTTCGGTCCAAGATGAAGCAATTTAATGACCTGAGCGCGCTCTCCAATGTATTTCACAAGTATTGACACTCTCTTTTTACCAGAGTTCGTTACGCTATATGTGACAACCGAAGTGCTCAAATCTGAAACCAAACCGCGGGAACATTCTACCAACTCGACATTAAATTCCGATGCATCGGAAGGCGTCGGGCTAATTCTGCCCTGCAGGAATCGTCGTCTAGACGGATTGACTACTTCGTCGTTGCTGGCCACACAATGATTCGCGTGATAGATAGGGTTATTGGGTTGTCTGTTTGCCCATTATTTTCTGCACAGCCCTTATTTGTCTCAGTTGTCTCAGCGCCGCTCGAAGGTTTTTCATTCGTTGGGTATTTCGTAAACATCGGCTGTATGCCCGCCGTCAACTACGAGGTCGTGTCCCGTAATGTATGAGGCATCGTCAGACGCAAGAAAAAGAAAAGCGTTTGCAATGTCATCGACAGAAGCAAGTCGATTCAGAGGCACCGTAGGAAACCCATGTTTTCTCCATTTGGCCATCAATTCTTCACCAACAAGGTCTGTACTTTGTTGCGTGTCGGCTGGCCCCGGACTGACCGAATTTACTCGTACTCCAGAACGCGCAAGCTCAACAGCCATTGATTTCATCAAGGAAACGTCTCCGCCTTTGGACACGCAGTAGGGAGTAAATTTGAGCGAATGTCCTTGGGCGTCTATCGATGCCGTGAACAAGATCACTCCTGACCTTTGTTTTACCATCGATCGAGCCGCATCTCGCGCCAGTAAAAAATACGCTGTCAGATTGACATCGATTTGGCGTTGCCAGGACTCAAGCTCGATATCGAGAAATCGTTCCTCGGCTACTGCGGCGGCATTACAAACCAGAATATCGAGTGGATCATCCGCAAGCGCCTGGGCCATGGCTTGCTGACATGCGTCAGCGTCTGCCAGATCAAAACACATGGACACCGCTGTTGCGCCGCGTTTTTTAACTTCTTTCGTTACGGTATCGAGACGGTTCTGGAGGATATCGACAAGATAAATGGCCGCAGCGCCTTCTTCTGCGAATTTTTCGGCTGTCCGCCGACCAAAACCGCTGCCAGCACCAGTCACAAAAACTCGTTTTCCCTCGAATCTAGACATCCATGCCCCCTGCAGTTTCCGTTGCGAAGAAAATTACTCAGCGAAATTTATTGCTGACAGGTGAGCCTACCACACACAATTCAACGCGTCTCTTGAGGTTGACATACTTCGAGGCCCGGATAAGATTCGAGCCTATTCGTTTAAACTCAAAGCCCAGAAAACGAAATTCGAGGGAGAAGTCATGGAAAAGAAATATGAGAATGAAGAGCATAGTCTTAAGGCAGGAGCGATGGCTACCGAGAGCATCGAGGAATTTCTTGAGAAAGGGATGACTTTGAGACTCGCGTGCCTCAAACCGAACGGCGATCCATTTATCATTCCGTGTTGGCACCAGTGGGAAAAGAAAGAAGGCTGCACACATGGCAAGGAGTGCGGCTGTACGTTCTGGGTAATCCCGCGCTCGCGATCGAAATGGGCCGAATATCTGAAAAATGATCCCCGAGTTTCAGCCGTTATCGATGACGTCAACAGCATGGAAAAGTTCCATTTTGACGGCACTGCGGAAGTGGTGGAGGAAAGCGTGATTGGAGGAAAATGGGTCGGAATCGCCGAGAAGATGTCAATTCGATATCTGGGTCCAGACGGCCCTAAGTATCTGGGTCCAACGCTCAATCAGCCTCGATGGCTGTTTCGTCTGACGCCGACAAGAGTCAGAACCTGGCAGGGCGTTGGATGGGCCAAGAGTTATTGGGTAGAGAACACAGGAGGCGCCACTTGGGAGGAAACCCATAGCGGGGCAGGTTAACACGCTTTTTTCAGCAGTAGACGCGATTGTCAATTTCCATCCCAACGATTCTTTTTATCCATCGAATGACTCGAGTACAGTCGGCGATACCATAACGTTCGATGTGCACGATAGGTACATTGCGACTTGGTGGCGATGAATATCTTTTGTTCAAGAACAAGGACTTCGGCCGCAAAAGCTTCGAGGATCAGATTGTTCTTTCGAGTGATGTAGTTGGAATTCGAGGTGTATCTACCTGGGCCAACGTAGACTCTAGCCAAGATCAATTCTCGGGGATTTCAATTGGTGCCAATCGCCATGGTCTCTTCTGTTGTGATGCCAATGTTCGCGAAGACCCTGTTACGGGCTGGAACTACGATCTTCTCACGGAGATTGCATTGAACGAGGGGACCGATGTTGAGTCTGCGATCAACGCGGTGGATAAGGCGGTGGGACGGCATCCCTATTGGTGTTCGAATCTGATGTTGATCGATAGTGCAACTTCAGCCGCAATCGAGGTACATGGAAACGAGATTGCAGTAGAGCGCCACCCAGATTGTCTTACTCGAACGAACCACCACCTCCTTTTTAATGTGAGTCAGTTGGATGAGGATGCCATCACAAGTCAAACCCGTCTGTCGTTTTCTCAAAAGAGGCTGGCTAACATAAGTGGCGTTAAAGATATTTATGCGCTTCAAGCGAGCCACGATAATGGATGGACCGGCATTTGCAATCATGAGATTCATCAGACCGTTTACTCATATGTATTGCATTGTAGGAATGGTGAAATTTCTTTTATGGTGAAGCAAGGGCGGCCTTGTGATAGGGGCGTTTACCGTGACCTCACGCCTCCTATTGGTGGCGAGTGGTCACCCGAGGCGGAAGTTTTATTCCGTTCGAGCTATCCATCAACTGCTGCATAGTGACAAAGTCAGGGAGATCGTCTGTTAGAGCCTTTCTATCAAATATCGTCGCAGCACAGAGTTCCAGAAAAACTTGATATCAGATCGGACATCAGATTTTTTTATTGAGAAAGTCTTCAGTCTTGACATGGGTCTTTTCTTCAAATAGTGTGGTTCAATGACCGAGAAATCTGTGG
>CAJXWH010000001.1 GCA_913062915.1 uncultured Acidiferrobacteraceae bacterium | reverse complement strand
GAAATTGTCGATCCAATGGCATTTCGTTCGAGCCGGGGTCGATTTTTGCCGGTCGATGAATAAATATGAGCTCCGCGTAGGGGCAGATGGCTTGAGCAGTCAGTAATGGGGAGTCTGACCGAATTGTCTGCGGAAGTCGGTCGTGTTCTGGCCGCGCAGCATTTCAAACTCGCGACCGTTGAGTCGTGTACCGGGGGTTGGATTGGACAGAGTCTTACTGCGGTGGCTGGCAGTTCTGCTTGGTACGAGCGCGGATTTGTGACCTACAGTGATGCTTCGAAAACGGAACTCGTTGGGGTGCCGCCGGAGCTCATTTCTCGTTCTGGCGCTGTGAGTGAGCCTGTGGTCCGGGCAATGGCACGCGGCGCACTTTCCCACAGCCCCGCCGATCTGGCGCTGGCCGTTACGGGGATTGCGGGTCCAGACGGCGGCAGTGCCGACAAGCCCGTTGGGACAGTATGGCTGGGTTGGATTGCACGCACGGGTATGGAGCGGAGCGAACAATATGTTTTTTCAGGAAATCGAGAGGCGGTGCGCCGCCAGAGCGTGATCGAGGCGCTGAGTGGTTTGATCCGGTTCCTCGAGGAGGGTTCATCCCAGTAGAAAACCCAAGCCAAATGCCCCGGCGCCTTTTTGTTGCACTGTGGCCGGATGCAAAAGTTCGTCGTGAACTCGCAATGCTTCAAGCGCGATCCGAGATGCGCGCAGCGAGCGGCCGAACGGTACCGGCCAAGAACATACACATGACGTTGCGGTTTCTAGGCGATGTGGATGCTTCGCAGCAAAGGGCACTTGAAGCGCGGTTGGCGGAGTTTGTTTTTGAGCCCGTGACATTGACCCTGGACCGGGTGGGGTACTGGCCGCGCTCGGGCATCCTTTGGCTGGGACTGCGAAAAACACCGCGCTCTTTCAACATCGCTGCACAACGGTTGTCGACCGAACTTCGTGCCTTGGGATTTCGAGCCGATGGGCGCGGTTTCAAGGCGCATGTGACTTTGGCGCGGGACGCCGGGCCGGCCAAACACTTTGTCTTTAACCCGGTCACTTGGCATGCTCGGGACTTGGTTCTTGCAGCGTCCGAACGGTTGCCGCAAGGTGCCCGTTATACGGTGCTTGTGCGATCAGGCACAGCGAAAATTGATTGTATTCGCTAGGCTGCGGGTAGCGGTTATGAAATAATCGCCCATTAGAGGGCGGCGGCTCAATGGGATCCGAATAAGGGTGCCTGTCGTATGCTCCTTCGGGTCGGACAGGCTCATCTGGCGCGACACTGGTTGGTCGAAAATGGGAGCGATCATGAGCAATCGAGGATTGAACCGATGGATACAAACAAGCAGAAAGCGCTGGACGCAGCGCTAAGCCAAATCGAGCGACAGTTCGGTAAAGGGTCTGTCATGCGCCTGGGTGACGCTGAGATCGGTGCCGACATCCCGGCGATTTCTACCGGCTCACTTGGGCTCGATATTGCTTTGGGTATTGGCGGACTGCCACGGGGCCGGGTTGTCGAGATCTATGGTCCTGAATCATCCGGAAAGACGACTTTGGCGCTGTCCGTCGTGTCCGAAGCGCAAAAATCAGGGGGCACGGCCGCGTTTATCGACGCCGAGCATGCGCTGGATCCCGGCTACGCGGAAAAGCTCGGGGTGAATGTAGAAGAACTGCTCATTTCCCAGCCGGACACGGGCGAACAAGCGCTTGAGATTGTCGATATGCTGGTCCGTTCGACGGCCTTGGATGTCGTGGTAATCGACTCGGTGGCTGCCTTGACCCCGAAGGCGGAGATCGAAGGGGAAATGGGCGACTCCCATGTCGGGCTGCACGCGCGGTTGATGTCGCAGGCGCTGCGCAAATTGACCGCCAACATCAAGCGGTCCAACACCATGGTGATCTTCATTAACCAGATTCGAATAAAGATCGGGGTCATGTTCGGTAATCCCGAGACCACGACGGGAGGCAATGCCCTCAAATTCTATTCTTCGGCCCGGCTCGACATTCGCCGAATCGGTGCGGTCAAGAAAGGGGACGAAGTGCTCGGCAACCAGACGCGAGTCAAGGTGGTCAAGAACAAAGTTGCCCCGCCGTTCAAAAAGTGCGAATTCGATATTCTCTACAACGAAGGGATCTCAAAAGAAGGCGAGATCATCGACATGGGTGTAGAACTCAACCTGGTGGAGAAATCTGGCGCCTGGTATTCGTATAACGGCGAGCGCATCGGCCAGGGCCGGGATAACGTGCGTGAATTTCTAAAGGAACATAAGGACGTGGCCAGCGCAATCGAAGCAACATTGCGTGAGCGGATGGGTCTCGCGGCGCCACCCGTATTTGTCGAACCGGAAGCCCCCATCGAAGCGGAGACTGCCGAGGTCTGATGTCGGGCCGCGAACCGGACCCGGATACTCGGGCCCGAAATGCTGCCATGCGTCTCCTGGCGAGACGCGAGCACAGCCGGGCAGAATTGCGCGGTAAATTGGTTCGCCGCGGGTTCGAGAATGACTCGGTCGAAGAATTGTTAAAGGGGCTTGAGGATCAGGATCTCTTGTCGGACGAAAGGTTTGCCAAGTCTCTGATCGTGAGCCGTGCCGAGACGGGTTACGGCCCGAACCGTATTGGCTTGGAATTGCGCGATCGTGGAGTCTCCGAAGAACTGGCTCGCGAGGCCATCGCGAAAGCCGAGGTCGATTGGGAGCGGCAGGTGACCGACCAGGTGACAAGAAAGTTTGGGAGCCATCCGGCCCAAACTTTTCCCGAATGGGCACGCAGGGCCAGATATTTAGAAAGAAGAGGCTTTGACCAGGAAGCGATTCGACAGGCGATCGGCAATTTCGAGAGGGGTGCTGAAACTTAAATCTGTTTCGCGCAGGATGACCCATGAAAACCCGTGATATCCGAGCTCGATTTCTTGATTTTTTCGAGGGCCACGGTCATCAAGTGGTGCCGAGCAGTTCCCTGGTGCCGCACGGCGATCCAACACTGCTATTCACCAATGCCGGGATGGTGCAGTTCAAAGATGTGTTTCTGGGGCAGGCCAAGCGTGATTGCCCGCGGGCGGTTACCGACCAGCGCTGCGTGCGGGCCGGGGGTAAACATAATGACCTAGAAAACGTCGGTTACACAGCACGGCACCATACCTTTTTCGAGATGCTCGGTAATTTTAGTTTTGGTGACTACTTCAAGCGTGAGGCCATCGGTTATGCCTGGGAACTATTGACCGAAGATTTTGGATTGCCGGCGGACAAACTCTGGGTCACTGTTTTCGAGGAGGATGACGAGGCGGCCGGCATTTGGCTAGATGAGATCGGTGTACCCAAAGAACAGTTTTCCAGGGCCGGTGTGAGGGACAATTTTTGGGCGATGGGGGACACTGGGCCATGTGGCCCGTGCAGCGAGATTTTCTACGATCACGGTTCCGCAGTGTCCGGAGGGCCACCCGGATCACCTGACGCGGATGGGGATCGCTATGTCGAAATTTGGAATTTGGTGTTCATGCAGTTCAATCGCGATGGCGCCGGCATCGACACTCCGTTACCGAAACCGTCGGTGGATACCGGGATGGGGATCGAACGCCTGGCTGCCGTGCTGCAGGGTGTGCACAGCAATTACGAGATCGATCTGTTCACGGCATTGATTGAAGCAACGGCGAATGTCCTGGAAACGGATGATTTGACCAATCAGTCGCTAAAAGTGATCGCCGACCATATCCGTTCCACCTCTTTTCTGATCGCCGACGGGGTAACACCGTCGAACGAGGGCCGGGGGTACGTGTTGCGCCGGATTATTCGACGCGCAATTCGGCATGGTTACCAGCTTGGGCAGAGAGAACCATTCCTGCATCGCCTGGTTGATCCACTGGTCGAGCAGATGGGGGAGGCTTATCCGGAGATTGCCCAAGAAAAGGGGCGCGTCGAGCGCGCATTGACGCAGGAAGGAGAACGATTTCTCGATACCCTGGATCAGGGCATTCGTATGCTCGATCAGGAGATCTCGGGCCTGGTGGGGTCGGTCATCCCCGGTGAGACGGTATTTCGTCTGTATGACACCTACGGTTTTCCGGCAGACCTGACTGCCGATGTTGCCCGTGAGCATGGTTTGACACTCGATATGTCGGGTTTTGATCGCGCTATGAACGATCAGCGCGAGCGCGCCCGCGCCGCAAGTCAGTTCCAGATGGGAGAGATCACCGGAGTCAGCATCGAGGACTCAACCGCGTTTCTAGGGTATGAAGTACACGAGTCTAGCGGTCAGGTGCTTGCCCTTTTGCGCGACAGTGAAGAGGTTGATGCTTTGAGTCCCGGCGAGGACGGATTCGTGATTCTCGATAGAACGCCTTTCTATGCCGAGTCGGGCGGACAGGTGGGGGACCGGGGCCGGATGGAAGCCGATGGATTGGTATTTGAAGTTACCGACACTCGATATCTGGCACACAAAGTGATTGCACACGTGGGCACTTTGCGCGAAGGGGTGTTTCACGTGGGCGACCGGGTTCATACCGCGGTCGACTCCGTTGCACGCAGCGCGACAGCCAACAATCACTCTGCGACGCATTTGTTGCACTCGGCGCTGCGCGAAATCGTCGGCACCCACGTCGAGCAAAAAGGTTCCCTGGTCGAGCCGAACCGGTTGCGTTTTGATTTTTCCCATGGCGAGGCGGTCGATGCAACCCTGCTGGACGATGTCGAGAGACGGGTCAATGAGGAGATCCGATCCAATCGCGAGGTCGTTACCCGAAGGATGAACATTGACGAGGCCAGAACTGCGGGGGCTGCTGCACTTTTCGGTGAGAAGTACGATGATGTCGTTCGTGTCGTTGGCATGGGAGACTATTCACTGGAGCTCTGTGGTGGAACCCATGTAAAGCGAACCGGTGACATTGGAGCCTTTCGCGTGGTGTCAGAATCGGGAATTGCCGCCGGTGTGCGCCGCATTGAAGCGCTGACGGGAGAGAGTGCCCGCCGTCGTGTCGCCGAGGAAAGCACTGTGCTCAGCCGTGTCGCTGCGGTCTATCGAACCAGCGTGGGCGAAATTGAGTCCAAAGCGAGGCAGATGCAGATCAGGACGCGGGAATTAGAGCGAAAGATCGATGACCTTCAGGCGCAACTCGCAGCAGGCGGTGGAGCCGCGGAGTCGCCGCAGACAGAAGAGGTGGGCGGCGTCCAGGTAATGGTCGTTCGCAAAGATGGAGTCGATGTCGGCACGTTACGGGTCCTGCTCGATACACTCCGAGACCGCATCAGCTCGGGCATCGTTGTGATCGGGGGGGTACGAGAGAGCAAGGTGACGCTATTGGCGGGGGTGACGCCTTCTCTTGCGAAAACGTATTCCGCCGGCCAGTTGATCTCTCATCTCGCGCCGATGGTGGGTGGCCGGGGGGGCGGCAAGGCCGAGACGGCGCAGGGCGGCGGCTCGAATGTCGAATGCCTCGACGATGCCCTCGCCGCCGTGACCCAATGGGTCAGCGATCAGCAAGCCTGAGCCGGGCTTTACCCCGCAAGCCAAAACCGGTTTAATGCGCGCCCCTGCCTGGGGCGACACACAGACACACAATGGCTCTTTTTGTTGAGAAATTCGGAGGCACTTCGGTCGGTACCGTAGAGCGGATTCACGCGGTTGCCGATCGCGTGGCTCGATCCCGTCGATCCGGTAACGATGTGGTGGTCGTGGTCTCCGCCATGGCGGGTGAGACCGATCGGCTGCTCAGCCTTGCGCAGGAAATCGAGTCACACACTGGTTCGGCAACAGCTGGCCACGCGGGACACAATGCAGCACAGACAAAGGCAACGGGACGCGAGATCGATGCGCTCTTGGCAACGGGTGAGCAGGTCACCGTAGCGTTGCTTGTGCTCGCTTTGCAGCGACAAAGCGTCGAGGCGCTTTCGTATACTGGAAGCCAGGTACCAATTCGGACCGACCCGGTGCATGGCAAGGCGCGCATCCTGGACATTGATCCAACCCGAGTTCGCGCGGATCTCGATGCCGGGCACGTGGTCGTAATTGCGGGCTTTCAGGGGGTTGATCCCGACGGCAACATCACTACTTTGGGTCGAGGCGGTTCGGATACGACGGCCGTAGCGATGGCTGCAGCGCTGCGGGCGGATGAATGTCGAATTTATACGGATGTGGATGGTGTCTATACAGCCGATCCCCGCATCGTACCTGCGGCACGACGGCTTGAGCGGATCACGGTCGAAGAAATGTTGGAACTCTCGAGTCTGGGCACCAAGGTGTTACAGACGCGTTCCGTCGAATTCGCAGGCAAGTACGGGGTGCCTTTGCGAGTCCTTTCGTCGTTTACTGATGGCCCCGGCACACTGATTACCCATGAGGCAAAAGACATGGAACAGCCATTGATTGCAGGCATCGCTTATAACGGTGACGAAGCGAAGTTGACGATACGGGGCGTGCCTGATGAACCCGGCGTGGCTTCACGCATCTTCGGCCCGATTTCCGAGGCGCACATCAATGTCGACATGATTATTCAAAATGTCGGGCGGGATGAGAGCACCGATCTCACCTTTACGGTCAAGCGGGACGAGTACGAGAAAGCGAGGGCCTTGCTGGATCGGGTCGCAGCGGAACTGGGCGCGCGCGATGTGGTCGGTGACACCAACCTGGCTAAGATTTCAATCGTTGGTGTGGGTATGCGGTCGCATGCCGGGATCGCCTCAACGATGTTCGAAGTGTTGGCCAAGAACGGAATCAACATCGAACTGATTTCTACTTCGGAGATCAAGATCTCGGTGGGAATTGCGGACAAGTATCTGGAGCTTGCGGTAAGGGCGCTGCACAAGGCCTTTGGGCTGGATTCGAGTCCCGAGGAAGAACCGCTTGATACGGCGGTAGTTGACTAGGATGTGGCCCGCGCAACGTCTTTGAACGTGAGTGAATCGTGTAAACTTCGCCTGCAGTGAAGATGTGCATTCAACACCCCGTGGTCGCATCGCACGGAAAGCGAGAAGCGAGGAGGCAGGATGCTGATACTGACGCGAAGGATCGGGGAGTCCCTGAAAATCGGCGATGACATTCGGGTAACAGTGCTCGGTGTGCGCGGCAATCAGATTCGTATGGGAATTCATGCCCCCGCGGAAGTGCCGGTGCACCGTGAAGAAGTCTATGACCGGATTCACGAGAATGTGGACCGGGAAATTGATAAGGCCGGGGACGAGAGCCCGACCGAATATTCGTAATCAGGTATAAGTCAGCGGCTGAACCCGATTTAATTCGATTGATTTGCCCCTCATTGCCCCAACAATAGTGAAAGAAAAGACCCAGGCCGAGCCTGGGTCGATTACTTTCTGCTCTAGGCCTCGTGGCCCTAGTTGTCGCGACCGACGAACGGGTCGCACTGCTTGGCTATCTTCTTTTACTCACAGCAGGGACAGCGAGTCGTAAACAGTGGTGTGATCTTCAGGCTTGTTCCCAAACTGCGTAAGTCTTGCCGGTGTTGTTGAATTCATAGATTTCAACTGCCTCGTCTCCCTCGACCCAAGCGTCGTGACCCGGGGCCAACGAGTAGGCATCGCCAGCGGTTAACACAATCTCCGTGCCGTCGTCATGCTTAACTCGTATTGTGCCCTTTGAGACCATTCCGACATGTCCTGCCTGGCAACTGTCACCGCCGACGTGTGGTTTGATGCAACCGGACCAGCTCCAGCCGGGTTGTGCCGTTATTTTTGTCGCGGCGACGGTTCCGAAGTTAACAGTTTGGGCGAGGGTCTTGTCTGGGGTTTTGGTTTCATCGGGATTGTCAAAAGATTTCTTTTCAAGTGAGGCCATGGTTATAAACTCCTTTGGAATAAGTTTAGGAAAGTTGCCATACAACTATTGGGTTTCGATCTAGGCTGCAGGGCTAGCCTAGCACAGGGTATCGAGAGAGCCAACAATCGTGTCGGCAAGCTTGGTGCTTATTGTGAATTTTACCCTACACAGCATTTTCTAATCAGACTCAAAGACCAGTATTGCGTTAAGTAACTTATAATTAAGAAACGAAAAATTTCTGGAGAGGTGGCCGAGCGGCTGAAGGCGCTCCCCTGCTAAGGGAGTAAGGGCTAACACCCTTCGAGGGTTCGAATCCCTCCCTCTCCGCCAGCATTTGAGGTGTCCCTTTAGTAGAATGAATTATGTTTCTTGTCGTCGTGAGTTTTCGTTCGAGGGTGCGTGCTGCTGCTGGCGGGTGAAGCGCGCGTGCTAAACTTTGTCGCCCACTACGTTCCAACACCGCGCCCGTAGCTCAGTTGGATAGAGTGCGTGGCTACGAACCACGAGGTCGGGAGTTCGAATCTCTCCGGGCGCGCCACTCAGTCAATAAGTTATCCATTGTGACTTATCGTCGTTACTGGTTACCTGAGATCATCGGTTTGGTAGTGGTGACTTTGCTGGCGACGTTGCCATTTTGGTGGAGTTCTCTCGACCTTACGGTGGCCGGCTGGTTTTACCGCTCAGCGGGCCGTTCTAATCCCTGGTTTCTAGGAGCGTTGGGTCTTTGGCGATTCTTTTTCTGGGTTGCCCCGTGGCTCACGATTGTGCTCGGGCTGCTGGGTCTTTGGGTCCTCGCCATTGGCATTGTGCACCATGCGAATGTTCGGTTTCGGGTGTATGGAGCGTTTCTTTTTTTAGCTGTGATGATCGGGCCCGGACTCGTGATCAACGCGGCATTTAAAGACCATTGGGATCGTCCTCGCCCCCGTGATGTCCAGGCGTTCGGCGGGGAAGAGGTGTACGTGCCCCCGCTGATGCCGGGGCAAAGTGGTAATTCGTTTCCCTGTGGACATTGTTCTGTCGCTTTTGCATGGGGGGCTTTCTACCTGCTTTGGCGCCGACGGCATCCGGCCTGGGCCGGTGCGGCCCTTGCCGCCTCGATCGTTGTTGGATCGTTGATGGGTGTGGCGCGGATGGCCGCCGGGGGGCATTTCCTGTCGGATGTACTGTGGTCTGCAGTGCTCACTTGGTCTACGCTGCTGCTTCTATACTGGCCGATTATGCGAATTCCTTGGCGGGAGGATGAGCCGGAGCGCTACCCGTCTTCACCCGACCCGCGCAGCGTCGCTTTCTTCAAGCTGGCGTTGATCGCTCTCGCCGGGACGGCGGGAGTTTTGTTGACTTTTCGCCTGTATTGAGGGGCACTGTGTTGGGTAACACCATCATTCCCGTTATTCTCGCCGGCGGCACCGGAACTCGGCTCTGGCCCCTGTCGCGCGAGCGACACCCCAAGCAATTTCTCCGCATGGCGGCAGACCGCTCGATGCTGCAGGAAACGGTGCGCAGACTTAACGACCTTTCGAACGTCGCCCTACCGATTATCGTTTGCAGCGAGATGCATCGCTTCCTGGTGCGTGGTCAATTACAGGAAGCAGGATATGTGTGTGGGCCCATATTGCTCGAGCCGGTCGGAAGAGGCACGGCGCCAGCGGCGACGGTCGCTGCCCTTGAGGCAATGGCGGGCGACAACGATCCCCTTTTGCTCGTTGTACCTGCCGATCACGTGATAGGGGACGAGCGCGAATTTGCGAACGCCTTGGCTGTAGCGGAACCCGCGGCCAGGGCGGATTACCTGGTTACGTTCGGGGTGCCACCAACCCGCCCCGAATCGGGGTACGGTTACCTGCGTTGCGGTGAGACGATAGACGAAAATGTTTTTCGCATGTCAGCGTTTGTAGAAAAGCCGGATATTGAGACGGCCCAACAGTACCTGGACGAGGGTACATGGTACTGGAACAGCGGCATGTTTTTGTTCCGGGCGAAGCAGTATCTGGCCGAGGTCGAGCAGCATGAACCCGATATGGTGACGCACTGTCGCGAGGCACATCAGGGAGCCGAACACGACGGCAATTTCGTGCGCCTGGCAAAGTCTGGCTTCGAGCGGTGTAGGCCAGACTCGATTGATTGTGCCGTGATGGAGAAAACAAAAAAGGCGGTCGTTGTTTCCCTTGATGCCGGCTGGAGTGACGTGGGATCGTGGCAGGCGCTCTGGGAAATCGGGCAGAAGGATGACGATGGCAATGTGACACGCGGCGATGTCATGACCCTGCAGGCCCGCAATACCTATATCCATTCCGAGCGCGCACTGGTTTCGGCAGTGGGTGTCGAAGATCTCGTGATTGTCGATTCTGGAGATTCTTTGCTGGTGACGCGTCGCGACAACGCGCAGGGAGTGCAGCAGGTTGTTGCCGATCTCAAGGCGGCCGGGCGGCCAGAGTATCAGCAACACCGCAAGGTATATCGACCGTGGGGCAGTTACGACTCCGTGGATGCCGGTGAAGGATTCCAGGTCAAGAGAATTACAGTCTATCCTAACGCGCGCCTGTCTTTACAGTCGCATCGACAACGGGCTGAGCACTGGATCGTAGTTCGCGGATCTGCACTGGTGACCCGTGGGCAAGACACTTTCCTCCTTCATGAGAACGAGTCGACCTATATTTCTCCTGGCACCCGGCATCGACTCGAAAACCCGGGAAAGCAAGACCTTGTATTGATCGAAGTACAAACGGGCAGTTATCTTGGTGAGGATGACATCGTCCGTTATGAAGACGATTTCAATCGCGGCTCGAACGAATCCTGAGTGGCTTCGTGGGCACTGGAGGAGTAAAGCAAGGGGCCTGCGGCGGCGACCGGGAATGCTGCGGGGTTAACTCGAGGTGTAATGCCGAAGGTTCTTGAGTTGAGGTGAGGCGACCGCGAGGGCGGTCCGGTACCCACGTGGTGCCGGCAGGTCTTGAAGACGGGTGATCATAAGATCTTCGGGTCGCCAGGGTGTGTCGATCAGGTGCGCTGATTCACTGGAGTCGACGTTTACCGTAAAGCCCGACAACGGCAGGTGCAGTCCGAGGCCATGTCGCTTCAGATAGGCCTCTTTTCGAGTCCAGCAGGCAAAAAAGAAGAGTGTTCTTTCGTGTTCAGGGGCAGCGCTTATGGCCTCGAACTCCTTCCTGGAAAAAAACCGTGTCGCGAGCCGCAGATAATAGTTAGGGTCTGCGGTTCTTATTTTTTCAATGTCGATCCCAATCGGATGACTTTTGGTCAGGGCGCACAGCGCGTATTCGCCGGAGTGAGACAAGTTGAATTCGAGCGATGGCTCATGCGTGTTTGCGAGGCGTGGCTTGCCGTGGGTGCCATAAGAAAACCGTACGGCTTCTGCTTGTGTTCCGAGATATTGACTGAGAATCGAGCGCAAGCTGCCTCGTGCCAAGGTGAAGTGCCTTCGGTCTTTGGCGCTTCGAAAGCGAGTTGCGCGTTGGCGCTCATCGGTAGAAAGCGACTGTTCGTGTTCTTGAAAACGATCCCCTGCGTTGGAGAGAGGAATCGTCCAGAGATCAATGGATTCGTCACAAATTTGCACAGTTTTCGATTCATTCGGTACGCAGGGCTTCAATCGGATCCAACTTGGCCGCCTTCCATGCCGGTGCAACACCCGCTGCCAGACCAATGACGGCCGCTACTGCTTCTGCGATCAGGACATAAGTCCAGGAGGTATGGGTTGGGAGAGCGGGTATGGCGAAACCGATAAGCCAGGCACCGCCAGCACCGAGCAGCAGTCCGGCGAGACCTCCGAGCACGGCGAGCACCACCGCCTCGCCGAGAAACAGCATGAGCACCTGACCTTTGCCAGCGCCGAGTGCGCGCAATAGGCCCACTTCATTGGTTCGTTCGTTCACTGCGATGGTCATGATGGTCAGGATGCCGACCGCGCCCACCAGCAGCGAGATTGCACCCAACCCGCCTACTGCGATCGTCACCGCACCAAGGATGGAATCGAGCACCGATAGCATTTCATCCATGGTGCGGATCGTGAAATCTTCCCCGCCGTGGCGTTGCATCAACTGGGATCGGACGCGTTCAGAAACTCGTTCGCTGTTCGCATTCGAAGAGTAAGCAATATCAATCTCCATCAAACCTTCGCGGTCGAACATGGCTTGGGCGCGATAAACAGGAATGAAGACGGCATCATCCAGATCTACGCCCATCATCTGGCCCTTGGACTCCATGACCCCGATGACCCGGAAGCTGCTGCTGCCGATCCGAACCCGCTCGCCCAGTGGATTGGTCTGGCCGAAAAGCTCATCTCGCACGGTGCTGCCAAGCACTACGAAAGCCCGGGCGTGTCGGGGGTTGTCATCAGGAAGAAAGCGACCCAACGCGGGCCCCATCGTCCAGACGTCAGGCATTGACGGGCCGACGCCGTATATATTGGTGTACCGGGTGAATTCATCATGTTCGACTGGCGCATTGCCGAGCACCAAAGGGGTGACGGCTTCCACTTGTGGCAGCACGGCGAGAGCCTGTGCATCCGACAGAGTGAGCGGTCGGACGGTATTTACAACCGCACTGGACACTCCAAAGGTGCTGGATTTTCCAGGCGAGACCACAATGAGGTGCGTGCCAAATTGCGTAAACTCACCGAGCACGAAGCGGTGGATTCCCTCCCCGATAGAGGTCAGCAAAACGACTGCCGCGATCCCAACGGTGATTCCAAGCCCTGTGAGAAAGCTGCGCAGTCGGTGGGACACGACGGATGCCAGACAGAGGCGAGCGTAGTCAGTCGTCAACATGGTCAGTGTCCCGCCAGTGCGAGCACGGGATCAAGTCGCGCGGCTCGCCGTGCCGGCAATAAACAAAACACCACGCCAGTTGCAAGCGAAGTGCCAGTGGCTGCAATGGGCGCCCAGTAGGGAACGCCGATGGGAAAGTCGGGCAGGGCAATTGCTAATCCCCAGACCCCGGAAAAGCCGAGCACCAGACCGGCGAAGGTGCCGAGCAGCGCCAGCATGGTCGCCTCGGCAAGAAAGAGCCGCAGGATCTGGGATCCAGGTGAGCCGATCGCTTTCAGCAGGCCAATTTCAGCCTTGCGCTGGGAAACTGCGACCAGCATTACATTCATGATCAGAATGCCGGCCACAGCGAGAGAGATGGCTGCGATGCCGCCCACAGCGTAGGTGAGAGAGCCCAAAATGGTGTTAAATGTGGCGAGCATTGCGTCCTGGGTAATCACGGTCACGTCTTCCTCGCCGTTGTGGCGAACCCGAAGGATGTCGATTATTGCTTTCTCTGCCCTTGGGATCGCATTGTGGCCATCCGCCTCCACCATGACTCGAAACAGCGAAGGGCTGTCGAATAAACTCTGTGCGGTCGCTACGGGAATGACGGCGGTGTCCCGAAGATCCATACCCACGCCCGCAGCGCCGGCTGCCTCTAAAACACCGATGACCCGGAACTTTTGCCCATCAATCCGGATTCGTTGGCCAAGTGCTGTGCTGCTGCCGAAAAGTTCGGTTTTCAACGTATCCCCAATGACTGCGATGGCCGCGCCACGGGTGGGATCGCCGCCTGGCAGAAAGCGGCCGGCAGACATCTTGAGTTTTCTTACTTCATACAAACTGGCTGTGGAACCGATCACGTTGACCGTTCGTTCGCGCTGATCGTAGGAGATCGGCGCCGAGCCGAGAGCCAAGGGTGCGACTCTGCGGATAGAATGGCTTCGAGTCAGTGCAATGGCGTCGTCAATTGTAAGGTCCACCTCGGTTGCGCTCAGGATCGGCGGTTGACCCCCGGTGGTTTCCAATTTGCCCGGCATCACGATCAACAGGTGACTGCCGAGATTCATAAACTGGTTGTTGACGTAGCGTCGCGTGCCTTCGCCGACTGCGGTCAGCAGCAGCACGGAGGAGACGCCGATCGCCATGGCCAGCAGCATCAACCAGGTCCGGGTCCGGGCACCGCTCAATGCTCCCATACTGAAGGCGAAGACATCAGGCGGTCGCATCGTAATGTCTCTCAGGCCGCGACCGTATCGGCTTCGATCGCCCCGTCCTGCATGTGAATTCGCCGGTTCGCGCGCTCGCCAATTACAGGGTTATGGGTAATGATGATCAACGTAATCCCGCGTTGATTCAGCGCCTCGAGCGCTTGAATGACTTCCTGGCCCGATGTGCTGTCGAGGTTGCCGGTGGGCTCGTCGGCCAGCAGTACCCCGGGCTGCATGATCATGGCGCGGGCGATGGCGACGCGCTGCCGTTGTCCTCCCGACAGTTGGCTCGGCCGATGGCGGGCTCGATCGGCAAGACCCATCGCATCCAGGGCATCGCTAACCCGCTGGCGTCGTTCCCGTGGTGAAACGCCATCCAGGTTAAGCGGTAACTCCACGTTCTGAGCCGCGGTCATTCGAGGGACCAGATGAAAGCTCTGAAACACGAACCCGAAGTGCTGGCGTCGGAGCGCGGCCCGTTTCTTTTCCGTTAATGCGGTGGTGTCTTGATTGTCAAGAAAGTATTGCCCCTGATCCGCCCGATCCAGCAAGCCCAGGATATTCAGCATGGTCGATTTGCCTGATCCCGAGGGCCCCATGATTGCAGCATATTCGCCGTCTCGAATCTCGAGGTCGATGTCACGAAGCGCGCGCACCCGTTCGTCGCCCACCTCGAATTCCCGACTGACTTTCGAGAACTGGATCATTCGTTGTCGACGCCTATTTCTGCGAACGCGCCATCGACCACACCGTCGACGTCGATCGAGGTGACAACCAATTCGTCGGCTGTCACTCCTTCCAGCACTTCCGTCCAGCCCCAGTTGGAAAGGCCAACCAAGATGTCGCGTTCTTCTATCGTATCGCCAGCCAGCACAAAAAGACGACGGTTTTCGAGCACGGCTTCACTGGGAACACGCACCGGCACGGTGCGTGCAGCAAGGATGATTTCGACGTCAGCGGAATAACCCGCGAGCAGTTCCCTAAGATCCGCCGGGTTCGAGAATTCGACCTCGATTTCAACGGTGCGGGCCTGCGAAGCGAGATCGAGTACGAACGGTGCAATTCGTTTGACCGTGCCGGCAAACTGCCGATTGCCAAAGGCATCGAGTGTCACGCGTGCAGTTTGATCGAGCATCACACGAGGGGCATCGACTTCGTCAATCGGTGCGGTAACATGAAAGCAGGAGGTGTCGATCAGATCGACGGTGGGCGTACCACCCATTCCAGGGGAAGAGGGCGTCACGTATTCGTTCAATTCGCCATGGACAGCGGCCACGACACCATCAAAAGGCGCTACGAGTCGAGTCCGGTCAAGACGCGTTCGGATGAGGTTCACTCGCGATGCAGAAACCGCAGTGCTAGCCTCGGCTGCATCACAGCTGGCCCGGCGCGCGGACGCATCAGTGACGGCCCGGTCTACCGTTTCCTCTGAGACCGCGCCGCTTTTTTTCAGTTTTAGCAGTCGATTGGCTTCTCTGTGTGCGACTTCTGCAGTGAGGCAGGTCGCACGTGCATTGGCTTTGGCTGATTTCGCTTCTGCGCGTGATAATTCAATTTCAGCCAGTAGATCCTTGTTCCAGAGCGACAGCAGCAAGTCTCCCTGCCTAACGAAATCACCGTTGCGAACATTCAAAACGGCAATTAACCCGCCGGCGCTAGGAGACAAGTGTGCACGGCGGCAGGCCTCTACGGTGCCGGCCCGGGTATTGGCGATAGTTTTTTCAACAACGCCGGGTTCGGCGGCAGCAACAGTGACCGAAATTGGACGGGGTTTCGTGGCTTGCCAGTAGCCTGCCGCGCCGATCAGGGCAACCACCAGTAAAATTAATAGCCATTTGATGAGGCGCCGCATAGAAATTACTCGTTGGAAGAGAAAAGGAGCGTGATTATAGTTTCAGAACGTATTAGGTTGTTATGACCGTCAACAAGATCTTACGTTATGTTCGATTGGGTGAACGCTTGGTGAATAATCGTTACGCTATATCCTGTTTCGACTGAACGTTGTTGCGGGTAAATACGATGACGGCGACGCCAGCCAGTACGACAGCGCCGCCTGCCAGCACGGCAGGTGCAGGGCGTTCGCCAAGAAGCAAAATACTGGAGACAATTGTGACAACCGGCAAGAGGAGCAGAACCGGCATGACTTGAGACATCGGATTTCGGGAAAGCACGCGATACCAGATACCATAGCCAAGAATCGTCATCACAATTCCAAGGTAGGCCACCGTTCCCCACCCGACCCAGCTGGCTTGTTGTATCGCCATCCATTGGCCATCTTCGATCAGGAACGACGCCAGGATCATCTGGGGGCCCGAAAACACGCCCACCCAGGCCACCAGAGAGAAACTGCCCACAGCGCTTCCCAGCCGCTTGACCATGAGTTGTCCAATGGCCCACACCAGTGCGCCGCTTCCCGTTAGAAAGATTGCAAACATCTGGCCCTCGAGGCTGGGTTGTCCCGCAATCAGGACAATGCCGGAGAAAGAGAGCAGCATTCCGACGATTCGTTGCAAGCCAGGTCGTTCTCGCAGGATGATGACAGCGAGCAGCACGCCAAACGGCACCTCTAGATGAACAACGATCACAGCAAGTGAAGCATCGATCATCGACAGGCCGGTAAAAGTGAGCCCGTATTGCAGTGTCGAGCTGATCAGTGCGACCCAGAAGATGTACCGTAGGTGCCCGCGGGGACGAGGTACAAACCACACCAGGGCAAAGGCGACGATGCAGAACCGCATCCCCATTAAAAGAAGCGGCGGGAACTCGGCCATGCCAGCCTTGGCGAAAGTGAATCCGAGCCCCCAGATGACCGGCACGGAAAGGGTCAGCAACAGGTCCCGGATGTTCAAGGCCCGGTCTTTAAACGGACTTTTGTTTCCAACTGGTCCTGCGACTTTTTATGAGTCTTAATCCTGTATATGGCTGTAACCCACACAATGAGAAGCAAAACTATGAACCCCATCAAAATTCTCCACCTATTCTCAATAGCCAATTCGACATGCTGTTTCGTAAAGGAGTCAGAAAAAGCATTGGTGCAATGGGTCAGGGGAGCGTTCGCAGAAGTTGTAACAGCTTGGGCCAAACGTTGTCGAGAATTAACGGCTGAGCGCGTGCTGTAGGGTGATGGCGGTCGGTTTGCATAAGTTCTTCGTGTTCCGCTACGTTCTTAAGAAGAAAAGGGACCAGGGGCAGATGATGTCGCTCGGCCAAATGGGGAAAGACAGCGCCAAATGCGTCGCTGTAGGATGCGCCGTAATTGGGCGGCAGACGGATTCCAATGAGCAGCACCAGCGCATTCTGACGCTTGGCGCTTTCGATCATGGCCTCTAGGTTGTGTTCGATGTGTTGCGGACCATTGGCACGGAGTCCGTCGTTTGCGCCCAGCGCCAGGACAACGATCTGGGGTTGATGGGTGCGAAGCAGCGGACGGATTCGGCGCACCCCGCCGCTCGTGGTTTCGCCGCTGATGCTGGCGTTGATCACTTGGTGTTCACCGTCGATTCTCGATAATCTACGGGCCAGCAGATTTACCCAACCCTTCTCCCGGTCAATGCCGTATGCTGCACTCAGGCTGTCTCCCATGACCAGGACGGTCGCGGCATAACTGCCGGCGGGTAGAGCAAACACCACAAAGAATAGCGAAGCGAGGACCCAGCGCATCATGCAGCCCATTGTCGCCGCCCAAAGATTGACTCGGCAAGTCGAGGGCCCGGCCGGGATCCTGACAATTCTGAGCGAGGTCGATCTCGAGATCGAAGCCGGCGAGGCGGTTGCCATTCGCGGGCCTTCCGGTTCAGGAAAGTCAACGCTGCTGGGGCAGCTGGCGGGGCTGGATTCACCGACCCGGGGTACGGTGCACTTGCTGGGCCAGGATCTCTCCAGCTTGGACGAAGACGGGAAAGCAGCACTGCGCGCTGGCAAGGTTGGATTTGTTTTTCAGTTGTTTCACCTGCTTCCCGGATTGACTGCATTGGAGAACGTTGAACTCGCACTGGAACTTGCCGGTCAGGGCAATCGATATTCCCAGGCAGCGCAGATGCTGGAAAGCGTAGGGCTTGCCGCGCGGATGCAGCATATGCCCCTGCAGCTCTCAGGCGGGGAGCAGCAGCGCGTGGCTTTAGCCCGGGCGTTTGTGATTCAACCCCAAGTACTGTTTGCGGACGAGCCGACCGGAAATCTGGATGCCGATACGGGCGAAGCCGTCGCCGACATGCTATTTACACTGCGAAAAGAACGCGCAAGTGCCCTGGTGTTGGTTACGCACGATACGGCGCTGGCGTCACGCTGCGACCGTGTTTTAGCGATGGAAGCGGGACGGTTGAAGTCAGTCGAATGATCCGGGCGCCGGCACACCTCGCCGCATTCATTCGAGACAGCCGCTCGGGGGCACTGAGGGTCGTTATCATCGCACTGGTGGTAGCGGTCACGGCCGTGACCTCCGTTGGATTTTTCACGGACCGGATACGCCTTGCCATGGAGCAACGTTCGGGCGAGTTGCTTGGCGCTGATGTTCGAATTGAAGCCAGTACCCCCATTGCGCCGATCTATAGGAGCAAGGCGGCGGAGGACGGACTGGCCGTCAGCCGCCAGGTTGAATTTCCAAGCGTGATTCTTGACGCCGAGGGTATGCCAAAGCTGGTTGCCGTGAAAGTAGTAGAGACGGGATACCCGTTACGAGGTCGCTTGCGAGTCTCGGATCAATTGTTCGAAGAGGGCACGGAAACCGATGCCGTTCCAGAATTCGGGACGCTTTGGGTGGGGTCTACACTGCTTGCAGAAAGTGGCCTGCAACTCGGTCAGTCCATCAAGTTGGGGGCGTCTCTCTTTCGACTTGCGCGTGTTTTGTCCTACGAGCCGGACAATACGGGTATCTTTTCTCAGTTAGCAGCCCCTCGAGTCATGATGAACCGGAGCGACCTCGAAGCGGCGGAGTTGTTGTCGGAGGCCAGCCGCGCCCGCCACCGTTTGTTGATCGCCGGTGAGCCGAAACGGGTTGCCACATTCATTGACTGGGCGCGCGAACGAGATGACCCAAGCGTTAGGATTCGAACCGTCCGTGAAGTCCAACCGGAGATCCGTACCGCGCTCGATCGAGCGGCCAGTTACCTAGGACTTGCCAGCATCACGGCCATCGTGATTGCCGGGGCGGCGATCTTATTGGCCATGCGGCTCTATGCCAGGCAGCAGCAAGATGCTGCCGCTGTGATGCGTTGTCTCGGCGCAAGCCAGGGCTATGTCCTGCGGATTTTCCTTGGTCGGATGTTGACCGCTGCGGGGCTGGCGTCAGCGCTTGGGTGCGCGGCAGGCCTGATTGCGCAAGAATTTCTGGCATCGCTTGCAAGCAGCGCCCTTCAGGTAGAGTTGCCGGCGCCCTCGTTTCGCCCGTTGCTGGCAGGTGTCATCGTTGGAACTGTTGTAGCTCTTGGCTTTGGTTTGGCACCGATTCTGTCCTTGCGCCAGGTGCCGGTGCTTCGACTGTTGCGCAGCGAGCATGACATGCCAAGACCGTCGTCGATTCTCTCGACTGGCATTGCGCTGGCTGCAACGTTTGTCGTATTGCTTTGGCAGGGCAAGGATCCTGTTCTTGCCACCTGGGTGATCGCGTCGTTATTGGTACTGATGGCTGCGTTGCTGACCATCGGCGCTTTGCTGGTCTGGTTCGTTCGCCGTTTGCCGGTGCGGCATACGGTCTTTCGCTATGCATTGGCCAATTTGGGTCGGCGGCCCGGCATGGTGATCCTGCAGATCGTTGCCCTCGGTACCGGCATCATGGCGCTGTTGTTGTTGACTGTGATTCGAGTAGACCTGCTCGACAGTTGGCAGCGCACCGTACCAGACAATGCCCCGAACCGATTTGTCATCAATATCCAGCCGGATCAACAGCGAGGGGTTGTCGAGATGCTGGAAGAGGCTGATCTCACTTTGCCCGGGATCTTCCCCATGGCCCGCGGACGGCTGGTGCCCGAGAAGAGCGACGGTGAATGGCGGGGTTGGAATTCGGGTGGATCCAGGGAATCTGGGGAAGTGCCGAGCGAATTTAATCTTTCATTCTCGGATGATCTGCCCGTAAACAATGAACTGATCGCAGGTCGCTGGTGGACCGATGACCCCTCACGGGGAGAATGGTCCCTCGAGGAGGGGATCGCCGACAATCTGGGGTTGGAAGTCGGCGATACGCTGACTTTTACAGTTGGTGAAAACGAAGTAACGGGCCAAGTCTCTAACCTTAGGCGTGTTACTTGGGATTCCTTCCAAGTGAATTTCTTCGTGATCGGTAAACCTTCCATGCTGGAACTCTATCCCGCGACTTATATCACGAGCTTCTATTTGCCGGACAATCGAGCCCGGTTTGCTGGAGACCTGGTCCGGCGTTTTCCAGGGATCACGGTGTTCGATGTGGGCGCCCTGATCGAGCAGGTTCGATCGATCATTAGGGAAGTGAGCACGGCAGTGCAGTACGTTTTTGCTTTCACTTTGTTGGCGGGGCTGGTGGTTCTTTATGCCGCCGTCCAGACAAGTGCCCGCGAGCGCATGCGCGAGATAGCAATTCTCCGATCGCTTGGTGCGAAGCGAAGACGTATTTGGGGCACCCAACTTACCGAGTTCGTTTTGCTAGGAGCTATGGCCGGTCTGGTGGCTGCGCTTTTCGCGTCACTCGCCGGGTATCTTCTGTCGAGAAACGTATTTGAGTTGTCCTTCGATCCGGGTCCTGCCGTGTTCATCTACGGGATTGTCGGTGGCGCTGTGGGTGTGGGCGCGGCCGGGCTGTTGGCGGTGCAGCGGGTGGTGCGCCGTCCTGTGCTTCAGAGTTTGCAGCGATTGTGACAGTGGGGGGAACTCGCTGGAACGCTGGCGCGCACGCAGCCGGGCGACCGTTCTACGAAGAGTTGCAAACGTCAACGAGTTGACGGTGCGCTCGGGTGGCTGGACGTTTGTTAGCATACGGTCCGACAATGTTACCCAAGGTGCATTTAGAAATCCGATGGAAGAGTTGACGACTTTCTTACAGGCACATCCAGACGTTCAGTTTGTCGATGTGCTGTTACCGGATCTTTGTAATGTGATTCGCGGCAAACGGTTGCCGAGAGCGGATCTTGACAAGTTTTATCAGGAAGGTTTTCAGGTGCCGAGTTCGATTATGCTGCTCGATGTCACTGGCGAGGGTGGTGATCCCGGTGGGCGTGGGTTCAGCGATGGAGACCCTGATGTGTGCGCCAGGCCGGTGGCGGGAACGTTGCAGCGGGTGCCGTGGTTTGACGAACCACTGGGGCAAGTGCTCGGTACGTTGTACGATCTTGATGGGTCACCTTGCAGTGTAGACCCCCGCCATGTTCTGAGTTCGGTTTGTAAACGGCTGACAGCCGAGGGATTGTTCCCGGTCGTCGCGCTCGAACTCGAGTTTTATCTGATCGACCTAAATCTAGCTGCCACCGGCACCGTGCAGCCGCCACTGCTGCCAACATCCGGACACCGGGTCCGGGACACTCAGGTCTATAGCATTAGTGACCTCGAAGGTTTTTCCAAGTTTCTTGGAGATGTCAGCCGGGCCTGTGAGGCACAGAACATTCGTTTGGGTGCGGCCAGCACCGAATACGCCCAGGGCCAGTATGAGATCAACTTACATCATGTGCCTGATGTGCAAGTTGCAGCGGATCATGCCATTTTGTTGCAGCGAGTGGTTCGTGGCACAGCGCGGCGACACGGCGCGGCAGCAACATTCATGGCCAAGCCCTACCGGGAAGATGCAGGCAGTGGGCTTCATGTTCACCTGAGCCTGGTCGACGAAGAGGGCCACAACGTGTTCGATGATGGCACAGAAGTTGGTAGCCCGGTCTTGCGTCACGCGTTGGGTGGGTTATTGGAGACTATGCCCGAAGCGATGGCATTGTTTGCGCCGAACGTCAATTCTTATCGTCGTTTTGTTCCTAATCTTTATGTGCCGATCCGCCGGTCCTGGGGATACAACAATCGGTCCGTCGCTGTTCGGATCCCGGCCGGGGCGAATTCTTCCCGTCGGCTCGAGCACCGGGTGGCAGGTGCCGACGCCAACCCTTATCTGGTGCTGGCGACAGTGCTTGCCGGCGTGCATCACGGTATCCAGCATCGACTGGACCCAGGGGAAGCCAGTGTGGGAAATGTGTGCGGCGACCGAGATCCTGACCTGTCGTTTAGCTGGCAGGCTGCGCTTGACGCACTGGCCGTGGGGCAGATTTTGTCGGAATACCTCGGTGCGGACTACCTGGATCTTTACCGCCTGACCAAACAGTTTGAACATGACAATTACTATGACCAATTTAGCCCGCTGGAATTTGACTGGTATCTCAACTTGGGCTGAATCTTGATCGAATTGCAAACAACACAACACTGACGCCTAGCACAATTGGAAGACAGCAACGTGAAAGCCGCTGTTTGTCGAACATTTGGTGTACCCCTTGCGATTGAAGTTATAAATCTTCGGTTGCCAGGGCCCGGTGAGGTTCATGTGCGGCTCGACGCATGCGCAATCTGTCACAGTGATATCACTTATATGGATGGCGATTGGGGCGGCGTACTGCCGACCGTCTTTGGTCACGAAGCGGCCGGGATTGTTCAAGGAATCGGTGAAGATGTGAAAGGGCTGCGCTGCGGCGCGCCGGTGCTGGTTACGCTGCTCCGCTCGTGCGGCGATTGCTTTTTTTGCGGGCAACGCCAGGAAAGCTTGTGCGAGACCCGTTTTTCGCTGGACGAATCCTCTCCGATTACCGATCAGCGCGGTACCCCCGTCGGCCACGGTCTGCGGACCGGGGCATTTGCCGAGGAAGTCGTTGTTCATGCCTCACAGGTGGTCGAAATCCCACCGGATCTGCCAATGGACAGTGCAGCCCTGCTTTCCTGCGGCGTGATTACAGGGGTCGGAGCGGTGAAGAATGTGGCGGCCGTGCCCGCAGGGGCGAGCGTGGTGACGATTGGCGCGGGTGGCGTGGGTATCAATTGTGTACAGGGCGCTGCGCTCGCGAATGCCAAGCTCAATATCGCGCTCGACTTGTCCAGCGACAAGCTCGAAGCGGTGCCGCGTTTTGGCGCCACCCATGTGATCGATCCGGTGGCAGAAGACGCAGCAGATGCCGTCCGCCGCCTGACTGGAGGAAGAGGTGCGGATTATGTTTTTGTAGCCGCCGGAAGTCGTGCAGCAATCGAGCAAAGCGTCCAATTGACCCGCCGGGGCGGCATGGTGGTGCTGGTTGGAATGACGGCAGAGGGAGTCAAGGCCGAGTTCGAAACCCTGGATCTCGCGAATGACGCCATTCACCTGGTGGGCAGCAAGATGGGGTCGACTCGGTTGCGCTCCGATATTCCCGCCCTTGTCGAGCACTATCGAAGCGGTCGACTGAAGCTCGATGAACTCATCTCGAACCGCTATCCGCTCGAGGGTATCAATGAGGCCATCGCCGAGGTTAAAACCGGGGCTGTGCTTCGGAACGTGATCATATTCCGTGAGTAAGGGGTGGGTCGTGCGACCCGAGGGGCGATGAAGATCCAGAAAATCGAGACGTTCAGCCGGCAGTTTCTGGCGTTCGTTCGGGTTACGGCAGCGGACGGCACGTGGGGCTGGGGACAGGTTGCCCCATACAATGCCGATATCAGCGCCCAAATCGTGCATCGCCAGATCGCACCATGGTCACTGGGTGAGGACGCCTATGACATAGAAGCACTGGTCAAAGTCATTCCGGAAAAAGAGCACAAATTTCCAGGTTCCTATCTTCGGCGAGCCCTGGCAGGCGTTGAAACAGCTTTGTGGGACCGGTGGGGCAGGGCCGACGGTAAAAGCGTTTGCGAATTGCTCGGTGGCACGCCAGGCAGACTGCGGGCGTACGCGTCGAGCATGAAACGTGACATCACGCCAAAAGCCGAAGCACAGCGACTGGCTCGGTTGCGTGATGAGTTCGGTTTTGATGCGTTCAAATTCCGCGTCGGCGCAGAATGTGGCAGGGATCGGGATGAATGGCCAGGTCGCACCGAGGCGATTGTTCCGGCGGTTCGGCAGGCTCTTGGCCACGATGTCGCTTTACTGGTCGATGCCAACAGCGGATTCTCTCCACGCCGTGCGATCGAGGTAGGACAGTTACTGCAGGAACATGGGGTAGAGCATTTTGAGGAACCCTGTCCCTATTGGGAGATCGAACAGACAAGAGAAGTCACGAAAGCGCTTGCGCTCAATGTGGCCGGAGGGGAGCAGGACTGTGATTTGTCGACCTGGCAGAGAATCGTCGATCGGGCCGCGGTTGATATCGTTCAGCCCGATGTATGTTATGTCGGCGGCATGCTGCGGGCCATGAAGGTGGCGGCCATGGCGACTGGCGCCGGCCTCCCCTGCACCCCACATTGTGCAAATCTTTCGATGGTGACTTTGTTTACGATGCATCTCCTGCGTTCAGTTAAAAACCCGGGTCGTTATCTCGAGTTTTCGATCGAGGGGCCCGACTACTATCCGTGGCAAGAGGATCTGTTCGTCGAGCCGCCTTATACGGTGGAGGACGGACAGGTTACGGTCTCGAATGCGCCGGGCTGGGGTGTAGAGATCGATCCTCGTTGGCTCGAGTCCAGTCACTACCAGGTCAGCGAACAGCCGCTTTGAGTGAATGAGAACCAGATGGATTCAATTCGTTCCAATATTTTCGCCTCCGACTTTGTGGCCCGACCCTACTGGTGGGGAGGCACGCCACGCCCACACCTGGCGCTTGACGATCTCCCTCCAAAGGTGGATGTACTGGTAATTGGTTCCGGGTACACCGGCCTTTGCGCTTCGGTCCAGACCGCGCGCGGTGGTCGATCGACGCTGGTGATCGATGCCGAGGAAATCGGATGGGGCTGCAGTTCTCGAAACGGCGGCCAGGTGAGCAGCAGCATCAAGCCGGATTTTGCGCGCTTATCAAAACAGCACGGCAGCGATACAGCCCGCCAGGTGCTCAAAGAAGGATACCGCGCGCTTGCTTGGATTGGTGACTTCATTCGGGAAGAAGGCATCGCGTGTGATTTTCGTGTCACAGGCCGGTTTCACGGTGCCCATACCCCTCGCCATTACGAGAAATTGGGGCGGCGGCTCAACAGCCACCCCGATGGCCCTGCGCTCGGTGCCCATCTGGTGCCCCGATCAGAGCAGTCGTCTGAAATCAGCACCGACTTCTATCATGGCGGGCTGGTGTTTCAAAAGCATGCCTCGCTCGATCCTGCCGCCTACCATCAGGGCATACTGGACCGTGTTCTTGCCGCTGGCGTTCGTGTCGTTGGCTATTGCCCTGCGCTCTCTATTGAGGCCTTACCCAGAGGAACAGGCTTTAGAATTCGCACGGGCCGGGGAACCGTTGAGGCGCGCGATGTTGTTGTCGCGACGGGTGGTTATACGGGACCTCTTACGCCTTGGCAGCAACGGCGGGTCATTCCCATCGGCAGTTACATCATTGCGACAGAGGACCTAGGCATCGAGCGGGCATCTTGTCTCATACCGATGGATCGGAACATTACGGATTCACGGCGGGTCGTGGTCTACTACCGACTGTCGCCGGACCGGCGCCGCTTGTTGTTCGGTGGCCGGGTATCGCTAACAGAAACTGACACCCGGGTCAGCGCACCGCGGCTGCACGATCAAATGACCGTTATTTTTCCGCAGCTTAAAGACACCCGCGTGACCCACTCCTGGATGGGATTTGTGGGTTGGACTTTTGCGCATGTGCCGCATCTTGGTCAGCACAATGGAGTTTGGTATTCGCTCGGCTATTGTGGATCCGGTATTTCCCTGGCCAGTTATTTTGGTACCCGGTTGGGACAGCAGGTGCTGGGCCTCAAGGAAGGTAGAACTGCGCTCGACGACTTGCCGTTTCGCACCCGCCCTTTTTATCACGGCAAGCCATGGTTTCTGAGTGCATCTGTCTGGTGGTACGGGCAACTCGATCGAATCGGCATTTAGCCTTCGATCACTGATCTATAATTCTGCCGTTGCATCCATTGATAATAGTGGTGGGTTGCGGGACTCCGTGCGATGCCCATCTGAGAACGATTGAGTTGTTGGTTTGAATTAACCGGGAGGCCTCGATGACGACATCCGTTCTTTCTTCTGCGCAGCACAATGCAATTCATCAGGCCACCGCAGATGCGGTGGGACTGCCGGCGCAAAGTTACACCTCCGCCGGGTGGATGAGATCGGAGCGAGACAGGGTTTTTTCTCCCACTTGGACTGCGATCGGGTATGTCCATAATCTTCCACTCGCGAGCGCGACGCCAGTCGAGTTGATGGGGCTTCCGCTGTTGATGGTTAAGGATCCAACCGGGACGGTTCGCGTGTTTCACAACGTTTGCCGCCATCGTGGGCGTCAGCTGGTCGACGAGGCCTGTGAACTTCAGGGCAGTATTCGATGCCCGTACCACAGTTGGACCTACCATTTTGATGGCTCGTTAAGCGGCACGCCCAATATTGGTGGACATGGTATTCACCACCTGGAAGGTTTCGATCCCGAAGTGCATGGGCTTTTCCCGGTTCGGTCCGCGGTTTGGATGGAACTGTTGTTCGTCAATCTTTCTGCTGATGCGCCTTCATTTGACGAGCACATCGCGCCCCTGGAGGCACGATGGACAAAGTTCACGGGGGCGGGAGACTTGTCTTGTGCAAGACCGGTGAATGACGGAGGCTGGATGGAGATGGAGGCCAGGGCCAACTGGAAACTTTTGGTAGAGAACTATTGCGAGAGCTATCACCTGCCCTGGGTGCATCCGGGTCTCAACCGCTATTCTAGGATTGAAGACCATTACAGCATTTTAGCCGGCGACTGGGGGGCAGGCCAGGGAACCACTGTGTTTGATTTCAGTGAGCAGGTCGGGATTGACCTGCCGGTATTCGAAAATTGGCCAGAGACAGAGAAAAAAGTTGCGGAATATATTGCACTGTTTCCGAATGTACTGTTGGGCCTGCAAGTAGATCATTTTTATGCGGTTGTCCTTTTGCCCGTGGCAGTTGATCGAACTGTGGAGCAGTTGCAAATTTACTATGTGGGTGACGAAACTCTGACTGAGCGCTACGCGAAGGCACGCAGGGTATTGCTGGACGGGTGGCGTGAAGTGTTTGTTGAAGATATTGACCCAGTTGAGGGTATGCAGCGTGGTCGCGCTTCGAGTGCTTTTGACGGCGGTGCCTTTTCCCCTGTGCTCGATACAGGCACGCATCACTTTCACAAGTGGGTTGCTTCCCGCCTGGCGGACAACTAGATACTCCGACTTGGAGATGGGGTGCGGTGTAAAATCGACGGTTCGAATGCCCTCAGACCTGCCATCGGTTCTGTTGCCTTACTTTTTCATAAACTCCTGTTGCTAACCCAACTGCCAGTTCACACCGTCCTCTTTCGCCATGTTTAATCAGCTGGGAGATCGACTTAAGCGGACATTTCAGGACCTTCGGGGTCGAGGACGACTGACCGAAGACCATGTCATCGACGCGCTTCGCGATGTGCGCGTGGCGCTTCTCGAAGCCGATGTAGCGCTGCCGGCGGTTAAGACGTTTATTGATCGGGTCCGGAGCCGCGCGGTGGGTCAGGAAGTAACCCGCAGCCTGACCCCTGGGCAGGCGGTCGTGAAGATTGTGTACGATGAATTGGTCGAGCTCATGGGCGTAAAAAACGATGGGCTCGATCTCGTGGCGCAGCCACCAGCGGTGGTTCTTGTGACTGGCCTTCAGGGTACTGGCAAGACGACGACAGTAGCAAAGTTGGCTCGCCACTTACGAATGCACCAGGGGAAGCGGGTACTTGTGACCAGTACGGACGTGTATCGGCCGGCCGCGATGGATCAGTTGAAGCATTTGGCGAGCGAAGTCGAAGTTGAGTTTTGCGGTGGCAATACGAACGATCCCATCGCCATTGCAAGCCACGCGCTGGAGCAGGCGCGACGTGGCGGGTATGACGTACTGATCGTAGACACTGCCGGCCGGTTGCATATCGATGGCGAGATGATGGCGGAGGTCAGAAAGATTCACGCCACAGTTAATCCCGTGGAGACGTTATTCGTTGTCGACAGCATGACAGGTCAGGATGCTGTGAACAGCGCCAGCGCCTTTAATGAACAACTTGATCTGACAGGCGTCATTCTGACTAAGACCGATGGCGATGCCCGTGGTGGAGCGGCACTTTCCGTTCGGCACCAGACCGGCCGACCAATTAAATTCATTGGAACCGGAGAAAACAATGACGCGCTCGATCCGTTTCATCCGGACCGGATTGCGTCTCGTATCCTTGGCATGGGTGACGTGCTTTCCCTGGTTGAAGAGGTAGAGCGCAAGGTCGATCGAGAAAAAGCCGAAAAGGTGGCGCGCAAACTAGGCAAGGGAAAGGCATTTAACCTAGATGATTTTCGGGATCAGCTGGAACAGATGAATCAGTTGGGGGGGCTTGCAGGGATGCTCGACAAGTTGCCCGGAACCGGAAATCTGCCCGCCGGTGTCCTCGATCAGGCGAGTCAAGTGCAAATGGACCGACTGGTCGCAATCATCAATTCAATGACGCCTCGGGAGCGACGTCATCCGGTATTGATCAAGGGATCACGAAAGCGGCGAATTGCCGGCGGCTCCGGAACCGAAGTGCAGGAGGTCAATCGTCTGTTGAAGCAGTTTGCACAATTGCAAAAAGTGATGAAAAAGGCCAAGGGTAAAAAGGGCCTGGCGCAGATGTTGGGTCAGATGAAAGGGGGCGGCATACCCGGGATACCGCCCTTCGGTCACTGAAGAGAAATTTCGAAAACCAGACCAAAACACGGAGTATGGTAAAATGTCGTGTTTTCATACCTATAAAGTGAAGTAGCGGGAGCGGAATATGGTGACGATACGGCTGGCCCGAGGTGGTGCCAAGAAGCGGCCGTTTTATTCCATTGTGGTGTCTGACCAAAGGCGCCAACCCAAAGGACGGTTCATCGAACGCGTAGGGTTTTTCAATCCGATGGCAACCGAGAACGAAGAGAAGGTTCGGCTGGATACCGGTCGTGTTGATTTTTGGATCAGCCAGGGTGCCAAGCCGTCCGATCGGGTTGCCAGCATTCTCAAGCAGGTTAGACGGGAAGCGACAACGGCCTGACCAAAGCAGTCGCGAACTTCTGGCTGCGGTAGAGGCAGGGTTAAGAAGGGGTGCCGGACGCGCCGATCATTGTGGGACGAATTTCAGGCCTCTTTGGTGTAAGGGGGCAGGTTCGCGTATTCGATTTTTCCAGGTGCCGGGGCGAAATCTTGGGCTATGATCCCTGGCTTCTTAGACACGAAGACGGTTGGCGGGAAGTGTCGGTGCGAGAGGGTCGCCCTCACCAGGATACGGTGGTTGTGCAGCTTGAAGGGTGGCAGGATCGCGAATCGGCCCGGGAATTGATCGGCACCGAAATTGCGATCCGTCCCGAGCAGTTGGCAAAACTCGACAATGGCGAATATTACTGGCATCAACTAGAGAGTCTGGCGGTGGTCAACGCAGCAGGTGACGATCTGGGTATTGTTGAGCGCGTGATAGAGACGGGTGCCAACGACGTTCTCGTCGTACGGGGCGAACGGGAACGACTGATTCCGTACACACCGAAAACCATTGTTGAAGTGGATCTGTTGACGGGGCAAATTCAGGTCGATTGGGAACTCGATTTCTGATCGGGGGTTGGCGATGCGCATAGATATTGTCAGTATCTTTCCGGAGATGTTCGAAGCGGTGAAATGCTGCGGTAGTGTGCGGCGGGCGATCGAGTGTGGCGTGCTCGATTTACGATTGTGGGATCCACGAGATTCGACGAACGACAACTACCGGCGAGTGGACGATCGGCCCTATGGGGGTGGTCCTGGCATGGTGATGCTGGCCAAACCGTTGACGAAAACGTTGCAACGGTTGCGCAAGGATGGCGCTCAAGGCAGGGTGATTCACTTGACCCCTCAGGGCGCGCGACTGGACCAGGGTCGGATCCGAGATCTGGCTGCTCTGTCAGGGTTGGTGCTTCTCACGGGGCGATATGAGGGAATTGATGAACGGCTGATCGAGCAGGAAGTCGATGAGGAAATCTCGATTGGAGATTACGTTTTGGCCGGCGGCGAGCTACCGGCGATGGTTTTGGTCGAAGGACTGGTAAGATACCTGCCCGGGGTCCTCGGTAACGACGCGTCGGTGATGGCGGAATCGTTCAGCGAGGGGCTACTGGATTGGCCGCATTACACGCGGCCTGAACAATTCTCCGGACGGGCAGTTCCCAGCGTACTGCTGGGCGGCAACCATGAAGCCATCCGCCGGTGGCGTTTGCAGCAGGCACTGGGGCGAACTTGGGAAAGGCGCCCGGATCTGATGGAAAGGCTGGTTTTGAATGAAGAACAACATGAACTGCTGGCGTCGTATCAAAGAGAGCAAATTGATGAGGAGATTTTGTCATGACCAATATCATCCAGGAACTTGAGCAGGCACAACTGAAAAACGATCTGCCCGAGTTTGGGCCGGGCGATACCGTGCGCGTGCAGGTCAGGGTGAAGGAAGGAGATCGCGAACGACTGCAAGCCTTTGAAGGCGTTGTTATCGCAAAGCGCAACCGCGGCCTGAATTCGTCATTTACTGTCCGTAAGATCTCCTATGGGGAGGGCGTGGAAAGGGTTTTTCAGACCCACAGCCCGTTGGTTGCGTCGATTGAGGTGAGGCGGCGTGGCGACGTTCGACGAGCCAAGTTGTACTACCTTCGCAGCCGCACTGGAAAATCGGCCCGTATTAAACAGAAAATTTCCTGATATTGCCCCCCGGGGCCGCGCGCCGGGGTCCAGGGTGTCGCCGCACCAAGCCATTGGCTGGATGTTTCTTCTGGGTGGGGCTTTGCTCCAGCCCGCAGCGTTTGCTGAGAAAGAAACAGCAGCAGGCCACGCCGCCGCGGATGTTCAAGCGGAGGCCATGGCGGGCCTCAATTTCGATACCGTCTTTGAAACCTATATCAGCCCGATCCCGATTGCTGAGACGGACGACGGTTCCGACTCCCAGTCCAGCGAGCCGGCCCGCACTGTTGCCGACAGTCCGTCGCTGCAATTGCCACCCAGTGCGGATATCAATCTCTCGCGAATCCGCAATTTGCTGTCGGCGGGCGCCCTGACACTGGCCGAGTCTCTGCTCGTCGCGGGTCTGCCCGCTCGGGTGGGACAAAGCGACTGGTTTGACTGGCAGCGTGAGCTGTGGGAGGTCCGCGAGGAGAATAACCAGCGCGACCGGCTGATCGACTCTCTGCTTGTCCTTGCAGAGAAAGTCGAGGGAGATCAGCGGCTCGAGGTGCTCGAGCGATTAGTGCGGGCTCAGCAAAAAAAAGGCGATTTTCTGGCAGCCCGTGCCGGATTGCGGGATCTGATGCTGCTGGTGAACAGTGATCCGGTGCGCACCGCTCGGCTGCGGCGTCTTTTAATCCAGAACTATCTTGAATCTGGGTTAGTGGCAGACGCCGAGGCTGCGAGCGTCCGCTATCAGGACGAGTATCTGCCCGACGACACGGAATGGAATCTACTGCGTGGTCAGATCTTGATCGAAAACGAGGAGCCGTCGAAGGCGGTGGCACAGTTGGTCGGATTGCAGGATCAGAAGGCGAGACTCATGCTGGCATTGGCTCGCCTGTACGAAGGTTCACTGCAACCCGACGCAGTGATCACTTATCTCGAGAGCGATGAAGTATTCACCTTCGCCTCGCCTGAACTCGAACACTTGCGGACTGCGATCATCGCCGAGGCAGCACGCCTCGCAAATCAGCCCGGGATCCGGACGAGAATGCTGGAAAATCTGTTAGCCGCCGATGTTGGCGCGATTCCTATGCTTCCAGCGGCAACCTCGGAGCGATTGCTAAAATCGTACGGCGATCTCGCGACAATAGCCGGTAACGACGCCCACCTGTTGCTGGGAAATGATCTGGAGTGGGTCAAGTATGCAGATGAGCTGCCCCCGGAGCAGGCAGCGGTTGCGCGCGCCATCTACGCGCTGCTGGTCCAGAACGATGGGGTAGGCCCGGCGGCACACGCAGCACACCGGGGGCTCATCGACTTGCTGCTCAACGATGGGTTGTACCGCGTGGTCCTTGCCCTTTACGGTGACGCAGCCCCCTTGGGGTTGCTACCCGATGTGGGTGACGCGTTGTCGCTGCGATTGTCGAGACACGCCCTGGAAGCGGGCGATTATTCGATCGCAGCCCGGGTGGTTACCAGAATCAAGCAGCTGCCCGAGGGCATGACCCACTGGCGCTGGCAGCTCCAGATTGCCCGACTCGAAATTTTTTCGGGCCAGTCACAAGTCGGCGCTGATCGTTTGCTTCGAGTTCTCGAGGATGCCGACGAGCTCAAGGAGCAGGAACTCGACCGGCTACTGCAGGTTGCATTTGATCTGCAGGCGATTTCTCGCGATGACCTCGCGCTCAAAGTATTTGAGGCGGCGGGCCCATTTGCCTACACCGTTCGGCAGCGACGGGAACTGCTTTTTTGGATGGGTGAATCGCAGATCGGCGTAGGCCGGTTCGCACAAGGGGCGGATCTTTTTTTGCAATCCTCGGAAGTAGCTGGTAAGCAACTGGACTTGTGGGGTCAAAGCGCTCGATTTCGGGCCGCTGAGGCATTGGTTGACGCAGGATTGTTGCAGGACGCTTTTAACGTGTACCGCTTGTTGTTGAAGGAAAGTTCTGATGAAAATCGACAATTGCAGTTGCGTCAGAAACTGCAAAACCTCAATCTGCTGGAAGCCGTTCGGTCGGAATAATGAAAGTCGCAGAGTTAAAGGACAGCGACCAAGTGCTGATTGACCAGTTCCTTGATGCGGCTTGGTCGGAAGACGGGCTGCGCCCTAACACGTTGGCGGCATATCGCATAGATTTAGGACAATTCTCCCGCTGGCTTCGGGAGCGATGTTATGACTTGGCCGGTGCAGGCGAACCCCAATTGCTCGATTATCTTGCCCATGATCTGTCCCGCGGCGGAGCCGCGCGTTCGACGTCCAGGCATTTGTCGAGTCTTCGCCGGTTTTATAGGTATCTCTTTAGGGAGGGAATCATCGCCGAGGATCCGAGTGCCAAGATTTCGTCTCCGGCGATCGGCCATTCATTGCCGAAATTTCTTTCGCCCGATGATGTAGTAAGGCTATTGAAAGCGCCACTTGAGGGTGAAGTGTTGGCCAAATTGGGCCAACGCGTTGACAAATCTGAAGATATGATTTGCCTAACAGACGTCTCTCAATTCGACGCTAAAAGCGGAATAATCAGAATAGACGATGAAATTATCACCTATAGGGCAAAGCGCACTAATGTCCTCGAAGATTGCAAGAGGGGAGAAAAAGGCACTAAAGCAACCAAGCACGACAGTGGAGCGTCTGTGTCAAAACTGTTGTTTGCGCCACTTCGAGGTCAGGCCATGTTGGAAGTTCTTTATGCCACCGGTCTTCGGGTATCCGAGTTAGTGGAATTGAAGTTGAATGAGGTACACCAAAAAGCGGGATACGTCAGAGTGACTGGAAAAGGGGGGAAAGAAAGAATAGTGCCGTTGGGCGAAGAAGCGTTAGAGTCTTTGGATAAATACTTAAATTTTGAACGTCCAGAATTACTCGATAACGAAATGACGAATATTGTTTTTTTAAGACGTCCCCGCCGCAAGAAAAATGAAGGGAAAATTAAAAAACCACATCAGATGACTCGCTTTCGCTTTCTGCAGCTTATCCGGGAATATGCGGCAATAGCTGAATTAAGCGGAAACCCTTCGCCGCATACCCTGCGTCATTCGTTTGCAACTCACCTCTTGAACAACGGTGCCGACCTCCGCAGTTTGCAAATGTTGCTGGGGCATTCTGATCTGTCAACGACGCAGATCTATACCCACGTCGCAAAAGAGCGCTTAAAGGATTTACACCGGCAACATCATCCCCGTGGTTGACCGATGTAGTACGGGATGGAGATTCAGAAAGAGGACTAATTCAGGGCTTGAGCCAGGAACCGGCGATAGCGGATGACGTCTTGATCTTGAGAGCCTAGGACTTCGAAAGTTCGAATCAGATTCTCGCGCCCGCTTTCTTTGATGTCACCTTGGCCACGGCGTACGATTTCTAGCCACTGTTCCATTGCGGCTTCATTCTCCCCAGCAGCAAAACACACCGCACCGAGTTGTTCCCGCGTGGTCAGGTCATTGGGATTCGACGAGATACGATTTTCCAGGGTTGCCCGATCAACATCACTGTTCGCGATTTCGGCCAGTTCCAGGCGGGCAACGAGGGATTTGACCGGAGGGTCAAAGCGGATCTGGTCGGATACCCCATTTATAGTCTGGCGCGCATCCACCAAGTGCCCCGCTTCTAACTGCTCTTCAGCAAGCGCCAATCGGGTCTTGTCATATTTGGGATCTTCCACAAGGGCCGCAGCGAGTAGCTTAATGGCCTCATCGTGCTGTCCGGCCGCGGCGAGTTCAGCCGCGGCTCGAATTTGATGATCCGCTGGGCGATCCAGGTAACGCTCGATGAATTCACGGACTGCCCGTTCTGGCAGCACACCCATGAACTCGTCGATGACTTGCCCCCCCTTGAACAGCTTCACCGTAGGGAGACTGCGTACACCATATTCAGCCGCCAGTTGAGGTTCCTGGTCGGTATTTACTTTGACCAGTTGAATCTTTCCTGAGTATTCAGCCGCCAGTGCCGCCAGCACGGGCATCAGCATCCTGCAAGGGGCACACCAATTGGCCCAGAAGTCAACGAGCACAGGGATTTCGCGTGATTTCTCAATCACCGCGCTGGCAAAGCTCTCGGCAGTGGCCTCTGTGGATGCGGTCGGGTCAGTCATAAAATCAGTTGGGAGATTTTATTCGCAGTGAAAAGAACATAGGGGCACACGATTTAAAATGCAACATTCGATCGATATCTGGAGTGTTGGATCACGCGGCACACGTTCGATGATGGGTTCTCTATAAAAGCGAAAGACAGAGACTTATACCATGCATATCGAGAAATCTTTTGTAATTACAGTGCTCGCGCCTGGAATTTTTGTTCTGCTGTGGAGTACCGGTTTTATCGGAGCGAAATTCATTTTGCCGTACGCAGAACCTGCCACTATTCTGGCGTTGCGCTTCAGTCTCGTTGCATTACTCCTGGTGCCGGTGGTTTGGTTTACCCGCAGCCCTTGGCCAGAAAGTTGGCGCGAAGCAGGGCACATTACCGTGTCGGGAATTCTGGTCCATGGTGTATACCTCGGCGGGGTTTTTGTTGGAATCAATTTGGGATTGCCGGTTGGGTCGAGCGCGTTGATTGTCAGTTTGCAACCGATCATCACCGCCATGTTGATTGGTCCTTTCCTCGGTCGTCGACTCCAGGCGGCACAGTGGGTGGGCTTTGTTATTGGTACTGCGGGGGTTCTTCTGGTGGTCACTTCGGGTGTTGCGACATTCAGCGGAGAGGTGCTCGGGCTGGCATTCAGTGTTGCGGCTGTTCTCGGAATCAGTGTGGGAACGCTGTATCACAAGCGCTACTGCGTACATATGGATCTTCGAACGGGTTCTCTCATCCAGTTTGCGGGTGCGGCCTTGCTGATGTGGGCCTGCTCAGCATGGTTTGAGGAGCAGGTGATTAGCTGGACACCGGTATTTCTGATTGCCCTGGCCTGGTTGATCATTGTTTTATCTCTCGGTGCTGTCACGTTGTTGTGGTTATTGGTACGTTATGGTGCCGCAGAGCGGGTGGCCAGTGTCTTTTTTATGGTGCCGCCGGTAACGGCGGTTCTGGCATGGATCTTCTTCGGAGAAACCATGGCAGTCCGGGCGATGGCCGGAATGGGGCTGGCTGCAGTGGGGGTTTTCATGGTCACCAGAAAGAGCCGACCGGTGTAGGGTTTGAGCGGGGTTTGCACACAGCGGCAGGTATGGTAACGGGCGAAGTCCTTCCCCGTTGAGAGCCCTGGCAACGGAGAAGCTACCTGCAGGGCCTCGAAACTGAAAAGACGTTCGACTGGGATTGTGATAATTTTATATCCTAACAAGGGTCACGTAGCGACGATCGTTGACGGGTTGTTACCCGACACCGGGCAACCAGCGGCGCGCTTGAGTTTGCCCGGCCCATTGAACCTTTGTAATTAGAGGTATGGAGACCAACCATGAGTAAATTGAAATCGGGTCTGATTCAAATGAGCCTCAAGGGCGATGCTTCGATGACGCCCAAAGAAATCAGGGATCACATGTTGGAGGCGCATCTGCCGCTGGTCGACGAAGCAGGAGCGCAAGGCGTACAGGTATTGTGTTTTCAGGAAGTTTTCACGCAGCCATATTTTTGCCCCAGCCAGGATAGCCGTTGGTACGCGGCAGCAGAGCCAATTCCGGATGGCTATACCGTCAAGCTGATGCAGGAATATGCCCGCAAGCACAATATGGTGATCATCGTTCCAATCTACGAAGAGGCCATGACGGGTGTGTATTACAACGCCGCAGCTGTGCTCGACGCTGACGGGACGTATATGGGGAAATATCGAAAGACCCACCTTCCGCATGTGGCTGGATTCTGGGAAAAGTTTTTCTTCAAACCCGGCGCATCTGGTTGGCCCGTGTTTCGGACAGCCTACGGCGCGATCGGGGTGTATATCTGTTATGACCGACATTTCCCCGAAGGCTGGCGCGCACTCGCTCTAGGCGGCGCCGAGGTGATATACAACCCATCGGCTACGGTCGCTGGGCTGTCGCAGTATCTTTGGGAGCTGGAACAGCCTGCCTCGGCAGCAGCCAACGGCGTCTATATCGGCGCCATCAACCGAGTGGGTACAGAAGCCCCCTGGAATATTGGAGAGTTCTACGGTTCAAGCTATTTCGTCAACCCGCGCGGCCAGATTGAGGCGCAGGCGAGCGCCGACAAGGATGAATTACTGGTGCATGAACTCGATATGAACATGGTTCGGGAAGTCCGGGACACTTGGCAATTTTTCCGCGACCGTCGACCGGAAACCTATGACAGTCTCGTCGCCTTGAATTGATTTCAATCATCGCGTAGATGTTGATAACGTAACTCTCTGTGGGTGTGTTAATGTTTCGGGGGTATCAACGAACTGGATTTTTAACTTGGGTTAGAGACAGGAGATAGCCAATGTCTGTGCTGATTCGAGGTGGCACCGTCGTGAATGCGGACCAGAGCATTCGTGCAGATGTTTCCTGCGTGGATGGTCAAATTGTAGAAGTTGGGCCAGATCTGGAGGCTCCCTCTGGCGCTGAGGTTGTGGATGCCGATGGCCAGTATGTGATGCCAGGTGGCATTGATCCTCACACCCACATGCAATTGCCGTTCATGGGCACTGTAGCAAGTGAGGATTTTTATACCGGCACCGCAGCTGGCCTGGCCGGTGGCACGACCTGCATCATTGATTTCGTGATTCCAAACCCGCAACAGCCCTTGATAGAAGCATTTCAGCAATGGCGGGAGTGGTCGGAAAAGGCAGTTTCTGATTATGCTTTCCACGTAGCAGTAACTTGGTGGGACGAAACGGTCCACGCGGATATGGGTACCCTGGTGCACGAGCACGGCGTTAACAGCTTCAAGCACTTCATGGCGTACAAGGGTGCGATCATGGCAGATGATGAGATCCTCGTGAATAGTTTCACGAGAGCGTGGGAGCTTGGCGCTATACCGACTGTCCACGCGGAAAATGGCGAGCTTGTCTGGCAGTTGCAGCGGAAGTTGATGGGAATGGGCATCACCGGTCCAGAAGGTCATCCGCAGTCGCGCCCCCCTGAAGTGGAAGGAGAGGCGGCCAACCGCGCAATACGTATTGCCCAAGCGCTGAAGACGCCGATCTACATCGTGCATGTCTCGTGCAAAGATTCGCTGGAGTCAATCATCCGCGCCCGAAACGAGGGGCAGCGCGTATTTGGCGAGGTACTCACCGGGCACCTGTTGATTGATGATTCAGTTTACCTCGATCCAGATTTCGAAGTGGCTGCGGCCCACGTAATGAGCCCGCCCTTTAGACCAAAGGATCACCAGGAGGCGTTGTGGCGCGGATTACAGTCAGGCAGTCTCCAGACCACTGCGACCGATCACTGTTGCTTCTATGCTGAACAGAAAGCGATGGGCAAAGATGATTTCACCAAGATTCCGAATGGCACGGGTGGGGTTGAGAATCGCATGGAGGTGTTGTGGAACTCCGGTGTTCGAACGGGCCGCCTTACCATGAATGAATTTGTACGGGCAACATCAACCAGTGCAGCACAAATTTTCAATATGTACCCGCGCAAGGGATTGGTAGCACCCGGATCCGATGCGGACCTCGTGGTTTGGGATCCGGAGTCGAGCAAAACTATTTCCGCGAAGACGCATCACCAGAACGTCGACTACAACATCTTTGAAGGTATGACCGTGACAGGAACGCCCTCGCATACCATCAGTCAGGGCAACCTGGTATACAAACAGGGTGAACTGCAAGTGGAGCGTGGCGCTGGGCGATATTTGCACCGCCCGCCGTTCGCGCCCTATTTCGACGCCATCACTAAAATGCGGGCGGCCACTCCACCGGTTTCCGTTAATCGGTAACTTTCGCTTTTAGAATGGGCGGAGCTGTAGGGACATCAATTGCGACTTCTCCATAATGGCTTTTCCTTTTGCGATGCTCAAGTCGGCCAAAGATTAACCCAATTTGAAATAGAGTAACGCTGGAACTGGCATTTTGATTTGAGCTGGCTTATCAAATAGAGGAAGACTTGTACGCGGTTCAAAATTATTGAACGAGGGCGCTGGTATGCAATTTGGTATTTGTTTCAAGGGCGAGGTTCATCCGGATCGCGCGAGATATTTGACCCGCCAAGCGGAAGCGGGGGGGTTCGAATATTGCTGGTTTTTTGATTCTCATATCCTGTGGCGGGATAGCTATATCGCTATGGCGATGTGCATGGAACATACAACTAAGATGCGGTTCGGCCCATGCGTGACAAACCCAGGTGTTCGAGACTGGTCAGTCGCTGCAAGTCTGTTTGGCAGCCTGGTCGTTCAAAGTGGCGGAAGGTTTGATATTGGCCTGGGAAGAGGAGACAGTTCTCTGAGGGTGATGGGAAAGCGGCCTGCAAATCTCGCTCAAGTTTCCGAATTTGCCGATAAAGTGAAAGCGATGATTCGAGGCGACGCGGTTACGTATGAGAACTGCGCAGCACCTGTTCGTTTTACTTGGAGTAATGGCTACGAGCTGCCCATCTGGATTGCCGCCTATGGCCCGAAGGCGATTAAAGTAGCTGGCGAAAAGGGCGACGGGCTGATTCTGCAAATTGCTGAGCCGGAAATCTGTCAATGGCTGGCCAATCAGGCAGTATCGGCGGGGCAGGCAATCGGTCGCGACATGTCTAATTATAGTGTGATGTCTGCTGCCCCAGCCTATATCGGCCCAATGGATATTTGTGTCGAAAAGACCAAATGGTTTCCAGCAATGGTGGGCAACCATGTCGCTGACATCGTTGAAAGATACGGGGCTGACACCCGTTCGGTCCCCAAGAGCTTTGTCTCATATATCGAAAAACGACGTGGTTACGATTATCACAAGCACGGACAGAGTGATAATCCATATCTCGATTTTATTACGCCCGAGATTGTTGAAAGTTTTGGTGTTTTAGGCACTCCCCAACAGCATATCGAGAAGATTAAGAGACTCGAATCGGCAGGAATCACGCAGTTTAATATTTATATCGATAATGGGGACGAGGAGAAATTAATCGCAGACTACACGGAACATGTCATTCCGGAATTTAACATTTAAAAATCAGTAAATTCAGCGGGTTGAGATTTTGGAGCTTGGCCAGTAGCAATCGCTCTGCCTGTGCATCGCAATTCGATAAGAGGTTAAGCTCTGCTCATTTGTGATCGAGTTTCGGGCTTAGTTCGGGTTTGTGTACGATCCCGTCTTTCGATCAGGTAGATAAATTGAGTCGATGGTGCTGGACCGCTTAGAGAAAGATCATTCATCCGGCACCTGCTGAGGGCGGGTCGATGAGGTGTCGGCAGAGCTCGATAACAGCGTTCAGGCTGTTAGGTCCGTCTTCATCGTTTGGATGTTTCGTAACAGAGGGGAAATTTTCCATGGATTATGGTTCCAGCATTCTAGCCCGGAGGCCGTTGGCCAATCGTGACGGGGTAGATGCAATGGCGAAGTGTGGCGAGAAGCATGGTCTTGCCTAGTGGTCCCCACAAATATCAGTTCCCGTTATCCCTAGGGCAATGACCACAACATTTCAATCGGAGAGTTGGTTAAGATTAGTGTCTACGGGTCATGTCGATCCCAATAAGGAGGCCCCATGGTCGATTCTGCTGAATCATCGTTGTTGAACCGCGACAGCGCACATCTTATTCATCCATTGCATGCACCCGAGGCGCATGCAACCGGCAAGGTCTGGGTGAGAGGTGAGGGCGCTTATCTTGTCGATGCCGATGGCAACCGGTTTATCGATGGTTTGTCGGGCCTCTGGAACAATACAGCGGGTAACGGCAGAACAGAACTTGCAGATGCAGCCGCCAAGCAGATGCGAACAATGGGGTTTGCATCAGGATACGTTGGCAGTTCCAATCCGTGCGCGATCGAACTTGCAGAACGCTTGGCCGGGCTTACTTATCCCAACATCAATCATTTTTACCTGACCTCCGGTGGCGGCGAGTCGACCGACAGCAACATCAAGCTCGCCCGGTATTACTGGAAGCTCAGGGGTAAGCCCGACAAGACCAAGGTGATATCAAGAATTTGGGGGTATCACGGTGTGACGTTCGCCGCGATGTGCGCAACGGGTATCGCGTCGTACTGGCCGATGTTTGAGCCTCGGATTCCAGGGTTCAGTCATATCCCGACCCCTTACCCGTATCGTTATGATGCACCGGCAGGATCGCAGAGTCAGGGAATTGCAGCCGCAGACGAACTCGAGAGACAAATACTGGACGAAGGTCCCGATACCGTCGCGATGTTTTTAGCGGAACCAGTCCAAGGTGCTGGCGGTGTGATCGTGCCGCAGGATGATTACTTTCAGAGAATTCGCGAGATCTGCGACCAGTACGATGTACTGTTGGTCGCAGATGAGGTAATTACAGGTTTCGGTCGAACCGGAAAAATGTTTGGACTCGAGCACTGGAACGTGCAGCCCGATTTGATTCAATTCGCCAAGGCGATTACCTCGGGTTATTTTCCCCTGGGTGGAATCGGCGTGAGTGACGAAATCGCAGCGGTGATGAATGACAGTGGGTCCCCCTGGATGCATGCCTACACCTACAGTTCTCATCCGGTGGGGTGTGCTGTCGCTCTTGCGATGCTAGAAATAATTGAGAAAGAGGACTTCGTTGGGCAGGCGGAACGAAAGGGCAAGCGATTGCTGGTTAAGCTCAAAGAGGCTTTGTCGGATCATCCGAATGTGGGTGATGTCCGGGGGCTTGGCATGATGTGTGCGGTCGAGTACGTTCAGGATCGTGGTACCCGGGAGCCTTTCGATGCCAAAGAAAATATCGGTGCCAGAATTCATGGAGAAACGGTAGAGCGTGGAATGTTCAGCCGGACTCGCGGCGACGTTTACTGTATTGCGCCACCCATCGTGACGGAGGAAAGCACAATCGACGAGATCGCAGAGATCCTTGCGGCATCGACCCAGGCGGTACTTGGATAATCAAGCAATTCACCCGGTAACTTTTATTACGGGTTATTTTGGGGTCTTCCTGTAACCAGGCGGCTGATCGGTCGCTCGGATGAGTCATGCGCCGAGGCGCGAAAAGAAGTGGCCGAGGTCAACGTAAGTTGGCTCGGGTTGCGGATTCTTTGGCTCATCAACTGCCCTGGATCAATCTGGTTAACCCCTATCCACCGTTAGAGCCTTTAAGCGGCGATCAGTTGGGCGCGATTCACGAGGCATCGATGACGGTGCTTGAGGACTACGGCATCGAAGTGTTAAGTGAGCGGGTTCGGGCTAGCTTTCGCGGAGCTGGGGCCCGTGTGGATGACAGCCACGGGATTGTACGGCCTGATCGGGAGTTGGTATTGGACCTGGTGGCACGGGCGCCAGGCGCATTCTCACTGACGCCGAGAAACCCCAACCGCCGGCTCGAGGTGGGTGGCGCACATATTCATTTTGGTATGGTGTCAGGCCCGCCCAATGTGCACGATTGTGTCAACGGTCGTCGGCCGGGTAACTTCGCGGATTACGAACGACTGGTTCAACTTGGACAAACGTTCAATGCGATCCATTTTTTTGGCAACCAGTCGGTTGCTCCTATTGACCTGCCCGCCCAGACCCGGCATCTCGACACGTATCGGGCATCGCTAATACTAAGTGACAAGGTATTTTCGGCTGTCCCCATCGGTCGAGGGCGGGTTCGCGACGCCGTAGAGATGGTCGCACGGGCGCGGGGTTTGTCTTTGGGGGAACTCGCGATCAGCCCGTCTCTTTTTGGCAACATCAATATCAACTCGCCACGCAAGCTCGATGAGGCGATGTCAGAGGGTGCGCTCGCTCTTGCCGAGTACGGGCAAGCAGTCATCGTAACTCCGTTTACCCTGATGGGGGCCATGACGCCCGTTACACTCGCTGCTGGGCTCGTGCAACAGAATGCGGAAGCGCTTTTCGGGATTGCGATGGTGCAACTTTTCTTTCCAGGTACACCGGTGGTCTACGGCGGTTTTACTTCGAATGTGGATATGCGCTCGGGCGCTCCGGCATTCGGAACACCGGAAAATGCTAAGGCAAATCTGGCGGGCGGCCAACTGGCGCGCCATTACGGTTTACCGTATCGATCGAGTGGTTGCAATGCATCGAATACCGCAGATGCTCAGGCGGTTTACGAAACCCAGATGTCGCTGTGGAGCGCTGTACTTGGGAATGGGAATCTTTTGTATCACGCGGCAGGTTGGCTTGAGGGCGGCTTGGTCGCATCTTTCGAGAAAGTCATCATCGATGTTGAAATTCTGCAGAATCTGACTTGCCTGTTTTCCAAACCTAAAGTGAACACCGAAGAACTCGCTCTGGATGCCATTGGAGCGGTGCCCCCTGGTGGGCATTTCTTTGGGACGGAGCACACCATGCAGCGTTACGAGAGTGCCTTTTACCAACCGCTTCTAAGCGACTGGCAAAATAATGAAAGCTGGGTAGAAGCTGGCGCCAAAGACGCAACCCAGCGGGCCACCGATCTTTGGCAGCAGGCGATCCACAGCTTCGAGCCGCCGCCGATCGACCCTGGACGGCTGGAAGCGATTGATGAATATGTCGAGAAACGCAAACACGAAATCGGCTCAGGTGAACCCTAATAGGTTTTTCGAGATTACTGTAATACTTCTAGGCAGGAGCACATGATGCAATCTCATGCGCGAGTGGTGGTGATCGGCGGCGGTGTCGTCGGTTGTTCGGTGCTTTACCACTTGACAAAGCTTGGATGGGCCGACGTGGTGTTGGTCGAGCGCGCTGAACTGACCTCTGGCTCCACTTGGCACGCGGCAGGTGGATTTCATACGTTGAACGCCGATACCAACATGGCTGCTCTGCAGGGTTACACAATTCAACTTTATCGCGAACTTGAAGACATATCTGGCCAGTCGTGTGGACTGCATCATGTCGGTGGTCTGACGCTGGCGACTTCGCAAGACCGAATGGACTTCCTGAAGGCGGCTCGTGCAAAACACCGTTATATGGGGCTGCAGACTGAGATCGTCGGACCAGAGGAGATCACCAAACTTGCGCCAATTGTCAATACGGAAGGTGTCATTGGAGCCCTGTATGACCCGCTTGACGGGCATCTGGATCCCTCCGGAACAACTCACGCCTATGCCAGCGCTGCCACCCAATTGGGAGCTCAGGTCGTGTTGCGTAATCCTGTACTGGAAACCAATCCGCTGTCCGATGACGGCTGGGAGGTGGTCACAGAACAGGGCACGATTCATGCGGAGCACGTGGTAAATGCAGCCGGACTTTGGGCTCGCGAGGTTGGCGCACTGGCGGGCGTCTATTTGCCGCTGCACCCGATGGAGCACCAATACTTGGTCACTGAGCCGACGCCGGAGGTCTATGAGCGAGAACAGGAGCTTCCCCATGTGATGGATCCATCCGGCGAGACTTACCTTCGTCAGGAAGGCCGGGGCCTGGTGATTGGTTTCTACGAGCAAAACTGTACCGCTTGGGCGGTCGACGGCACGCCCCTTGATTTTGGACATGAGCTACTGGCCGATAATCTCGATCGCATTGGCAGCGCGATGGAAACTGCGTTTCAACGGTATCCGGTGTTGGAGCGCGCTGGAATAAAGAATGTGATCAACGGACCCTTTACCTTTGCACCGGATGGCAACCCGCTGGTGGGCCCGGTGCCTGGGCTTCGGAATTACTGGTCGGCATGCGCGGTCATGGCCGGCTTCAGCCAGGGCGGTGGTGTGGGGTTGTCCTTAGCCGAGTGGATGGTTGATGGCGAGCCCTCGAGAGATGTGTTTGCGATGGATGTGGCCCGATTCGGTGACTGGATTACCCCAGGCTATACCCGAGCAAAAGTGCGGGAGAACTACCAAAGGCGCTTTTCTATCACCTACCCTAATGAAGAGCTACCAGCTGCCCGTCCATTTCAGACGACGCCCGCCTACGGTTTATGGACGGCCCGCCGGGCGGTCTTTGGAGCGGCCTATGGTATGGAAGCAGTGAACTATTTTGCACCCAAGGGAGAGCCGCTCGAGGAGACGCCGAGTTTTCGCCGATCGAATGCATTTTTACCTGTCGCACGCGAGTGCCAGGCCGTGCGAACGGCAGTCGGTATCAACGAGATTCATAATTTCGGCAAATACCTGGTGGAGGGCGACGGAGCCGCTGATTGGCTCGACTGGTTGATGGCCGGCCGCCTACCAAAGCTGGGTCGAATGACTTTGACACCGATGTTAAGTCCGAAAGGTAAGATTATTGGTGACTTCACAATTGCACGCCTAGCGCAGGACCGTTTTCAGCTGATTGCTTCCTTCAGTGCCCAGGCCTATCACACCCGGTGGTTTGCTCAGCATCTTCCGAAAACGGGTGTTGGTCTACGTAATGTCTCGACCGAGCGGATTGGATTTCAGATTGCCGGGCCCAAGGCCAGGGCGCTGCTGGCGGCTGTGGCATTGGACGACGTGTCGCAAGAGGCGTTGCCATTTATGACCATCGCCGAGATGGATATCGGAGTCTGTAGGGCACAGGTTCAGAGGATCTCCTATACCGGGGATCTCGGTTACGAGATTTACGTTGATCGGGATAATCAGGTCGCGCTCTACCACGCCTTGACTGAGGCTGGCACAAGTCTCGGTCTTGTCCCTTTTGGCATGCGGGCAATGATGAGTCTTCGTCTTGAGAAATCGTTTGGCGCCTGGCTGCGCGAATTCAGGCCGGACTACATGCCAGGTGAGACCGGACTCGATAGATTCGTCGACTACCAAAAGCCAGTGGACTTTATTGGCAAGAGAGCAGTGTTGGATGAAAAAGAACAAGGCCCAGAGCGAAAACTTTGCACATTTGTTGTCGAGGCGACAGACGCCGATGTGCATGGGGACGAACCGATCTGGGTGGGGGGCGACGTGGTGGGATTCGTAACTTCAGGGGGTTTTGCTCACTATTGCAACGTATCAGTTGCAATCGGATTCTTGCCGGTCGCGTTGATTAGCGAAGGCCGAGAGGTTGAGATCGAAATTCTGGGTGAGCGGCGAAACGCTAGGTTGATTGCCGAACCTCTGTTTGACCCGAAGGGGGAGCGCATGCGCGGGTAGACTGCTGCGTAGCCAATGCCGGGAACTATTGGCTGTAATGACCCGGGACGTTATGGCAGATTTCGCCGTTGACTTTTTGCGATTGAGACCTTTCGTTGGGCTTCGGCGTTACAGGTGCAATGCTCTTTCTACATTAAGAGTCAGCGGTGAGAGCGCTTGCAGCAGGTTACATCTGACCAATGGGCCGGCCCACAGTCACACAGATCGGTGTCACAATATGGTGGGCTGTTTACTTGACGGAAATTAATGATGTCAGACAATGTGACCAAGATTGAACGTTCCGCGGGGGCCATTCGCCAGCATGGCGCAATGGAATACAGCGAGCCGCCGGTGAATTTGGACGAGGTTCGCCTCTACCGATTGGAGCGCTTACGACAGGAGATGCTGCGAGATGATGTTTCAGGTTTGTTGTTGTTCGACCAGATAAATACCCGCTACGCCACGGATGCAACCAACATGCAGGTGTGGTGCTCGCACTACGAGACCCGGTGTGTATTTATTGCGCTCGATGGCCCGGTGGTTCTTTTCGATTATGCAGACCATCCCCACTTGGCCGAAGGCCTGCCAGGGGTGGATGAATATCGTCCGATCACGACGTTCTACTTCTTTGCCGTGGGTGATCACAGCGAAGAGCGGGCCCGGGTATTTGCCGACCAGATCGATGATCTGATGCGAACCCATGGCGGCGGCAACCGGCGTCTGGCCGTGGATCGTTTGTCATTCATTGCGACCGATGCACTTCGAGAGAAAGGGCTAGTACTGGCCGACGGAGAGGCCATTTCAGAGAAGGCCAGAGCAGTCAAGTCAAGCGCCGAGTTGGAACTCATGCGAGCATCGATGGCCGTTTGTGAAGCGGGTTGTCGAGCGATGGAAGAGACCCTAAAACCTGGAATTAGCGAGAATGCCCTGTGGTCAAAACTTCATGAGACGAACATCCGTTTGGGCGGCGAGTGGATCGAAACCCGATTGTTGTCATCTGGTCCCCGCACCAATCCGTGGTTTCGCGAGTGCTCCATGCGGATCATTGAAAAGGGCGATCTGGTGAGTTTCGATACCGACCTTATCGGCCCCTATGGGTACTGCTCAGATATATCGCGCTCGTGGCTGTGTGGAGACAAGCCCAGTGATGAGCAGCGCCGACTTTATGCGGCAGCTTATGAGCAGATCGAAACCAATATTTCAGTACTCAAGGCCGGGCGCACATTTCTCGAGGTCGCCGAGCAGTGTTGGCCGATTCCAGAGGAATTTCTATCTAACCGGTATTCTGTTTCGATGCATGGGGTAGGGCTGGCCGACGAATATCCGAGCATCAAGCACTCGGTCGATGTCCCCGGCAACGCTTATGATGGCGTAATTGAGGCCGGCATGACGCTGTGTGTCGAATCGTTCATCGGGTCGTACGGTGGACGCGAAGGTGTGAAACTCGAAGAGCAGGTCATCGTTACCGAGACCGGGGTCGAGCGGATGTCGACCTACCCGTACCAGGTGGACTGGCTCTAGGAGCATATGTTGAGATCGGAACAGGTCACAATCGACTGCCTGCAGTACTGCAACTGGTCACCAGCGATCTTTGACCAGATGGCGCAGGGCGGGGTCGACGCTGTGCACGTTACGATTTGTTATCACGAGGACTTCGGTGAAACAGTCCAGAATCTGGAGACATGGAACCGGCGTTTTCAGGATTATTCGGACCGAATCGTGCCGGGGCGTGTTGCCGAAGACGTGTTGACCGCCCGCGCCGCAGGAAAGACCGCTATTTTTTTTGGATTTCAGAACTGCTCGCCGATCGAGGATGACGTCGATCGGGTAGAAATTTGCCACCAGCTGGGCGTGCGATTCATGCAGTTGTCCTACAACAATCAGTCGCTACTGGCTACGGGTTGCTACGAGAAGGAAGACCCCGGAATTACGCGCATGGGTCGCCAGGTGATTCGGGAGATGAACCGGGTCGGTCTGGTGATTGACATGAGCCATTCCGCGGAGCGTTCAACACTCGAAGCGATCGAATATTCGACAAGACCGATTGCAATCACCCATGCCAACCCGGCCTCTTGGCATCCGGCCCTACGGAATAAATCGGACGAGGTATTGAAAGCGCTGGCAGCCAGTGGGGGTATGGTGGGATTTTCTTTGTATCCCCACCATCTGAAAAACCTGAGCGACTGCACGTTGCCAGATTTCTGCGCGATGGTTGCTGACACTGCGGAGAAGATGGGAATCGATCACATAGGCATCGGCAGCGATTTGTGCCAGGACCAACCCGACAGTGTAGTGGCTTGGATGAGAAATGGTCGCTGGACGCGCGACACGGACTACGGAGAAGGCTCGTCAAGCATTCCGGGATTTCCTGACCCACCGGCATGGTTTCGGGACAATCGGGATTTTCCGGCCTTGGGTCAGGAGCTTCTGACAGTTGGGTTCAGCAAAGTCGAAGTCAGACAGATTATGGGCGGCAACTGGCTGGAATTTTTTCGTCGTTCGTTTACCAGAGAAAATTGATAGCTGTCCCTCGTTCTGGCGGTCTTCCCGCATAAGTCTCGTGACTTCAATCAGACAGGATGCCGGGGAACAACCGAGTTTGATCCTGCGGCCCCCGAAGCAGGTGATGCGTTTAGAACGGATGGGGTCTGCGTTTCAGACCCGGATCAGTTTCATGCGCACTCTGGTGCGGCGAATGCATCGAGAGTCATGGACAATAGAACGGACTCGCTTCAATCTAGACCGCAATGGTTTTGGCGCAGCGGTCTATTCGGCATGTGGCCCCGAGCGGAGCTACAGCCTGGTTGCTTTTGCTAACCCGCTGGACAATGACCAACGAACCGACCGCGTAATCGCAGAAGCCTGGGACGCGTCGTTCGTCTTGTACGACGGAGTACCTGCGGATGAAGATATAGCCCGACTCGCATCGCGCGCCCCCCGCCAGGAGGCGGGTCGATTCGAGGGCAGTGAGTTGGTTTTGTCGCGGGCCAATCGCAGCATGCGGTTGTTCGACTATGTGTGTTCGAGTCTGGCGGCGGGTGTGCAGCCCGACATAGCCAGGCTTACCGAGGTCGGATATCTGATGCGAACCACGGCGGTATACGGCAATGGGAAGTTCGGGGTCGGTGACCGGGCAAAAATCGCGGGCCGGCCTGAACTGGCCGGGCCTTTTCAGGCGGAGCTGCTGACTGTCTACCTGATTCGATGCTTTACGTTGGATCAGGTCGAGCATGTCGCCAAGGCGAAATCTTCGGGTCGGTTTGTGCCTTTAGAGCGTTCCCGCAAGCGATTTCTGGGAATTGGCAATGCGACGGGTCTGGGCATGGCACCGTTTCTGGTCACCCATCCGGAATTGATTCACCGCTGGGTCCACGCGAGGGAGAGCGCTTTAGCTCGGGTTCGCCAGGTGATGGACGCGGCGCCGGAGAAAATCGATCGATTCCAGGCCCTGCTTACCCGTGCTCGACAGCACCTGGACGAATGGCAAGTCGAAGACAGCCGGCAACACGCCAGTATTTTAGAGACCCGTTCCGGTGTCGCGAGGATCAGAGAATGGGTTTCAGTTGCAGCCTCGCCGCTGGTGGAGAAACGCCCATGGAATCGTTTGTACCAAATGGCAGAGGCCTGCTTGTCGGTTGAAACACAAGAGTTCCTGGTGAGCCTGCTGCTCGAACTCTATCCGGAATTGGTGGATGAGCTGGAGTCAACATTGAGTTCGGAGGGTCGCTCGAGTATTGATGCAAGTCAAAGCATGCGCGAACTCCAAAGTACCATTGAGCAGAACTATCGGTGGGCACTCGAGATTGATTTCGACCATCCAGGAAGCCAGCAGCATTTCTGGTATACATCGGTCAACAAATTGGAACCGAGATTCGGTAATCGATATTCGGAAGCCGGTGCGGATCGAGAAATGCCGTTGGCTATTGCGCGGGACGTGCAGCGGTTGTACCGGCAGTTAACGGTGACGGACGACGCGGTTTCCCTGGCACAATATTTACTGTCGCATCCTCAGCACCGTCATGTAGTCCGCCGTATTCAGGCAAACGCAGTTCACACCTACGGCGAGATACAGGACAACCTGGTCGGCGAAGATTGTCTTCCGCTTCACCTTCTGCGTTACAAACTCGCATTTTTTGGGGCCTCAAAATTTGATCCCAAGTCGGCTCTGTGGACCCGGATCACGCTCTTTCAGGGTGCGCCGCTCCCGGATGAGTTACATCGCGAAGACGCTGACGATTGGTGCTTTCCAGTCGCTCCCACCGCGCACTAATGCACGCCTCGAACGCCGAAATAGAAACCCTCACGTGCAAGGCGGCGGTCGGCGTAGGTCTGCCGGCAGGGTTGGCGGAAGACGCGGGGGTCGCTGCTGCCTGGTTGAGTGGGGCGGGGTTCGCTGGTGCAGATATCGCTTGTCGGGCTATTGAAAACATAAGAAAGGGCAGGGCTCGGCCCGTGATTATCTCCGGCCATACCGCGTCGCTGTGCCCGGATACGAAGGGTAAACTTGCCTCGGTTATGTACGCGGCACCGTCGCTTTTCGATTTTCTGCAAACCACATCGCGAGTTACTGTGGCTCGTTTAGACGAGCCGTTGTTGCTGTTCGCCCATCTGGTGTGTTCGAGTTCTGTACGAGCAATGGAACTCGTCTTGCACTCGGTTGGGTCGACTGGCAAGGTCTTGCAGGGCGTGATCCAAAGGGGGCACGGCAGATTGGAAGGGCCACCCTTTTCAGATCAGGAGGCGAAGAACGGATCTGAAGTCAGTGTGACAATGGTGGGTGGTTCCCAGGATCGCAACTTCAAACCTACAAAGAAGGAGTCGGAAACGCGACGCGCTGCGATTCAAAGGGGTGTGGAGGTGACTGAGGCCATTTGGGCTGAATTACAACGCCTGGCAGCACATACACTGGTGCCCGAATCGGCCACATCCAAACAGCGGGGTGCTGGCGCTGGCATGATTGATAACGACTGATGTCCAGGAGCTGAAGGAGACCTTGATGGCGAAGACTCGAATGAACTTAGAAGCCGTAGAGGCGCTTGCACTTGAGGCATTGCTTGGCGCCGGGACCGAGGAAACAGCGGCACGTTCTCTCGCACGTGCTGTGCGAGCCGCGGAACACGACGGCATGCGCAGCCATGGTTTGCTGTACCTACCCATCTACTGCGAGCATGTTCGTTGCGGTAAAGTGGATGGTGCGGCTAAGCCCGTCGTATTGGCGCACAAAGGGGCGGCAGTTGCGGTGGATGCTGCAACGGGCTTCGCGCATCCCGCCATTGACGTCGGATTTGAACGGCTAATTCCTGCGGCACACAATCTCGGCTGTGCTGCGTTGACAATTCGAAATTCCTATAACTGCGGCGCGCTCGGCTATCACGTGGAGCGCTTGGCTATTGCCGGATTGCTCGGGATCGGATTCACCAATGCACCCGCATCCATTGCCCCGTGGGGCGGGGTAAAGGCCGTGATTGGAACCAACCCTTTTGCACTTGGCGTGCCCGGAACCGAACAACAAGCCGCATTTGTCATCGACCAAAGTGCCAGCGTCGTTGCCAAGAGCGAGATCATGAAGCGTGCTCGAGATGGGGGCGCAATTCCTGAGGGCTGGGCGCTGGATGAAGCCGGACAGCCGACCGAGGATCCAGAGGCAGCCCTTACGGGAACCATGTTACCGAGTGGCGGTTACAAGGGATTCGGCGCTGGACTGATGGTTGAGGTGATGGCTGCCGCTTTGGCTGGCGCCAACCTCGGGCTCGCGGCCAGCCCATTTTCTGGTACGAAGGGAGGACCCCCCAGAACTGGGCAGTGTTTTATCGCGCTTGATCCTGGGCACTATTCCGACAACACATTTGCCGAGAAAATCGGGGATCTGTCGGTTGCTATCAGCCAACAGGAGGGTGCGCGTCTGCCCGGATCACGGCGGATTGCAAACCGGCGTCAAACAGAGGCTGACGGGGTGGAGGTTGAGGATTCGCTTCTGCAGAAAATTCGTCTGAGTTAATGTCGTCTTACCTTTTTTCTGATTTCGCGTGCTTCCTATGACCAGTCTTCAATATAATTTGGATCGATTTTCAGGTTGACGTAATCTTTCGGCAATAACCTCTACCGCTTGGAAAAATATCTATGAATCAACGCCTTAAGGGCCTCTCGCACGAGCAAGCGACCGGCATCGCCAAGGAAGTATTCGCGGCTTCTGATCGGTTTCTTGGCCGCACCTCGAACTTGGTGCGCATTCTGTCGGCCCACAGCCCTTATATCGCCCGCTGGTTCCTTGGCCTGGTGGCTTCAGTCCGCCAGCCTGGTCTCGGCGCGACCACCGACGCTCGCCTGCGCAATCTCGCCAACATCAAGACCTCGATGGTCAATGCCTGCGAATACTGCACTGCCCATACCTCAATCTTTGGCCAGGGTCTCGGTATCTCAGAGGAAGAACTCGAAGTTCTCGGCAGTGATGCCTACAAGACCAGTCCGCTCCTCGATGAACGGGATAAGGCGGTCATCGCCTGGGCCGAGGCCATGACCCGCAATACCGCGCAACGCGACAAGGCGGTTTGGGAGGAGATGAAGCGCTTGTTCACCGACACTGAGATCGTTGAGATCTCGATGGCCTGCGCCATGTTTAACATGATCAACCGGTTGAACGATTCCTTTTCGACCGATCTTGAAACCGTGGACTACAACAAGAAGCAATGGAACGCGGTGGCAGGCCTGTCGGTTGACGAAATCGAGGACTACGCCCGTCGTTTCGCCACCAGCGGTCCGGCCCAGCGCCGTGGAACCGCCGGGTAAAGACCGCAGATCCGATTTTATGGGAAGAAATCCGGCCTCAGAGGTTCCCGTACTGAGGCCCTGTTTGAATGGGTTGGCACAGGGTATCTGAAGAAAGAATCCCCTTCTTCAGGGCTTTTGTCCCGGCAACTGGCCGAGGTGCCTGCGGCCCCGGCGTCTGCCTGGTGCGGCACCAGAGCCCGATATTTTCTTCCCTTCCTAGTGGCCCTACTTTGGGTCTCGCACTTCAGGGTTGACGGGAAAACGGGGAAACTCTCCATTCAAGACGGATGCGACGTCGGTCGCTACGGTCGTTTGTAGATCGAGCAAGGCATCGGTTGAGTAGAACCCTGTGTGTGGGGTCAGAATGATGTCGTCGCGTCCAAACAAGGGACAATCGTCTGGAGGTGGCTCCTGTGGCAGCACATCCAACGCAGCGCCAGCAATTTCGCCAGCCTCTAATGCTTGTGCCAGTGCATCGATGTCGACCAGCGGTCCGCGGGCCGTATTGATTAACAGCGCCTCGGGCTTCATTTGTTTAAAAGCGTTTTGGCCAAATAGATTCCTGGTGTCCTCTGTCAGCGGTGTGTGGATAGAAATAAAATCGGCGCGTTCCAGGAGTTGGTCGAAGTCGACCCGCTCCACATCAAGCTTTGTAAATACTTCATCGGAGACATAAGGGTCGGCGGCGATAGTTTTGATGCCAAAGGCGTGAGCCTTGGGAACAATACCCTGCGCGATGTTCCCGAATCCGACCAAGCCAAGGATGCGTCCTTTTAGCCGGTTGATGGGAACCACGGCTGACATTTCCCAGCGCCGATCGTTGACCAAGGCATGGGCGTACGGGATTTTACGTGCCAGGGCGAGCAGCAAGGCAAGCGTATGGTCGGAGACTTCATCGAGGCAGTACACCGGCGCGTAGGTCACCATGATGCCGGCCCGGGTTGCGGCGTCAATATCGATGTTGTCTGTCCCGACGCCGAATCGCCCGATGACCCGGCAGCGTGTTAACTCAGCGATGATGTCACCGGTGATCTTGGCGTAGGTAACGAACAGCGCATCTGCTTCCCGGGCGACTTCGAGAATCGCCTGTGCTGTGGGTTCCTTGGCCAGACGAAATTCGGCATCAATGTTGCCAAGCGCCTGCCGGGCCGGTTCCAGGCTTGGAAATACCGTATCAGCGACCGCGATGAGCGTCTTACCCATCGATTGAGCCTGTATATACGGGAAACATTCAGAAAAATGAGGGCCTAGGCATCGAAAAGAATGACAAACTCGGCATATTTGCGGCGCCGCTCAGAGCGACACCGCAAATACTTAAAAGATGGTTATCCGCCGGCCAACTCTTTGACCATCGCCTTGTACGCTTCACTTTGCGCTGGGCGCTGCGCTTCATATTCGGGAC